>NZ_JAAKVR010000002.1:0-376646 GCF_049175755.1 Aeromonas sp. 600282 | reverse complement strand
ACCGTTGTCATCGACCGTGCCATCACCTCTTAGTTTGTTGCCGTTGGCATCGACAGCATCCACACCGTTGTCATCGACCGTGCCATCACCTCTTAGTTTGTTGCCGTTGGCATCGACAGCATCCACACCGTTGTCATCGATGGTTCCATCCCCCCTGAGCTTGTTGCCGTTGGCATCGACGGCATCTACGCCGTTGTCATCGATGGTGCCATCGCCTCTGAGCTTGTTGCCGTTGGCATCGACGGCATCCACACCGTTGTCATCAACGCCATTGCCAAACCCGCGGCCACCCCCATGGCGTTCTCCCCCTGCATGTTTTTCTCCACCAGCATGCCGTTCACCTCCACCATGCTGCTCTCCGCCGGCATGCTCGCCTTGGCCGCCACTGTCATCGCTGCCCCCATCGCTGCCACCGCCGCTGTCGCTGCCTCCGCCGTTGTTGCTGCCTCCGCCGTTGTTGCTGCCTCCGCCGCTGTTGCTGCCTCCGCCGCTGTTGCTGCCACCGCCGCTGTTGCTGCCTCCGCCGCTGTTGCTGCCTCCGCCGCTGTTGCTGCCTCCGCCGCTGTTGCCACCACCACTGCTGCTGCCCCCACCACTGCTGCCCCCACTGCCACCATCGCCATCTTTGTTGTGAACGATCAGCTCATTGGCGATGTAGCTATGGCTGCCATCGAGCAGCAGATTGAAGAGTGCGGTAGTGGGAGGCGCCTCGATCCAGCAGAGTGACTCAACCAGCAGTAATTCCGGCTGGGATTGCAGGGCCAGGTTGCCCGTCACCATGACAGGTGCCGGGCGACACATTATCTGCATGCCTGTAAATAGCGGCAGCACTGCCAGTTGCGGGTTTTCGGTTCGTGTCATGGCCGGTGAGATGGCTGCCCAGCCCCGCGTGGTCAGCAGAGGGTGTTCTGCGGTAAAGAACGGGGGCAGATCATTGATCCCGTAGAGTCTGCGTTTGCCCAGTATGACCCGTTCGACCGCCAGGATCCGGTTACTGCCGCCGTGTTGATCCAGCACTCGTTCACCGACCCTGAGCGTCTCTATGGGGCGGGTGGAGCCATCGGCCATCGTGATGCGAGTGCCGGCGATAAAGCAGGACTTGGCATAGGCCTGATTCATTTGCCACTCATTGTGGGCGAAATCATAACTGAACGGGTTCGCAAACAGGGCGAGTGCGATGGCCGAGCCAATAAGCAATCTGCGCTGGCTGGCCTTGAATGAGGGCTGTGACATGGGGACTCCTTGTCCATCTTGATTCACAGGATCCAGTATAGAGCGCCCCCAAGCGGCGGCATTTTTGACTATGAACACAATAAACATGATGGAAAAACGATTGGCGTTCGTCACAATAATGCGTAAAATCGCATACTCGATGCTTGTAGCAACGAATCCCGCCTAAAAAGCCAGTTTCATGCCCTTCCCAAGCAGTAAAAGGTAACAGGTGACGCATTTGTGTTCATTTTGTGCCTTGAAAAAGTCTTGTGATGACTGAAAAGTGATAAATATCCCCATCAGTTATCAAAAAATTAAGGACATCCATGTTTTCCTTAGTCAAGCAAAGTGTCGCCGGGCTGCAAATCCTGTTTGTCGCCTTCGGTGCCATGGTTCTGGTGCCCCTGCTCACCGGACTGAACCCCTCCATGGCCCTGCTTGGCGCCGGTGTGGGCACCCTGTTGTTCCAGCTCTGCACCCGCCGCCAGGTCCCGATTTTCCTCGGTTCCAGCTTTGCCTTTATCGCTCCCATCATCTACGCCACCCAGACTTGGGGATTGCCATCCACCATGTTTGGCCTGTTTGCCGCCGGTTTCATGTATTTCATTCTGGCTGCGCTGATCCGGGCAAAAGGGATGGGTTTTGTGCACAAATTGCTGCCCCCGGTGGTGATTGGCCCGGTGATCATGGTGATCGGTCTTTCTGTGGCGCAGGTTGCCTGCAACATGGCGATGGGCCGCGCCGGTGGTGAGCAGGTGGTTCCTGCGGGGACTGCGCTGACGCTGGCCGGTATCTCGCTGGCGGTCACCCTGATTGCAGCTGTGTTCTGCAAGGGGTGGATCAAGCTGATCCCCATCCTGTGCGGTGTGATTGCCGGTTATGTCTCGGCGGTGTTCATGGGCCAGGTGAGTTTCGATGGCATGGTGAACGCCCCCTGGCTGGCGCTGCCCCACTTCGAAACCCCGGAGATCAACTGGGCTGCTGCGTTGTTCATGTTGCCGGTAGCCATCGCCCCCTGTATCGAGCATATCGGTGGCGTGTTGGCGATTGGTGGCGTGACTGGCAAGGATTACACCAAGGATCCGGGTTTGCATCGTACGCTGGCCGGTGACGGTATCGGAGTCTGCTTCGCCGGTTTCATCGGTGGCCCACCCGTGACCACCTACGCCGAAGTGACCGGTGCCGTGATGATCACTCGCAACTTCAATCCGGTCACCATGACCTGGGCTGCGGTGTTTGCCATCATTCTGGCCTTCTTCGGCAAGTTCAATGCGTTGCTCACCTCCATCCCGATGCCGGTGATGGGCGGTATCATGCTGCTGCTGTTCGGATCCATCGCTGCCATCGGTCTCAAGACGCTGGTGGAATCCAAGGTGGATCTGGGACTGTCGCGCAATATCGCCATCGTCGCCGTGACTCTTACTGTCGGTGTCGGTGCGCTGGAGATGAAGATTGGCGACTTCGCGCTGGCCGGTGTTGGCCTGGCCTCCGTTGCCGCCATCCTGCTCAACCTGATCCTGCCTGCGCACTCCGAAGAAGGTGTGATGGACGCCGCCAAGGATTGAGTATCGCCAGACGTTCATCGTTAACTTGTAGAAGGCCACCTCGCGGTGGTCTTCTCTGTTTCGGTTCTCTCGCGCCACTTTTCGGCTCTGCGGAGCTCATCTGGAATCTAATTTGGAAGTAGATGAGGGGGTTAGCACTCTCATTTGACGTATCTCTTTTCGTGACCTTAGCTAAAGGACAGGTTTGGCTCTGAGGTCTCCTCGAGCAGTATGGGAAAATGGATGTTGGCGTTTTCTATCATTTCTCTCCCAGACCCTGGTCATTAAACGATGCGCTTCTGCTTCGCCACAGCGCTGTTGTATGGCAGAGGTTTATCCGCCCCCTCCACACTCCCCTCATGCTGCCCTGGCATGTTTCCACCTCGATTTGTCGTGAGCCTCCCCCGCCGATTGCGTTTCGTTGCGCACTGGCAAAATCCGGATCTGTTTGCTGCTGCACATGGGTGGGCGGCGAGCCGTGAAAGCCGGCATGACCCCAGCGGGTCAGATGTGCACCGCCATCGGTAACGGCGGATGTTCAGGGATGAATGGCAAGCAAAGCGAGGTTGCAATGAACTATCAACTGCTGTGGAAAAGTGCAATTTTTTCAGTCTCTTCCATGATGGCGATAAGCGCAGTTCAGGCTGCGCCACTGAACGTGATGACCGAGGATTACCCTCCGTTCAACATGCAGGGGGAGGGGGGCAAGATTGTCGGGCTATCGACCGAGGTGGTCGAAGAGCTGCTCAAGCGTGCCGGCGTCGAATACAAGCTGACCCTGATGCCCTGGAAGCGGGCGTATGAAGATACCCTCAGCACTCCCAACACCGCACTCTACTCCACGACTCGTACCCCGGAGCGTGAGGCGCTGTTCAAATGGGTGGGGCCGCTGGTCAATAACAACTGGGTGTTCTTCTCCAGCTCGACGGCCAATATCACAGTCTCTTCACTGGAAGAGGCCAAGCAGTATTCGGTGGGGGGCTACAACGGTGATGCGGCAGCCGAGTATCTTAAGGCACAGGGATTTGCCAAGTTGCAGCTGGCAGCCAATGACACCGCCAACGTGAAAAAACTGGAGGCCGGTCGTATCGATCTCTGGGCAACCGGCCAGTATCTGGCGCCCTATCTGGCCAGCAAGGAGAAGGTGGCCTCACCCAAGCCGGTCTTCGTGTTCAAGGAAACCCAGATGAGTTTGGCGTTTAACAAGGATACGCCCGATGAACTCATCAACAAGCTCAACGAGGTTCTGGCAGCCATGAAAGCCGACGGCACCATCGAGAAAATCAACGCCAAGTACCAGTAAGTTGTACTGTTCCTGCTGCCGTTAATACCGGGAGGAAGTCATGGATTGGAAAAGTCTGAAGTTCAGGATTGCCGTACTGACTTCCCTCTCGGTGAGTCTGCTACTGGTACTGTTTGGTGGTTATAACTACAGCTCGGTGAGGGAAGAGAGCTACAGCAAACAGGCTCAGCTGGTCGAGCAGGCGATCAAGCGACTGCAGCTCTCCTTGCCTGGCCCTTTGTGGAATTATGAGTCGGCCTTTATCGAGGCATCGCTCAAATCCGAGCTGGCGGCCGATATGCTCAGCACACTGCTGGTGGTCAACAAGGAGAAGCTGGTGGCCGGGTTTGCCCGCGATGCAGCGGGCACTATTTCCCCTGTAACGGCCATACCCGCCGATACGGTGGCCTATGGGGGGTATGATCTGGTCTACGACGACAGCGGCCAGAAAAATACCGTGGCCAGATTGCTGGTCGAAACCAGTGATGCGGCCATTCAGGCCAACTTGCGCCAGCAGTTGATCACCACTGTCTGGCAGATCCTGGTACTTGATATCTGTATCATTGCCTTGTTGATGGTACTCATTCATCGCAATGTGCTGAGACCACTTCATCAGATGAATCTGGCGGTGTTCGATTTGGCCAGGGGAGAGGGGGATCTGACCCGGCGTCTCAAGATCCTCCGTCAGGATGAGATGGGCGCGCTGGCCACCAACATCAATCACTTTATTGCCAAGCTTCAGGAGATGGTGGCCGAAATCAACGAGCTCTCTGCTGGCGTGCTGCAGACCGCGGAACGTTGTGACACCCTTGCGGCGGATACTCGGGGCGCCAGTGATGCCCAGCAACTGGAGCTGGATCAGGTCGCGACTGCCATTACCGAGATGAGCCAGGCGGTGCAGGAGGTGGCAGGTAATGCAGTGAAGACTGCTACGGCGACCGATGAGGCCAACCTTTATGTCGAACAGGGCTACAATCTGGCCGGTCATGCCAATCAGGCGATTCACCAGCTGGTGGGAGAGGTGGAACGGGTGGCGGGGCTGATGCGCTCCCTCTCTACCGAGAGCAGCAGCATCGGCAATATTATCGAAGTGATCAATGGTATTGCCGAGCAGACCAATCTGCTGGCGCTCAATGCCGCCATCGAGGCGGCGAGGGCTGGGGATCAGGGGCGCGGTTTTGCGGTGGTGGCCGATGAAGTGCGAACCCTCTCGGGGCGCACTCGTCAGTCGACCGAAGAGATCAGTGCCAGCATCAAACGGCTGCAACAGGCGACCCAGAATGTCGGTGCCGGGATGCAGTTGAGCCAGGAGCAGGCCTCTCGTGCGGGCGCCGAAGCCGCCGATGTACAGGTATCGGTGGAGAAAATTAAAAACCAGGTCAGTCTGATCCGCGAGATGAACATGTATATTGCCCAAGCCTCGGAAGAGCAACACTCGGTAGCAGAGGCGGTGAGCCATAGCGTGAACCGGATTGCCACCCTCAATAGCGAGAGCGCGGCCAGGGTGGTGCAAGTGGCTGAAGCCAGCAGCGATTTGCGCCAGCTCTCCGGTCAGCTCGATACCCTGCTCAAGCTGTTTCGGGTCTAGAGAGCACATACGCCCTGCGTGGGATCCTCGGTGCGAGCGGTGGTCGCGATCACGCGCGCAACGGGGGTCGTGGTGTTCTCATATTCTGCCATGCAATCCCGGATCGATATTTTCCCTTTACGGGCCCATGCATGACAGTCTGGAGAGCTGTTGTCTACTCACGACAAAGCTTGCACCAGGGACCGGTGAGCTCGCAGTACCCGGTCTCGTCGCCATGCTGCCAGCCAAGCCGATGATAGAAGGCCACGGCCGCCGTATTGCGGGTTGCCACCTTGAGTGATGCCGTGCGGGGATTATTTGCCAGACCATGTTCGAGCAGCGCTCGCCCAATCCCCTGACCATGCCAGTCGCTCGCAACGTACAAATGATGCACAAAGTGATCGGGTTGCCATACGGCGATAAATCCGCAGAGCGTCCCCCCTCGCTCAGCCACCCATATCTCTTCTCCCCGGGTCTGCTCGATAAAGTCATCCAGGTGAAACAGGGAGGGGTCTACCCAGTGAAAGGTTTGTCTGCGGCCTTGTAAAAACAGCTTGGCCAGCGGGGTGATATCACGTTCTTCCATGCGCCTGATCATCATGCTCTCCCAAGGGCGGTCACTGTTCCCTGTTGCACGCGGGCAAGGTTATCTGGGGCAAATGACAAGGGTGTGATTAAGGGCTGTCCAATACATTTGTCATGGGGCTATACTGCCGAAGTCCCCTGTATGGATGGCGTGAGGATTGTTGATTTATGGACAATAAACAGATTGAAGGCAACATTTTTGTTCCGGCTCATATCGATGACGTGTGGCACGCCTGGACGACAGAGAGTGGTCTGCGCAGTTTTCTGGCTCCCGAGTGTTTGATGGTAGCCGAACCGAATGGCCCCTTCGAAATCTACTTCAGGCCGGATGCTCCACTGGGTGAACGGGGCAGTGAAGGGTGCAGGGTCATGGCCGTCATGCCCTATGATTTGCTCAGCTTTAGCTGGAATTTTCCGCCCAGTCTGCCCCATATTCGTCAGCAGAAGACTCAGGTTTGTCTGCGCTTTGTGCCGGAAGGGCAGGGCACTCGCCTCTACTTCCTGCAAACCGGTTGGGCCAATGATCCTGACTGGAATCAGGGGTATGCCTACTTTAGGGAAGAGTGGCTGGAGACCAGCCTGCCACGGCTGCAGTACCGCTTTACCCACGGCCCCATCGACTGGAACAACCCGCCCGACAAGACACAGTTGAAGGCGCTGGCCCAGTAGTGTCCGATCTCAGAGATAAAAAAAACCGGCCAGAAGGCCGGTTGAAACAGTTCAGGCTTGTCAGGTGACAAACGTATCCAGCGGATGAGAGTCGCTTTCCACTCCTTGTGAAGTGCGGCCCTCTTGGTTACGTGCTGCTACTATATGCCATCCACACTGAATCGATGCTGAACCACGGATGTTCCAGCTTCACTCCACCTTCCAATCAGATGGTAATCCCCATCGACTGGCGCAGGTAAGCGCCAGCACCGAGCAGGCCAGGCCCTTCATGGGTGATCAGGAATACCGGAATATCCTTGAGGTAGGATTTGAAACGGCCCTTGTCTTCAAAGGCAACCCGGAAACCGGAACTGGTGAAGAACTCCTGGAAGCGCGGCACTATCCCACCTGCGATATAGACGCCGCCAAAGGTGCCCATATTGAGCGCCAGGTTGCCGGCAAAGCGGCCCATCAGCACGCAGAACAGGCTCAGGGTGCGGCGGCAATCCAGACACTCGCCCGCCAGCGCACGTTCGGTAATGTCTTTAGGGGCGAACGGCTCCGGCTCACGACCATCGGATTTCACCAGCCCGCGATAGAGATTGACCAGGCCCGGGCCGGATAAGAAACGCTCGGCCGAGACATGGCCCAGTTCGCCACGCATCACCTGCAGCACCGCATCTTCCTCTTCGGTGTTGGCGGCAAAATCCACATGACCCCCTTCGCCCGGCAGGCTCAACCACTGATCGCCCGCCTTGACCAGATGCGCAACCCCAAGGCCGGTGCCCGCTCCATAGATGGCGATGGGTTTGCCAGCCACCGGTGCGGCGCCGCCCAGCTGGATGCGATCCGATTCGGCCAATACCGGTACCGCCATCGAGACCGCGGTAAAGTCGTTGATTACTTGCAGGCGTGCCAGCCCGAGATTGTTCTGCATCTCGCTGATGGAGAACTCCCAGCTGTGGTTGGTCATGGCGACCCAGTCACCATTTATGGGGCAGGCGATGGCGATGCAGGCTTCAGCCACCTCGACCTTGTGTTCCTCCAGATAGAGGCGAACCACGGCTTCAAGGCTGGGATGGGCCAGACCTGAGTAGGTCTTTGCCTGAGAGATAGTACCGGTGGCCAGCTCACACAGGGCCAGACGCGCATTGGTACCGCCGACATCGCCGACCAGCGCATGGGTATGCTGCATAACAACTCCTTCGTTACAGGATGGGGACGACTGTGGTGTCCCGACATTATTGTTGGATTATGACGGCCCATTCTATCCGAGCTCAGGCTCACTCACCCGCCGGATCGATACAAACGTGCGCCTGCTCACAGTGTTGTTGCTTTGCAACATTTGTAAGCGGTTTCACAGCGAGGTGACGTTTTGTAACGAAAAGTACGAAATAATTAGAGATGAGTCATACTTTGTACGGCAGGCGTTAGTTGCGATAACCGCTTGTCTTGTATAGTCATCAGCTTGATTGGAAACCTGCTTAGCCGTAGATTTAGTGCAAAGACACTGAAGCTAAATTACAAAAACGTCTGGTGGTGATGATGAATACCCTTGATAAAATTACGAACAACCTGGAAAGTTTCAGTAAATCAGAACGCAAGGTTGCCGAGGTGATCCTGGCGTCTCCCCAGACCGCCATCCACTCCAGCATCGCCGCCCTGGCCAAAATGGCCGACGTCAGTGAACCGACCGTCAACCGTTTTTGCCGTCGCCTCGATACCAAAGGCTTCCCCGATTTCAAACTCCATCTGGCCCAGAGCCTGGCCAATGGCACTCCTTACGTCAATCGTCATGTGGAAGCAGAAGACGGCCCCGATACCTACACGGCCAAAATCTTCGAATCCACCATGGCTTGTCTGGATGCCGCCAAGAACAGCCTGGATATCTCGGCCATCAACCGCTGTGTCGATATCCTGACCCAGTCCAAGAAGATCAGCTTCTTTGGTCTTGGCGCCTCCTCAGCCGTTGCCCGCGATGCCCAGAACAAGTTCTTCCGCTTCAATATCCCGGTGGTGAGCTTTGACGATATCGTCATGATGCGCATGAGCTGCATCAACAGCAGCGAAGGGGATGTGGTGGTGCTGATCTCCCATACCGGCCGCACCAAGGCGCTGGTCGAGATCGCCGCGCTGGCGCGCGAGAACGACGCCACCGTCATCGGCATGACCGCCAAGGATTCCCCACTGGCGCGCGAGTGCAACCTGGTGCTCTCCATGGATGTGCCGGAAGATACCGATGTCTACATGCCGATGGCTTCCCGCATCGCGCAGCTGGCGCTGGTGGATGTGCTGGCAACCGGATTTACCCTGCGCCGGGGGATGAAATTTCGTGAAAACCTGAAGAAGGTAAAAGAGGGATTGCGCGAATCCCGCTTTGAAACACCACACTCTTCCTGAATCGTCGGGGGCTTTGGCCCCCGACTGTCTATGCCACCCTCCTTGGTGTAGTCTTGATGTGGTATTGTAACTTAATAACAAAAACCACCCGGATGGTTTGCAAGCGGGTGCATCGAGCCATCGGTTTGATGGGGCAGAATCTCAAGTTATCTCAACTTCATATTGGAGTCTTTCATGCCTAGACGTACAAAGATTGTAACCACACTTGGTCCGGCCACCGACCGCGAAGGGATCCTCGAAGGGATTATCCGCGCTGGTGCCGACATGGTGCGGATGAACTTCTCTCACGGCACTCCTGAAGATCATATCCAGCGCGCCAATCAGGTGCGTGACATTGCTGCCAAGCTCGGCCGCCACGTTGCCATCATGGGTGACCTGCAAGGCCCGAAAATCCGTGTATCCACCTTCAAGGATGGCAAGATCTATCTCGCCATCGGTGACAAGTTCGTGCTGGATGCAGCCCTGGGCAAGGGTGAAGGCTGTCAGGAGCAGGTTGGTATCGACTACAAGAGCCTGCCAAACGATGTAGTGCCGGGCGATATCCTGTTGCTGGATGATGGCCGTGTGCAGCTGAAAGTAGAGAGCGTCGAAGGCACACGTATTCTGACCACTGTCACCGTGGCTGGCCCGCTCTCCAATAACAAGGGCATCAACAAGAAAGGGGGCGGTCTCTCCGCGCCAGCCCTGACCGAGAAAGACAAGGAAGATATCAAGACAGCCGCGCTGATGAACGTGGATTATCTGGCCGTCTCCTTCCCGCGCTGCGGTGATGATCTGCGTTACGCCCGCGAACTGGCTCGCGAAGCTGGCTCCAATGCCAAGATCGTGGCCAAGGTCGAGCGCGCTGAGACCGTCGCCACTGACGAAGCGATGGAAGATATCATCCTCGGCTCTGATGCCGTTATGGTTGCCCGTGGCGATCTGGGCGTCGAGATCGGTGACCCCGAGCTGGTTGGTGTACAGAAGAAGCTGATCCGTCACTCCCGTCGTCTCAACCGTGTGGTGATCACCGCTACCCAGATGATGGAATCGATGATCAATGCGCCGCTGCCGACTCGTGCCGAAGTGATGGACGTCGCCAACGCCGTGCTGGATGGTACCGATGCGGTGATGCTCTCTGCCGAAACCGCTGCCGGTCAGTTCCCCATCGAAACGGTCACCTCCATGGCGAGCGTCTGTGTCGGTGCCGAAAAGCACCCGAGCCTGAACGTCTCCAACCACCGCATGAGCTACACCTTCACCTCGGTTGAAGAGGCGGTCGCCATGTCCACCATGTACGCAGCCAACCACCTGGAAGGGGTCAAGGCGATCGTGGCGCTGACCGAATCGGGCACTACTCCGCTGCTGATGTCCCGTATCAGCTCCGGTCTGCCGATCTTCGCCATGTCCCCCCACAACAAGACCCTGGCCTGGGCCAACCTCTACCGTGGTGTGACCCCGGTGCTGTTCGACGGTGACGAGACCAAACCGGTCTACGAAGTGTGCCGCGACGCGCTGGCCGTGCTCAAGGAGAAGGGGCTGCTGCAAAGCGGCGATATGGTACTGCTGACCCACGGTGACAAGATGGAAACCGTCGGCAGTACCAACACCTGCAAGGTGATGATGGTCGAATAAGCCCGTCCGGTTTCACAGTGTTCAACAAGGCTGCTCCTCTCTGATGAGCAGCCTTTTTATTAACGGCTGTCGCGCTTTGGCGGGATAAACAGGACTCAATGATTGCTTAACCCGATTCCCCTTCCGATAATGCGGGAGTGATTTTCACCGGGTAGCCTGTTGTAGGGGATCGCACCGGGTAACCCAGACACTCGACAATACGGGAGTGAAAAAATGAACAAACGTAACTGGTTGCTGGCCCTGTCACTGACGTTGGTGGTGTCACCCAGCCATGCCGACTGGGAGAAACTGAAGGCTGCCGCCGCCGATCTCGGCACCGCCGTGAGTGAGACTAGCAAGGAGGTATGGCAGGATGTCAGCGACTTCTCCAAAAAGAGCTGGGCCTCCATCTCTGCCTGGGGTGAAGAGGCGTTCAATACCGCCGGGGTCTGGACCGACAAGAGCATCGCCACTGGCAAGGAGTGGCTGAAGGTAGCCGACAAGAAGCTCGACGAAATGCTGGAGCCCAAAACCCCGCAGGAGGCGCGGGTGGCGCTCAACACCATGGCCGACACGGCACTGGTGCGGCTGTTCAATGAACAGCCTTCAGCCAAGTTGCTGTTTGACAAGGCGTATGGCTACGCAGTATTCGATTCGCGCAAGTTCTCCCTGATGCTGCATACCAATCAGGGCGCCGGGGTGGCCATCAATCGCAAGAGTGGCAAACACACCTATATGAAGATGTTTGGCGCGGGGCTGGCGGCCGGTATCGGTGGCAAGTTCTATCAGCAGGTGATCCTGTTTGAAGACAAAGCCAGATTCGATGCCTTCGTGACCCAGGGTTGGGAGGCCACCTCAGAAGTGGGCGTGGTAGCTGGCAAGGAGAGCGCCGAGCTGACCGCCAAATACAACGGCGGCATGGCCATCTACCAGATCGGCGAGAAGGGATTGCTGTTCGATGCCAACATCTCCGGCTCCAAATACTGGATCGACAAGGATCTGAGTCAGTAACCATTCAGGCGGTGAGCCCCCCGCATTGGCCCGGCTCACCGTGCGGCAGTTGCAGTCAAAGATCGCCCGCACTCATCCTGCGGGCGTGCTTGTTTGTGGTGGCGTGATGCGGGTGTTGGATGGCAAAGCGCCTTTTCCCGCGCGAATGCTGGGGACAAAAAGCCATCGCCCCCCTTGGCTGCAACCGGTATAATGCGCGACCCGAATTTTTCCAGGTGTTCAAAATGCAGCCGGTACCCAACCTTTTCTCCTATCCCCGCTATTGGGCCGAGTGCTACGGCACGGCGCCCTTCCTGCCCATGTCCCGCAAAGAGATGGACAAGCTCGGTTGGGACAGCTGCGACGTCATTCTGGTGACGGGGGATGCCTACGTGGATCACCCGAGCTTCGGCATGGCGGTCATCGGCCGCATGCTCGAAGCGCAGGGCTTTCGGGTCGGCATCATCGCCCAGCCGGACTGGTCATCGAAGGATGACTTTATGCGTCTGGGCAAACCGAACCTCTTCTTCGGGGTGACCGCGGGCAACATGGACTCCATGATCAACCGCTACACCTCCGACAAGAAGCTGCGCCACGACGACGCCTACACTCCGGGGGATGTGGGGGGCAAGCGGCCGGATCGCGCCACTCTGGTCTATACCCAGCGCTGCAAGGAGGCCTTCAAGGAGGTGCCCGTCGTTATCGGCGGCATCGAGGCATCCCTGCGCCGCATCGCCCACTACGACTACTGGTCCGAGACCATCCGCCGCTCCATCCTGCTCGATGCCAAGGCCGATATCCTGATTTACGGCAACGCCGAGCGGCCGCTGGTGGAGGTGGCTCACCGCATCGCGGCGGGGGAGACCATCGACACCATGCAGGATATTCGCGGCACCGCCGTCATCCGCAAGGAGCCGCTGCCGGGCTGGAAAGGGGTGGATTCGAGCAAGCTCGACCAGATTGGCCGCATCGATCCCATCATGAACCCCTATATGGAAGGGGCCCCATGCTCGGATGACGCCACCGACGCGGCACCTGCCGCGCAGGAAGCCCAGCCTGTGCTGGTGCAGCCGCCCAAGCCCAAGCCGTGGGAAAAAACCTATGTGAAGCTGCCGGCGTTCGAGCGGGTGAAAGAGGACAAGGTGCTCTACGCCCACGCCTCGCGCATTCTGCACCACGAGACCAACCCCGGCTGTGCCCGCGCCCTGTCACAGGCTCACGGCGATCGCATCGTCTGGGTCAACCCGCCCGCCTTCCCGCTGGAAACCGAGGAGATGGACGGCGTCTTCGGCCTGCCCTACCAGCGGGTGCCGCACCCGGCCTATGGCAATGAGAAGATCCCCGCCTTCGAGATGATCAAGACCTCGGTCAACATCATGCGCGGCTGCTTTGGCGGCTGTTCCTTCTGCTCCATCACCGAGCACGAAGGGCGCATCATCCAGAGCCGCTCGGAAGAGTCGATCCTCAAGGAAATCGAAGATATCCGCGACAAGGTGCCGGGCTTTACCGGCGTCATCTCGGATCTCGGCGGCCCCACCGCCAACATGTACAAGCTGCGTTGCAAGAGCCCCAAGGCCGAGCAGACCTGCCGTCGCGCCTCCTGTGTCTGGCCCACCATCTGCCCGCACATGGACACCGACCACAGCCCGACCATCAACCTCTATCGCAAGGCGCGCGACCTCAAGGGGATCAAGAAGATCCTCATCGCCTCCGGCGTGCGTTACGACATTGCGGTCGAAGATCCCCGCTATATCAAGGAGCTGGCCAAGTACCACGTCGGCGGCTACCTCAAGATCGCGCCGGAACACACCGAGGAGGGGCCGCTCTCCAAGATGATGAAGCCGGGCATGGGCAGCTACTACCAGTTCAAGGAGCTGTTCGACAAATACTCGAAAGAGGCGGGCAAGCAGCAGTACCTGATCCCCTACTTCATCTCCGCCCACCCGGGCACCACCGATGAAGACATGATCAATCTGGCGCTCTGGGTCAAAGAGAACCGCTTCAAGCTCGATCAGGTGCAGAACTTCTACCCGTCGCCGCTCGCCAACGCCACCACCATGTATTACACGGAGAAAAACCCGTTAAACAAGGTGAGCCGCACCGGTGGCGATGTCTTTGTTGCCAAGGGCGAGCGTCGTCGCCGCCTGCACAAGGCGCTGCTGCGCTACCACGACCCCGCAGGCTGGCCGATGATCCGCGAAGCCCTGCTCGCCATGGGCAAGGGCCACCTGATTGGCAACGGCCCCGGTTGTCTGGTGCCGCCAGAAGGACGTAACGAGCGCGCCGCCAGCGGCAAGGGGCTGAAACCGGCCCTGACTCGCCACAGTAACATTGCCCATCAGCGCGGCAATGGCGCGGGCAGCAAGCCGACAGGCGGCAAGCCGGTGGGTTCCCAGTTGCAAAAAGGCGCGGCTAATGGCAAACCGGCCGCACAGGGCGAAGGCAAGAGTGCGGGCCAGAATGCGGGTAAAAGCAAACCTGCCGGAAAACCCGCCCATAAGGGCAAGGCGCCGACCCGCGCTGGCTCTGCCAAGCCGGGCGTCAAACCCGCAGCTCAAGGCGGCAAGCCTGCGGCCAAAGGCAATGGTGCCAAGCGACCGGCGCGGTAAGTTTTCCTGACTGGAAAGCGATATAAATTATAAAGGCGACCGGGTGGTCGCCTTTGTCTATTTCGGGATTTGATTTTTATATTATAGATTAGTGCCAGAGGCCAAATGCATATGTTTTTCTTAGGTGTTTAGTTTTTATTGTAACCAAAAGTATTGGTTTGCAGTGCTCTTTTCCAGTATTGCTCTCTATTTCTAATTGTTTCGTCGTCTGTTCTCATTGATCGAAATTCTAGTATTGAAAACTGGAAGTTTTTACGTGCATGCTCGACACCATGGGTATTAATAAGTTTTGTTAATTCCTCATTCCCTCCATGACCTGTACTGATATAAGAAGTCCACCTTGACCAAATACCTGTGTCGCCATAAGCTGAACCCACGTACATTTTTCCATTACTTTTATCTACTATCAAATAAACACCTTTTACCTTCTCAAGAGCAGCTTTCCAGTCTGATTTATTTTGCTTGAATATAGGTTCAAGTTGCGAAAATCCATGCTCAATATTTTCGTATCCACAGAATGCTTCCCCTTCAAATTTCTTATCGAACAATTGTGATACTGTTAATTCATGGAAATGATTTTCTAGATAAAATGCTCTGCCTCTTACACCTGGACCTGGATAATGAATAAGGAGACGGCCAATGTATTCTTTATGAAGGTCACACAGTTGAACTTTATATGATTCAGAGTCGCGATGAGTTACTTCAAAAATCCCACCAAAGAGCCATTTATCTGACTGATGATAATATCTAATCAAACTGAATATGAATTTTCTACTAAAGTCATTTCGACTACCTCGCCAACTATTCCACCCCTTCCATTCATCTGGATCTCGAACATAAACATCCAATGGTTGCTCTTCACCATTCCAAACTGCAAAATGAATTTTGTACTCAGTTAGGTTATCAATGGGAAGTATTTTACTGGCAGGAATATCCATTAGCGCTCCGGAAAATAAATATATTTATAATGCGCATATGCACTTAATATTTACAGCTGCAGATTTAAGTGTCGTATATTTCTCTTGTGTACTGAATTTTATTGAGGAAGACAATCGGTTGAGCTTATTTTACTAGGGGTGGCTTAAGGTTAACCAATTTCTAGCTACTGAATTTAAATTATATTTTCCAATTTAGTGATAGCAATAATTATATCATTGCATTATGTAATCTTGTTAGTGTTGAAAATTTCGACATCAACATATAAGCTATGTATTACTCTCGACAAAACAATGGAAATTATTGCTTTTAGATGAGCCTGAATTATATGGCATTTCTTTCTATTGTAATTTCCTTCTGTTTTTCGTTATAAATTTTGGTGAACCCTTTTGCGGAAAATAAAGCTTTAAAGCTTTTATCATACGTCATCACTTCAACATTACTTTTCCTCATAAACTCCCTAATTATATGATTAGTTCCTTCCATAGATATAGGATAAAAAGTTCTCCAGTCATTATTGCATGCTTGAGCAAACTTCACTAACGTACCATTTATATATAGAGGGTCATGGGAACTAGAAACTCCATTTTTATCTTTACAACCATCTATATCTACATATTGAATGTAAATATTTAACATGCCATCACGAGACTTTTCCAAAGTAGCGATAAGACCATCATTTATGGAGTCTCGAATTATATACATACCATTTTTTGCTAGATACCACTCATTTTGCTCATCAATAATGCTTGCTTGAGAAAAGAAAGACAAAAGAAGTGTTGATAGTATTATTTTATTCATTATTCACCTTTTGATTAGAGTTTGAAAAATAAGGTAAATTTGGGACATCTACATTTTTAATGTGAAGCGTAACGCCACCAAATCCCACGCTACCGCCCGTGGATTACAGCTTCCAATATGCTCCCCTGATCCGCGCTGGCAGCAACCCATCGCAGCTCAACGGGTTCTGGATGGCTATGGTAAGCCAAACGAAACTGCCGAGGCGAGCCTTTAAGTGATATAACCATCAGAAATTAATCATTTTTTGCGCTTGATCAGCAAATGGAGCCGGAAGGCGGCTTTATAGCCATATTCATCTCTGGCAAGCATGGAAGGGGAGTGAATAGGGGCGACCTGCTGGTCGCCCCTTGTTATTGCCATATCCGGCGCGTGAAGGGTTAGCCGTTATAGCCGTAGCAGCGTTTGAGCTCCTCGAAATCGTAGTAGTGGCTGCCGCTCTGGTAGGGCTGGCAGCCCGTCTTAAAGGCGATCTCCTTTTCGTTGTAGAGCATCTTGACCAGCACCTGCCGCTGCCCGTTCTGGTAGATATCCCACTGAATATTGGCGGTATAGGGGGAGACCCAGCCGCCGCGCCACTCGTTGTTCTGCTGGCTGAACAGCTGATCCGGGCTGGCCCCCTGACGGCTCCCTTCCAGCTTCATCAGGGCGGCGAGGGGGATGATGGCTTCGGCGTGGGCAAAGCGCAGGGTGGCCCGTCGGCTCTGCTCACCCTCCACTACCTGACGTTGCACCTCGCCAAACAGGCCGTCGAGCAGCGGCTGGGCAATGGCGTAGGGGGCGCTCTGGTTGGCAAAGCTCGGCCCCTTCTCGTAGAAATCTTCCGCATCGGAGAGGTAGGAGAACCAGGCAGACTCTTCCGGGGTGAGGAACTGCTCCAGCGCCCAGGGTTCGCTGCCCTGTGCCTGCGCTTCGCGGATCATGCCGGGGCCGATGATAAAGAGGTTGTAGAGCATCAGCGCGGCATCCACCTCGTCGTGCACATAGGTCATGCCGCCATCTTCCGGGTTGACGGCGACAAACTCGACGCCGCCCGCCAGATAGTCGACAAAGCCCTTGCTGTAGATACGCTCCAGCATGCTGCGGGCCATCTCTTTGGTCTTGCTCAGGTTTTTAAGCTGATCCAGCGCTCTGGCCAGCTCGGGGGCCGCGGCGATTCCGGCATCTTCGTCGCCGATAAAGCGCTGGTAGCTCTCATAGGCGGGCAGGTAGCGGGCGTAATCCCCCTCGGGGGTGGTCTTGTGGAAGTAGAGCTCGAACTTGTTGACCAGCTTTTTGTCGATCTTCGAGGGGTCATCCTGCGTGAGGTAGCACTGCGCCGAGTCGCTGACATAGCTCACGTTGCGCTTGAGGCTCTCCATAAAGTAGAAGGCGCTTTCGTTGGCCCTGTCCTTGCCCGAGGTGACCACCTTGATGCAGTGGGGCTCGCTGCTGTTGAGCAGGGTCGGCAGCCGCGCCGCCAGCCGGGTAGCGAGATTGGCGTGCTCCTCCTTGCCCAGCGCCGAGAGCAGGCCGTAGCCCAGCTTCTGGTTGGCGGCCGTCACCAGCTCGACCTTGCCTCCCAGCCCCTGCCCGAGAGTGGTGAGCGCCCCCTGACGCTGCGCCTCTTCCCAGACCAGCTTGGTCAGCACGTCATATTTCGGGCTGGAGAGGGAGCGCGAGCCGTGGCGCGCCACCATCTCGGTAAAGACCGGGCTGAACCCCTGAGGTGCTGGCTCGTAGCTCTCCGCCTGCTGCTGCGGGCTGTAGACCGCTTTGGTGCTGTATTGATAGGCCGTTTTGCCCTGGCTGTCGGCAGACGATTCGTTCTCTGACTGGCAGCCACCAAGCAAGACCAGCGAGACGGCCAAAGCCACATAAGAAGAGCGCGGGAAAGTCATGATGTTCCTTATCTATCCATATGAAAAATAAGTGAAAAACTCTATGGCTTGAAAATGACCGCTGGATGTCAGCCAGATGACAGGCTGATGACTTCTGATAAAGCAGTAAGCAAAGGGAGAGAATCTCTTTTTCGGAACCCCCACCTTGTTGATGCAAAAAGCCCCGAGAGCTGGCGCTTTCGGGGAAGAGGAAAAACATCGACAAGGCATTACAAAGGCATTCGGTTCACACCTGAACCGTATCAGGCATCGACATAGAGCACTTCATTTTTTCGGGACACCCACCTTTTTGACAGTGGCGTAGGGCTGTTCTTGACTTAAGAGGTCACCGTTGAGGGATGTGCCATGACCATTGCCCGTTCACGTCAAATCAGCTTGCAGGATACGCCTTACTACCATGTGGTCAGCCGCTGTGTGCGGCGAGCCTTTCTGTGTGGTGACGATGCCCATTCTGGCCAGAGTTATGAGCATCGGCGTCAGTGGGTGGTCGACAAGTTGGGGCAACTATCGCGGCTGTTTGCAATTGGCATTTGTGCTTATGCGGTGATGAGCAATCATTATCATCTGGTGCTCAAGGTGGAGCCCGATACCGCAGCCAACTGGAGTGAGCGGGAGGTGGCTGAGCGCTGGGCGGCGCTATTCCAGTGGCCGCATTTGGTCAGGCGCTGGTATCAGGGGGAGATGTTGATCGAGCCTGAGCTGGCTGTCGTGCAGCAATTGCTGGCCCAATGGCGGGAGCGGCTTCACTCCATAAGTTGGTTTATTCGGCTACTCAATGAAAATCTGGCCCGTCAGGCCAATCAGGAAGATGGTTGCAAGGGCCATTTCTGGGAGGGGCGCTTCAAGAGTCAGGCTTTGCTCACCGAATCCGCCTTGTTGGCCTGTATGGCGTATGTTGACCTCAATCCGATACGAGCTGCGTTGACCGATCGGCCAGAGCAGAGTGAATACACCAGTATCAAACAGCGCCTTGACGCGCCTGCTACTACTGAGGTTTTGCCACCACTTTTGCTGCCGTTTGCCCGCCAGGGTAAGCCTGAAGAGCTGCCTTATACCTTCAGCGACTACCTGATGCTGGTTGATTGGACAGGTCGTGCTATTCGGCCCGACAAGCGGGGTCATATTCCGGCCCAATTTGGACCCATTCTGGAACGATTGGGACTCGATGCTGTTCGCTGGTTGAAGCAGGTGACGCTGTTCAGGCGACAAGGGATCAGAGTGGTGGGAGACAGATATCAATGTCAGCAGTTTGCCCGCCACTGTGGCCAGCGACGATGCCATCAACCAAGGCTGTGATAGCTTTGCATCCACCCTGCTGATAGCTCCGGGTATTGCACATAGTCCAATAAATGGCTGTGCAGGGGCTGTTGCTTTCTAAACCTGACAATCTCTCCCACCAGCCTACTTTTGCAGGCATCAGCTCGGATACACACCCCTTATTGGGCCTGCAAGTAGCCTGATAGTGGCTTGCTCAAAAAGGTGGGTGTCCCAATTTGATTCGGCGACGCTCCCCTGTTACACCTCGCTGCAAGCCTTTATGTCGGTCAATGACGTGGCGGCCTGCATTCCGTCGGCCATCGCCACCCTCGGCGATTTTCGCATGCTGGAGCTGGCCGGGGCGCCGCAGCAGTTCGAGGTGGTGGTTGGCAGACACCGTAAAAGTCAGGGCAACCTCGCCATCGAGTGGCTGGCCGAGGTGATCAAGTCGGTCTGCGATCTTGCCATGCCCAAATAACGTCGCCGTTTGCACAGGGCTGCGTACGCCAGCCAGTTTGCTAACGGCAGGCTGGATCTGCGGGACAAATCCTGCGATGGTGCGGGCAGTTATCCGCTTGTCCCGTTATCGAGTGAAAAGGAGTTGAGATGCGCATTGCCATGATTGGTCTGGGGGATATCGCCCAAAAAGCCTATCTGCCGCTGCTGGCGAGTGACGAGCGGGTCACCCCGCTGCTCTGTACCCGCAATCCGGCGGTGCTGGAGAAGCTGGCCCGCCAGTATCGGGTCGCCGAGTGCTTTACCGATGTGGCGGCCATGCTGGCCAGTCGCCCCGACGCCGTGATGATCCACGCCGCTACCGCCGTTCACCGCGAGCTGGTCGAGCAGTGCCTGCGGGCAGGGATCCCTACCTTTGTCGATAAGCCCCTGTGCGACAATCTGGCCGAGGCCGAGGGACTGGCCAACCTCGCCATTGCGCAAGATTGCGCCCTCTTTACCGGCTTTAACCGCCGCTATCTGCCCGCCATGGATGCTGCCCGTGCCCAGCCGCTCACCGAGCTTAACTGGCAAAAACACCGCTTCGCTCTGCCGGGCAAGGCGCGGGATTTCCTGTTCGACGACTTTATCCATGTGCTCGACAGCCTCTGCTTCTATGGCGGCGTGCCGGGCGGCGACTTTCATGCGGTATTGCGACCTGATACGAAGGACAATAGCTTGCTGGCTGGGGTAAGCGTCAGCTGGCAGAGCGGCGATCGTGCCATCAGCGGCAGCATGAACCGCAGCGCCGGGATCACCGAGGAGCGCATCGATGCCTACGGCGACAACCTCTCCCTGCACCTTGAGAACTGCACTCGCGGCATCATCGCCCGCGATAAGCAGGCCGAGATGCTTAGCCCCAACGACTGGCAGCCGGTGCTGGCCCAGCGCGGCTTTGCCGCCATGCTGGAGCACTGGTATCAGCAGATTGAAATCGGCAAGGCCGACAGCGAGCTGATCGCCTCCTACCTGCACGGTCATCGGCTGGCGGAGCAGCTGGTGGCGCTGGCTGACAAGCGGGAATAAGGCTGGCTGGAAGCCTGAGAGATATGAAGACGAGGTGTGCCAAGGTAGCGCACCAAACACAACGGGGGGCCGCAGTTGCGGCCCCCCGTTGTTATGGGATGAGATGCATGGGATCAGATGCACTTCACCGGCTTGGGCAGGCCGCCAATCTTGGTTGCCTGCTTGGCGGGCCCTTCCGGGAACAGCTTGTAGAGGTAGCGGCTGTTGCCCTTCTCGGGGCCGTACTGCTTCTCCATCGCCTTGACCAGCGCGCGGATGGCGGGGGAGGTGTTGAACTCCAGATAGAAGGCGCGCACAAAGCGCACCACTTCCCAGTGTGGCTCCTCAAGCGTGATCCCCTCCTGCGCTGCCAGCACCAGCGCCAGCTCCTCGCTCCAGTCGTTGCTGTTGAGCAGGTAGCCCTTGGCATCGGTCTCGATGAGTTGGCCGTTGAATTCCAGCTGATGTTTTTCGGACGCAGACATGAGGGCTCCTCGCTAATGGGGCTATCAGGATTGGGCGGGCATGGTAGCGCCTTGATCCCCGGTGAGCAACCGGCTCTCGTTGGCCAGATGCAGCAGCTGATCCGCCAGCTCGCTGATCAGGTTGAGCTGCTGGGTCAGCATCAGCTGCTCCTCGCTGCTGTCCGGACTTATCACCGGGCACTGACCACCGATAGAGCTGGATGGGTTGCCCGCCAGATGGCCGGCGGCCTGCTCCAGGGTGTGGCAGATGTGGTGGCGCACCTCATCCAGCCCGCTGATGGCCTCCAGTTTGTCGCGATGGGCTCCAAGCGCCGAGATGTAGGAGAGCAGGGCGTGGTTGCGCCAGGTGAGGGTAAAGCAGAGATCGAGGAAGCGGCGGCGCTTTTGTGGCTCCACCAGCATGCTCTGCCAGGCGGTGGCCAGCTCGCTGTCCGCCAGATGGGCGCTCTTGCGCGCCACCCGATAGTCGATGGACTCGTCCCGCTGCTGCTTGAGGCTCGCCAGCACCGCCGAGAGATAGCGGGCGTTGGCCGAGAGCGAATTGGCGATAAGAGTCGGCAGCCGCTTGTACTGCCAGTCCGGCCAGAGCCAGGCCACCAGCCCGTAAGAGATCAGGCAGCCGAGCAGGGTATCGAGCAGCCGTGGCCCGAGAATGGCAAAGCCGATGCCATCAAGCAGATTGAACGCCATCAGCACGTAGAGGGTGATAAAGCAGACCGCGGCGCTGTAGTTGTTGCGCACCTGGGTAAAGAAGAGGAAAGCGGCCAGCCCCATCACCACCAGCTGGACGTGCAGCTCGGGAAACAGCCAGAGCACCGGAATGCCCACCAGTATGCCGGCGAAGGTGCCGAGCATCCGCTGCACCAGTCGGCGGCGGGTGGCGCTGTAGCTGGGCTGGCAGACAAACAGCACGGTCAGCAAAATCCAGTAGCCCTTATCCATATCAAAGGTTTGCAGTATGCCGTAGCCGATCACCAGTCCGAGCGACAAACGCAGCGCGTGGCGAAACACCATGGAGTGCAAGGTGAGGTGCTGCTTGAGCTGGGCTAGCAGCGGCAGGCGGGGGGGGCGCGCCAGCGCTGGCAGATCCTGCTCCGGCTGCTCGGGGTTTTGCAGCACTTCGGCGCTGCCCAGCAACTGGTTGATGCTGGCCAGATTGCGGCGCAGGAATTTCATCGGCGTCAGCAGGGTTTTCGGGTAGTGCTGCTTGAGATTGGTGAACTCCAGCTGATCGCCTAGGGCCTCCAGCGTCCAGTGGATGCGCTTGTTATGGGCGTAGGGCTTGTGCACCAGAATGGCGTAACCCAGCCGCTGGCATGCCTCGGAGAGTTGCAGGAACACCTCCTGAAATCCTTCCAGTACGATGCCTTGCTTGAGCTCCGCTTCCAACCGGCTGTAGGGATAGTGGCTGGAGGTGGCGCGCTCGTGAATCTCCAGCGCCAGAAGATAGAGGCGCAGCAGGCTGGCCAGCTCGGGGCTCGCCGGATGGCGGCGGCTCAGGCGGGCGTTGAGGGCCGACTTGGTGAGGGTCAGCGCGCTCACCAGATTGATGTTGAGCTGGGCCAGATTGTGGCGAATGGCCTGGGCGCCGTGCTCGTCCGCCGGGAAGAAGCGGGACTTTTCCAGCAGGTAGCGGCCAAGGGCGAAGTAGCTCTGGGCCAGTTGCTCGTGCAGGGTCTTGTAGGGCAGCAGCCAGAGCCAGATAAACGAGACCAGCCCGTACCAGAGGGCGCCGGCGCCGAGTGCCAGCGGCTGGTAGAAGAGATCCGGCGCCTTGGCGGCCCCCAGCATGGTGTAGATGGCGATCAGCAGCGAGCCAAAGCTGATGGTGGCGTAGCGGGCACCGAGGGCCCCCACCATCACAAAGATAAAGGTGGAGCTGGCCAGCCCGATGGCAAACAGCCAGGGTGTGGGGTAGAGATACTGCACGCACAGGGACGCAAACATGAAGCAAATCAGCGTCATGGCGAGGTTTTTAAGGCGTCCCCACAGGCTGTCGTCGGTTTCGGCAATGGCGCCCGCCACTACCCCGAGGGAGAGCAGCACGGTGAGCTGGATATTGCCGGTGGCCAGGGTGAAGGCGAGCAGACCGAGAATGGCCAGCAGCACCTTGAGAGCGAAGTAGATGTGACTATCGGTCAGCAGTCGGCGTAACAAACCGGAGAATTCCATGGGCATGCTAGGCACCACCCTTGAGCGAAGCAAAATCGATGTGACTATCAATCAGCAGTCGGCGCAGCAGGCCAGAGAGATCCATCGGCATGAGACAGGTGAAACCCTTGATCGAAACGAGAGCGAGATAGTAACCCGCCAAGCGTGAAGTGGCCCTGATCCAAATCAGGGCCACTTCGCTTCATATCCTTGATTTACAACTTATCCTGACAGAAAGAGGAGCCAATAAAAACCCCGCCGAAGCGGGGTTTCTGATTAGTTACGGTTGCCGCCAAGCAGGCTCAGCAAGCTCAGGAAGATGTTGTAGATGGAGACATACAGGGTGACGGTGGCAGAGATGTAGTTGGTCTCGCCGCCGCGCACGATCTGCTGGGTAGTCAGCAGGATGGCACCGGAGGAGAAGAGCATGAACATGGCGGACAGAGCCAGGCTCAGGGCGCTCATCTGCAGGAAGATGTTGGCAATCATGGCCACCAGCAGTACCCAGAAACCGACGAACAGCATGCCGCCGATGAAAGAGAGGTCACGCTTGGTAGTCAGGGCATAGGCCGACAGACCGAAGAAGGTGAGCGCTGTGCCGCCAAGGGCGGTCATCACGATCTCGCCACCACCATTGTTCATGTACATGTTGATGATGGGGCCCAGGCTATAGCCCAGCAGACCGGTCAGGGCGAAGGTGAAGACCAGCCCCATGCCGTTGTTGCGATTCTTCTCGGTCAGGAACATCAGACCGTAGACACCGATCAGGAACACGGCCCAGTGCAGCGGCGGCATGTTCATCACGGTAGCGACCCCCGCCACCACGGCAGAGAAGCCCAGAGTGAGGGAGAGCAGCATATAGGTGTTACGCAGCACCTTGTTGGTATCGCGTACGGCACTTTGGGTGCCGGTGTAGATAGAACGGGTATCCATCTTGGGTGTCCTCTTGATGTCCGGGTGAGACGGCGAGCAGCTGCCTCGTGATCGCTGTTTGTTACTGCATGTTTACGCATTGTATGTAGAACAAATAGGGATGACGAGGAACAATTTCAAGCCACCTGCCATTTTGCTCCCGCACACTATCCCACAGGAAATATGTATTGCATATGAACAAGGGCTTAGCGTAGTATGCACGCCGTTCGGAGGGGTGGCAGAGCGGCTGAATGCACCGGTCTTGAAAACCGGCGATGGGCGACCATCCGTGGGTTCAAATCCCACCTCCTCCGCCATATTCAAAGAGAAAGCTCAAGCGATTCAATCGCTTGGGCTTTTTTGTATCTGCGGTTTTTACCGGTCCACCTGATGGCCTGCGGCTATTGCCACTCCCGATAGCTGGCGAGGCGGTAGCCGCGCTCGGCGATAAGGGCGGGCAGGGACGGGTCGGTCAGGATCGCCAGTTCGTTGAGGCGGGGCTGGCAGTAGGAGCTGCCCTGCATTTCAAGATCGACAAAGGAAGGGTGGCACATGATCTCGAGCGAATGGGCCCCCTGTTCACTGGCCTCATCGAGCAGTTGCAGCAGGCTGGCTTGGGTCAGCTGCGCGCCGTAGAAGCTGTCGTCGAACCGATCGCAGCTTTGCGGATGGGTGACGGTCAGGCCGTGGCGGGCTATTTCGTCCCGGTCGATGCGAAGGGGCAGGCCATGCGCCTTGGCGAAAGCCTCCACCAGCGGGTAGATAGTCGGCAACATATGAACATGGTGGTGGCTGTCGATATGGGTCGGCTGCTTGCCGAAAATCGCGACAAAGCGCTGATACTGACTCGCCAGCTCACCGGATATCTCGGCCAGATCCAGCTCTCCCGCCTCGCTCTTGTGCCAGATCCCCTTGTTGAGCTCGCCCTGCTCGTTCACCAGCGAGGTGAGCGGCGTGAGCGGCTTCCCCCAGCTGAGCATAAAGTGCAGCCCGACTGGCAATTCGGGGAAGCGTTCGGCCAGCCAGGCGGCGTGTGCGATAGCGGGGGAGGTGACGATGGCGCTGGTAGAGCTGACGACCCCGTGCTCGAACGCCTCTACGATGCCGTAGTTCTGGGCGCGGCAGAGGCCGAAGTCGTCGGCGTTGATGATCAATCTCTTGCTCATGAGGATTCCCTTGCGGTTAAGCGCCCCGCCAGTTCGGGCGGGGCGTGCTGGCCTCAGGCGAGGGCGTCGATGGCGGCGGCGAAGTTGGGCAGGTGTTCGCGGTGGGCCAGCAGCAGCTCGCGGGCGACGATGCGGGCATCGTTGTCGGAGTGGATCAGCGGGTTGAGGTTCATCGCCAGCAGCAGGTCATCGAAGTCGCCACTGATGGCAGCCTTGGCGGCGGCTATCTCGAAGCTCTTGATGAGGTGCACCAGCCCGTTCACCTTGTCGTCAAAGCGGGTGAGGCGCGGGTGGGGGATGGCGCCATCACGGCCGATCAGGCAGCTCATCTCTACCGTCCAGTCGGCCGGGATATTGGTGACATGGCCCTGATGGGGCACGATGACGTAGTGCTCGCTCTGCTTGTCGTTGTAGATGGCGCTGATCACCTCGCAGGCCGCATCGGAGTAGTAGGCGCCGCCACGCAGCTCCAGCTCCTTGGGCTTTTCGCACAGCTCGGGGTTCTGGTAGAGCTCGAACAGCTTCTTCTCGACCTGCTGCACCACCTGAGCTCGGGCACCGCCCTTGTAGAACTCGCCCATCTCGATCCCCAGCATCTCTTTCTCCTTGAAGTAGTAACGCAGGTAGGAGCAGGGGAGCAGGCGCAAGCCGCGGATAAAACCGGGGTCGAACGGCAAGTCGAAGATGTTTTTGACCGAGCTGGCGCGGGTCAGGCTGCCATCGGCGACCCCTTCCAGCAGCTCGTCAAAGCGGGATTCGCCGTTGACCAGCACATCGCCGATAAAGACCAGATGATTGAGGCCGAACAAATCCATGGAGAGGTGATCATGCTCGGTGAGCTGGAGGGCATCGCGCACAAACATCTGCATGCCGACCGGAATGTTGCACACCCCGATAAAGCGGCGGAAGTTGGTATGACGGCGCACCGCTTCGGTCACCATGCCGGCCGGATTGGTGAAGTTAATCAGCCAGGCATCCGGGCAAAGCGCTTCGACGTCGCGGATGATGTCGAAGATGACCGGTATGGTGCGCAGCCCCTTGAACAGGCCGCCTGCGCCGTTGGTCTCCTGCCCCAGCATGCCGTGACTGAGCGGGATGCGCTCATCCTTCTCCCGCGCCTGCAACTGGCCGACGCGAAGCTGGGTGGTGACGAAGTTGGCACCCACTAGTGCCTCGCGGCGATCCAGGGTTTTGTGCAGGGTCATGGGGATGCCTGCCTGGCGGATCATCCGTTGGCACAGGTCGAAGATGATGTTCAGTTTCTCTTCGCCAGCGGGAATATCCACCAGCCACAGCTCGCTGATGGGCAGCTCGGCATAGCGCTTGATGAAACCATCGACCAGCTCGGGGGTGTAGCTGCTGCCGCCGCCTATGGTGACTACCTTGATCTTCTCGCTCATAAATCCCTCTTTATCGATCTTTCTAGGTTTGATGGTGGCCGCTCAGTCATCAGGGTGAGAGGGGCCGCAGCCGCCTGTGGCAGGGGCTGGTGACAATGGATTGGTTCTCTTGAACCGGGTTGTTTAGGTCAGCAACTCGCTGGTCTCAGGCTGAACTTTCGAATTTCGGATAGAGATATTTGCGGTAACTGCCCGGGGTAAACGAGGTGAGCTTTTTGAAGTTTTTGATAAAGAGGCTGACGTCGTTGTAGCCGGTCTCGAAGGCGATATCGGCCACCGAGTTGTTGGTCACCTCCAGCTGCATCTTGGCGTAGTTGATCCGGATCTCGTTGATGATCTGCATCGGCGTCTTGTTGTAGTAACGCCGGGTGGCCCGGGTCAGATACTCCTGGCTCTTGCCACAGAGGGAGACCATGTTGGCCAGCGCATCCTCGGCAAAGAGGGGGCGATCGTGCATCCGCTCCACGGTTTCATGGAGCCAGAGTGGAAGATCATCGCTGGCGGAGGTGTCCTTGTAGTGACGCAGCCGGTTCATCACCGCGTAGGTCACCACTTCGAGAAATTCGGTCAGCGCCTCTTCCCTAAACCCCGGTGAGACCAGCACCGACTCGATGTAGCTGAGGAACTCGCTCTTGAGCGGATAGGCCTGTGAGGCGACGAAGTGTTCCGGCAGCAGGTATTTGAAGTGCTCGTCAAAATAGGTACGAGTGATCCCGACGTTGAAGATGCGGGTGGTGCCGAACTCGTAGAAGCTTTGATGGCGGGAGCCGAGTGGGATAAACACCACGTCCCCCCGCTCCAGCAGCACCCGCTTGCCGTTGACCTCCTGATAGTAACGACCGGTCAGTACCAGGGTGAACTCGTAGTAGTCGTGCTGGTGCAAACCGGTTCCGCTCACCTGTTTGTTGTAGATGAACATGTGGAACGGTTTGTTGTTAAACAGTTCGGTTTCCCGGATTGTTTTAACGCTCATGAGTCGCTTCCTGATCTGCGGGCCGATGACGGGGCCTCTCGCCCCGTCCGGAGGTTATTGGTTCTGCAGCTTTTCGTGCAGCTCGATCAGCTCGCTGATCAGCTCACGGGCCAGCATGGAGGTCATCAGGTGATCCTGGGCATGGACCAGCACCAGGGTGACCGGGATCTTGCCTTCCCCCTGATCGTCCTCGATCAGCTGGGTCTGCACCAGATGGGCGGCATTGAGCGCCTCGCGGGATTGTGCCATCAGCTGGTGAGCGGCAGCCAAGTCCCCCTCCTTGGCCTTTTTCAGCGCGGTATAGGCGAGACTGCGGGCCTGCCCGGAGTTGATGATAAGCCCCATTACCACCTCTTCCAGATCGTTGCTGGTGGTGGCCTCTTCAGTGATGTTGTCCAGATCGAACATGTGTCGTTCCTTGCGTAAATGCGTTAATTGAAACCGTTAATTAAAACCATGGTTGCGCGCTACCTCGGCAAACCAGTAGCCGCTCTTCTTGATGGTGCGCTGCTGGCTCTCCAGATCGAGGCGGACGAAGCCGTAACGGTTCTTGTAGGCGTTGAGCCACGACCAGTTGTCGATAAAGGTCCACAGGTGATAGCCGCGACAGGCGCTGCCCTCTTCCAGTGCGCGATGCAGCCACTGGAGGTGCTCGCGAATGAACTGGATGCGGTAGTCATCCTCCACCCGTCCCTCGGGACCGATAAAGCGCTCTTCCCCTTCGACCCCCATGCCGTTTTCCGAGATGTAGCAGGGCAGGTTGCCGTAGTTGACTCGCAGGTCGGTGAGGATGTCGTAGATCCCTTTTTCGTAAATCTCCCAGCCGCGGTGGGGGTTCATCTTGCGGCCCGGCATCTCGTAGTAGTCGAACAGATCTTCCGGCGTGCGCGGTACACCCTGCCACGCCACCTCTTTGGCCTTGACCCGGCGCGGCTGGTAATAGTTGATGCCGAGGATATCCACCTTGCCGGCGGCGAGCAGCGCCTTGTCACCCTCTTCGATCTGCGGCAGCAAGTCGTACTGCTCTAGCAGCGCGACCAGCTCGGGGGCGTAGCTCCCCTTCAGGGCAGGATCGAGGAAGCTTTTGTTGAGCAGCAGATCCGCGATGCGGGAGGCGGCGAGATCTGCCGGATCCTGCGAGCGGGGATAGGTCGGGCTCAGGTTGAGGATGATGCCGATCTCGCCATCATGCTGGCAGGCGCGATAGGCCTGCACGGCACCGGCATGGGCCAGCGCGGTGTGGTAGGCGACGGTGGCCGACCTACCAAAATCGACCACACAGGGGTAGTGGTAGTGGCCAAGGTAGCCGCACTCGACCGGCACAATCGGCTCGTTGAAGGTGAACCAGTGCTTGATGCGACCGCCAAACAGGTCGAAGCAGCGGGTGGCGTAGCGCACATAGGCGGCCACCACTTCCCGGCTCTCCCAGCCGCCACGCTCCTGCATGCACATCGGCATGTCGAAGTGGTAGAGGTTGATAAGCGGGGTGATCCCCTCGGCCAGCAGCCGGTCAAAGACGGCGTTGTAGAAGCTGACCGCCTCCTGGTTGATTTCGCCCACCCCGTCCGGGATCAGCCGTGACCAAGAGATGGAGGTGCGAAAACTGTTGTGCCCCAGCTGCTTGAGCAGCTTGATGTCGCTCTCGAAGTTGTCATAGAAGGTGGAAGTGTCGGTCGGGCCGACCCCGTTGTGGAAACGCTGCGGTTCGATGGAGAACCAGTAGTCAAAGATATTGGCGGATTTGCCGCCGCGGTTGGCGGCGCCTTCCATCTGCGGGGCCGAGCTGGCGCTGCCCCACCAGAAGTTATCCGGAAAACGATACTGCATGGGTTACTTCTCCAGGCTGTTAGGGGAGGAGTTTTGCTCCTCCCTTGCTGTCATTGGAATGGCTGTTATCAGAACTTCAGAGCCAGAGCGATATCCTCTTCGCTCTCCTCTTCTTCATCGATGACGTTCTGCGCTTTGTTGGCAATCAGCACGAAGGGGATATACATCATGGTCGCGACACCCAGGTTGAATATCGCCAGACAGAAGGCTGCCACGCTGCCGTTGGTGTTGAAGAAGGCACCCAGGCCGGTCGGCATGGTCCATGGCGCTATGTTGGTGATGGGCGGGATGATCCCGGCGTAGTAGGCCGCCATGGTGATCCCCATCAGTACCGGGTGCACCAGAATGAAGGGCACCAGCAGGATGGGGTTCATGATGACCGGCAAGCCGAACAGGATGGGCTCGTTGATCTGGAACAGGCCGGAGGGCAGACCCAGCTTGGCAACCTGACGGTAGTCATCGCGACGGGAGACCATAAAGATGGCCAGGATAAGGCCAAGGGTGGCACCGGTGCCGCCGAGGAAGACGAAGGAGTCGGTGATCGGTTTGGCCCAGAAGTGGAACTGTTTGCCTGCCTCCAGCGCCGCTTCAACCGAGCCGTACTGGTTGTAGAGGGCGACGTTTTCCAGGGCGAAGGGGAACAGAATGCCGGATTCCAGCGCGGTGAGCGCCAGCATGCCGTGTACCCCGAAGAACCAGAGGAAGGAGGAGAACACCACATAGACCCAGCCGACCAGACCGCTCATATTGGACAGCGGCTTGGCGATGCTGTCCATGATCAGCTGGTGGAAGTTGGTGCCCGCATCGTTCAGCAGATAGGAGATGACCCCCATGATGGAGAGGATGATAAAGCCTGGAATGAGCGCGGAGAACGAGCGGGAGACCGAGGCCGGCACGCTGTCAGGCAGGGTGATCACCCAGTTGCGACGGACGATAAAGGCGAACATTTCGGCCACGACGATACCGATCAGCATGCCGGAGATGATGTTGGCTCCGCCCAGCCAGTTGGCGCCCACCGCATAGGCGTCGCCCACGCTGAACGGCGTGACGGTCATAAAGGCCGCTACCGAGAGCAGGCCCGATGCCAGGGGATCGCTCTTGCGCTCTTCGGCCAGCGCCAGACCGATAAAGAAGGGGGCCATCAGGGACATGATCCCCAGAGTGCCGTTATAGACGTTGCCACCGATGCTTTTGAGGCCGTCTAGGGTGGCGATGGTGGCAGGATCGAGCCGCACACCGATGGAGTAGAAGAAGGAGCCTTCGCCAAAGCTCAGAAAGACGTTGTTGATGAGAACGAACATGGCCCCGACCAGCGTCAGGGGCATCAGCTTGATAAAACCGTTCTTGATGGCGTTGACATGAGGTTGTTTGCCCAGCTTGACTGCTATGGGCAGTATGACCTTCTCCAACGATGCGATGATGTTGCTCACAGGGGTCTCCTTACTGCGCGAGGCTCTTCTTGATGGAGGCTACCGCCGCCTTCAGTACGCCGAGGCCATCGACCTTGCCGTAGAGCAGGGTGTCGATCACCTCGACCGGCTTGCCCGGCAGTTGCTGCTGGATCTCCGGCAGCATGTAGGCGATTTGCGGGCCCAGCAGCACCAGATCGGCATCCTGTCCCTTTTCGCCAGCCAGGGTCTCCGGATAGGCATCGATCAGCACCGGCACATCATATTTTTCCGCCTGCGCCTTCATCTTTGAAACCAGCAGTGAAGTGGACATCCCGGCAGAGCAAAACAGGTAAATACGCTTCTTTTCCATAACCCTTCCCTCAACGTTTGAAAACCAAATGAACAGATCGGTCGAGATGGTTGCCTGTTGTGTTATCAAGACACATCAATCATCTCAAATTGACTTCATTGTATCGGTCTATGGGTTCCATCTGGTATTTCGATGTTTTTATCAATAGTCTCTGGTTGACCTGTTGTTTTGCCGTTGCTCACATTTCTGATGGGTTTGCACAAAGGAAATGAGATTGAATGGGGCGTGAAGAGGATGATTTTCTTTTTTAATCGTTATTTTTCAGCTAGTTATTTTTATGCTTTTGTGGGTGGCTGTAATGTGGCTGAAAAAGATCAATAACGGGTGACAGCTCACATTTATCAAATGATGCAATCTTATTGATATTTAATTTGGCTAGGGCGAGTTGCCGCTTTTTGAGCAAGGTGTGCGCTCATTGACCATTTGCGGCAAGTGGATTGACGAGTGAGGCTGGTTGTTGCTGCACAGCGCGGGTTGAAAGAGAGGGGGGATCAGACACTCTTACAGGGGACGTGGCGGTACGTCAGAGTTAAATGAGTAAGGGCTGAGGGGGTCAGTGCAGTGAGAGGAGAAGGCACAAAGGGATAAACAAGCTGACCCCGGAGTGGCTCCGGGGTCAGCGGGATAGGGGTTAGATCCGCCCCTGATAGCGCAGGGGGAAGCGGCCCTGACTGTCGGGCTGGCCGAGGAAAGGGAGCCCTTGCTGCATCTGCGGTGGCAGTTCCGGGCCCGGTTTCAGGGTGCCCTGGAACAGGTATTGGCCATTGGGTTGCAGCTCGAGGCGACCCATGGTCTGCACCGCATCGGAGCCCTGCTTGAGTTCGGCCACCAGTCTGGAGTCGAGGCAAGTGAGCTTCAGCTCGGGGTCGGCCAGATCCAGCTTGCCCGCCGGGGTATCGGCACTGGCATTGTACCAGTCGAGGTTGCCGTAGAGGTTGTCACACCAGGGGTTGCCTTGGGCAAATTGCTCCACTTTGAGCTGCAGCTGGCCGCTGACGGTGAGCGGGATCGGCAGGCGCATCGGCACCCGGCTCAGCAACCAGGGGGCGGGGGCGTTGAGGGTCAGGTCCCGGCCGAAGGCGGCGCCATTCCAGCCGACAATGCCCTGACCGTTCAGCCCGTTGCGATCGCCAAAACGTATGGCCACTTCGGGGGCGAAGCGCAGCAGCGACCAGCCGTTGAGATCCCAGCGCAACTGGTTCACCGATTCGCTGGCATATTGCAGTCGGGCAATCTGGCCACTCCAGAGGGTGCCGCTCACCCCTTCCAGTTTCAGCAGGTTGGCAATGTTGGCAGGCAGCGGCAGATGGCGAGCCACCAGCGCTGCAGGCAGGGTGGCCAGCAGAAAGACCAGATAGGCTGCCAGAAACAGACTGGCAATCAGGATGCGTTTTTTCATTGTGGACGACTCAACTGCAAACGTCTGACCTTGACCAGACCCGGGGCCAGATCCTCGCGGGCGATCTCGATGATTTGAACCTGAATGCCGTGCTGCTCCACCAGCGTGGAGAGCCAGAGCAGCAAGTCATCGAACTGGACAGTGTCGATCCACACTTGCAGCTCCTGCGCCTGGGGTTGCAGCCGGGCAATCTTGATCTTGTGGTTGAAGGCGGTGCGGTTGACCACCCCTTCCAGGGTGCCGCTGGTATCGATCTGGCGACCCGAGCCCCCCTGCATGGCCAGCACCTCTTCACCCTTCTCCTTGAGCCAGGCGAGGGTCTGCTGCTGGTTCTGCACCTGCCGCTCCCGTTCCGCGATGCGGTTGGCGATGGGCTGCCAGACGCTCCAGTAGAAGAGACCAACCAGCAGCAGAACGCCGCCTACGACCACCAGCCGCTGTTCCCGTGCTGTGATGCCGTGCCACCAGCTCTGCAATTTTTCCATCATGATGATTTACCCTTGAGCACCAGTGCGCCCTCTACCTTGCCCTCGGTGCTGCGCACCTCGCCTTGCTGTACCTCGAATTGCTTGCCAGCCAGCTCGCGGAACCGCTCGATCTCGGCAAAGCCGGGAGCGGTCACCTGCAGCCTCAGCTCGCGGCGACTGGCATCAAAGCGCATCACCTGCGGCTTGAGGCCGGGTACTTCGGCAAAGGTGGGGGCCAGCTCGGTGAGCATCAGCAGTACGCCGTTTTGCGGGGCTTGTCCCATCTGTTGCAGATGCTGGGTCATCTGGCTGCGCACGTTCACGATGCGGCTCTCACCCGGGAAGATACGGGTATAGACGGCGCGGATCTCCGCTTTCAGCGCCTTGTCCTGCTCGGTGAGCTGATAGAGCTGCACCCCGCGCTGGCCGAGGGCCACCAGCAGCAACAAGCCTGCGGTGATTGCCACCTTGCGCCACTGCAACCAGTAGCGGGCATATTCGGTCTGCGGTCGATAGGGGCCGGTCAGCAGGTTGGCGCGGCAGGTGAGGGCCCCCTTGGCCAGCAGCAGCATGGGGAGTTCGGGCTCCGCCGTCTGCCAGTTGGCGGCGGCAATGGCGGGCACCGGTGTGTGGCTGTGGATGGTGACCGGCTCCGCTTCAGTCGCCAGCAAGATGGCCAGCAGCGGCTCGTCGGCGACGATCCCCAGACAGGGGCCCTGACGTACCAGCCACTCATTGCCGAGTTGCAGCGCAGACCAGCCATCAGCGGCCTGTGGCAGCGCCAGCACATCGGGCAGCAGTTGCAGGCTCTTGAGGCCAGCGGCATCGAGCCAGCCGAGCCACTGGGCCATCTTCTGCCGATCCACCGCCATCAGATCCACCTGCTGGCCCTCATGGGCCAGCACCACCAGATGGAGCTCGTCCACATCGGAGGCGATCTGCTCCTCCAGCAGGTAGGGGAGGGCCGCTGCCGACTGGCGGTTGTAGCGACCCGGCAGGGTGACGCGCCGGAAGATCAGATCGCTGCCCGGCACTAGCGTGACCACTGGGCGGCCACCGGCCCGATCCTGCAGCTCGCTCAGGGCATCTGCCGAGGGCAGGGTGCCGGAGGCGATGATCTCCTGCTCCTGACCGGACCAGACCAGCCAGGCCACGGGTTGTTGTTTATTGGTCCCCAGTCGGATGACCAGACTTTCGCTCACGCATCTCTCTCCTGCGATACCGGTTTGCAAATGGCGTTGTGCGCCCTGGCAACCAGTGCGCAGCCCGCAGGCTGCATCCAACATCTCTCGTACCCGCGGGCGATGGCCTGCAGGTGCGCTGTTTATTCGGCGCCGCTACTGAGGCGGCGCAGCATCACCAGTTTATTGTCCTTGCCCCGCTGGAACAGGGTTTCGAGCCAGGCCCGGTTATCGCCGACCTCTGCCACGACTCGGGCTTCGAAGAAGTCGCTCTTGACCACCAGCACCTCTTTCAGCCCTTTCACCGAATCGACCGGAGCGAGCATGTCTGTCATCAGCTTGCTCTCTTTCCACCCCTTCTGTGGCCGCTCGTTCAGCACCCGCTTGGCGTCATCCAGCCCGATAGTGCCCAGATAGAGGGCGACCAGCAGCTCGGGGCGCTGGGGGGCAAGGGTATTGATATTGATCTTCAACTTGTCGCTGGGCAGGGTGCAGACATAGGGGGCCAGTTTGGCATAGACCCTGGCCGTCACCCCGCGCACCGCCCTCAGCTCGTCCTTGCCCAGCATCCACTGGTTGGCGGTCAGATAGGGTGGCTTGAGCCCCTCGTAATAGGCGTCCTCTGCGCCAAGGCTGGATACCAGCACCGTATCCTTGTCGGTCCAGTCACGGATGGCATCGGTGAGCTGGGCTGCCTCGTAATCATCCATCGCCAGCTGTTTGAGCAGTTCGCGAAACACTTGCACCGGATAGGGCTGCTGCGCCAGCTCCTCGCCGCTCCCCGCCTTGGAGGCCACGCTCAGGCTGTTGAGGTTGAAGCAGGATTGCAGGTCGGTCACCTCGCCCTTGAGCTGGCCATCATCGACCGGAAACACAGTATTCTTGCGGGCCCAGTTCTGGCCGAGGTTTACCACCTCGGGATCATCCTTGAAATCCTGCGCCAGTACCTTGCTCACCAGCGCCTCCGCCGAGAGGGCATACCACCAGGCTTGTTTGCCAGCGGTGACATTGCTGGTGCGGCGCAGTTCGAGCTGCAGACGGCCGCTCATGTTGCTGGCGATGATCACCATCACCGAGAGGATCAGCAGCACCACCAGCAGGGCCATGCCGCTCTGGCGACCGGGGCGTACAGGGTTAGCTCGCATTGGTGCTCCCCCCGTTCTGGTTGCCGCCATTGCTGTTGTTACCACTGTTATTGCCGTTGCCGCTGTTGTTGCCGTTATTGCTGTCGCCGCCCGGATTGGGATTGCTGCTCTGGCTGTTCTCTTCGGCGCGCTGGCCGCCGGCGCCAATCAGAAATTGCCGGCGAATGGTGCCGTAATCCTCCAGATCCAGCTCGACCGCGAGCCCGTAGGGGAGCACGCTGCGCTGGGTCCACTCCTCCTTCCAGCTCCCCTTGTCGTAGAAGTAGAGGCGAAACGCGGTGACGCCGGTCAGAAGCGGCTGGGTGCGTGGCTCGGTGCCGATCACCGGATCCGGATAGAGGTAGCTGAGGCGCTCCAGCTTCTGATCCTTGAGCCGCCAACCGACCCGCTGCAGATGGGAGCGGGGCAGCATGCCGTCCGGGTTGAGCCAGCCGCTGCGCATAAAGGCCATGCCCCAGTCATCGCTCTGCTGGCCGAAGCGGGAAGCCGCCAGCAGCACCTTGTTATTCTCCCCCTCGATGCGACCGCTGCGCGGCACCATCTGGGTGACATCCCGCTCCAGCAGGGTGAAGGCGAGCTGCAATTCGTTGAGACGGGCCTCCTTGCGCTTGGCTACCTCGTCGCTGGTGAGCACCCCCTGCAGCACCTGATAGGCGCCCATGCTGAGAGTGGCGAAGATGGCGATGGCCACCAGCATTTCGAGCAGGGTAAAACCGGCGTGACGGACGGGGCGAGGCGTGCGGGCGGATAGCTGGGTCATCGGCTGATATAGGTCCGCATCATGGCGACCGGGTTCTCGGCTTTGGCCTCGGTACGCACTTCCATATCGAGCGCCCGGAAGTTGTTGTCGGCGGTGGCGACGCCGCGATAGCGCCAGTACCAGGTGCTGCCCGCCATCTGCTCATCCCCTTCCACCCAGCTGTCACCAGGCCACTTGTTCTCGAGCTTCTGTTGCACCAGCTGGTTCTCTACCACCCAGGTGGCGAATGTCTTCTGTTCCAGATAGTTGAGGGCCGAGAGGTGTTCGCTGGCGGTTTTCATTACCGCGAGACCCGCTATGGCAAAGACCGCCAGCGCCACCATCACTTCGAGTAAGGTCATGCCACGCGCGTTCATCGTGCCACCTGTTGAGGGTGTGGTTGGCACAGAAGTAGCGCCACCATCACACCTTTCTCAAACAACGTCATGCCGCGGGCGTTCATTCGCTCACCTCTTCATCTTCATCGCCGGTGAGCAGGGTGAGGCGGCCGAACTCGTCCCCCTTGACGATGCGGGTGTAGCGGGCATCGTCATCTTGCTGGGTGAAGGTGAGCACGAACGGGCTCAGCTCGCCGCCCGGGAAGATGAGCAACTGAGGAGTACGCTCCTTCTCGTCGCGCTTCTGTTCGGTTTTCTCATCGGGATCCGGCTGCCAGCCAAAGCCTTCCAGCTCCAGCGCCAGCGTCATGTTCTCGGCCAGTTGCACCGGCCCCAGTTGCTTGTCGCCAGTCAGGGCCAGCCACTTGCGATCTTTGGCCTGACGCTGCATAAACTGCCAGCCGTTATCCTCGATGCGAATACCCACCAGCCGACCATCCATCACCGCATACTCCTGCGCCAGCTGCAGGGTTGCCATCAGGCGGCGCGCCTGCTTGTCGATCTCCCTGTCACCTTTTGCGCCACCCATGCTGAGGGTGACGGCGGTGGCCACCAGCCCCATCAGCATGGCGACCAGCAACACTTCCAGCAGGGTAAAGCCGGATTGGCGACGAGCAGATGGCGCAGCCTTCATTCAGGCTGCTCCAGCAAGGCGGAGTGAATGCGCTGGCGGCACATCACTTATTGGAAATCCTTCAGGTTCCAGTTGCCGATGTCGTCATCGGTACCGGCTTCACCATCCAGACCCATGGAGAAGATGTCGATCTTGCCGTACTGGCCCGGGCTCAGCAGCTGGTACGGGTTGCCCCAGGGATCTTGCGGCAGGCGCTTGATGTAGCCGCCATCGCGGTAGCTGCGCGGCGCCGGATCGATGGAAGGCTTGGTCACCAGCGCATCCAGACCCTGTTCTGTGGTCGGGTAGCGGTTGTTGTCCAGCTTGTACATGTCGAGGGCGTTTTCCAGCGCCACGATATCGGAGACCGCTTTCTGCTGGTCAGCCTTCTCCTTGTTGCCCATCAGGTTGGGCACCACCAGACTGGCCAGAATGCCGAGGATCACGATGACCACCATGACTTCCAGCAGGGTAAAACCGGATTGACGACGTTTGTTCATGAGTTGCTCCGTAACGAATGAGATGGGATGGCCCATCAGAGAGTGATCACTGGGTGGGTTCGACGGGCCGCCAGCGGCGCCACCGAACACCGGAAACTTACATATTCACCATATTGTTGAGCTCGAGGATCGGCTGCAGGATCGACATCACGATAAACAGCACCACCCCGGCCATGGAGACCACCAGCATGGGTTCGAACACCCCGAGGGCGATATTGACCTGGGATTCAAACTCCCGATCCTGGTTGTCTGCAGCCCGCTCCAGCATGCTGTCGAGCTCGCCGCTCTGCTCGCCGGAGGCGATCATGTGCAGCATCATGGGCGGGAAAATCTTGGTCTCGGTCAGCGACTTGCGCAGACTGGTCCCCTCGCGCACCCGTTCGGCGGCCTCGAGAATGCGCATTCTGGCAAAGTCGTTGGAGAGCACTTCGCCGGAGATCTTCATCCCCTCCAGCAGCGGCACCGCACTGGCGTTGAGGATGCTTAACGTGCGGGCGAAGCGGGCGGTGTTGAGACCGCGACTGACCCGGCCAATCACCGGCAGGCCGAGCAACACCTGATGCCAGCGCCGGCGGCGTTTTTCATCGGTGAGCCACCAGCGCCAGACAAAGCTGCCAAGGAAGATCAGCAGCAGGAACCAGAGGCCGTAGGCCTGCATCAGCTCGCTGGTACCGATGAGAAAGCGGGTGGTGCCCGGCAACTGCTGGCCCATGTGTTCAAACTGGGCCACCACCTTGGGTACCACGGCGGTGAGCAGGATCGAGATAACCCCGATGGCGACACAGGTGAGCACGATGGGGTAGATCATCGCCTGCAGCAGCTTGGTGCGCATGTGCTGGCGTTGTTCGGTGTAGTCGGCGAGGCGGTTGAGCACCTTCTCCAGATGGCCCGATTTTTCACCGGCCGCCACCATGGAGCGAAACAGCTGGTCGAACACATGTGGAAAAGCCCCCAGCGAGTCGGCCAGCGAATAACCTTCCACCACCTTGCTGCGCACGGTCGCCACCAGAGAGCGCAAGTGGGCTTTTTCACACTGCTCGGCCACCGCCTTGAGCGCCTCTTCGATGGTGAGACCGGCACCGACTAGGGTGGCCAGCTGGCGAGTGATCAGGGCCAGCTCGGCAGTGCTGGCACCGCGCCGAAACAGGGCGAAGCGGGTCGCTTCCCGTTTTGCCTTCTCGGTGGTCTCGTTTACCTCGAGGGGGGTGAGCCCCTGCTCGCGCAGCAACTGGCGTACCTGACGGGCGGAATCCCCCTCCATCACGCCGCTCTTGCTGCGCCCCTTGTTGTCGAGGGCCTTGTATTCGAATGCCGCCATCTCAATCTTCCCGGGTCACGCGCAGTACCTCTTCGAGGCTGGTCTGCCCCTTGAGGACCTTGTCGATGCCGTCACGGCGGATGCTGGGGGTGTGGCCGCGGATCAGCCGCTCGATGGCGAGCTCGCCGCTGGCACTGTGAATGGCTTCACGCACCGCTTCATCGATCACCACCAGCTCGTGGATACCGGTCCGGCCACGGTAGCCGGTGTGGTTGCACAGCTCGCAGCCGACCGGGCGCCACACCTGCTGATCGGGAGCCAGCTCGATGCCCATGGCGAGGCGCTCCTGCTCGGTGATGGGGCGCGGGGCGCGGCAATCGGGGCAGAGGGTGCGCACCAGCCGCTGGGCCAGCACCGCCAAGAGCGACGAGGAGAGCAGGAAGGGCTCGATCCCCATGTCCCGCATCCGGGTGATGGCGCCGATGGCGGTGTTGGTGTGCAGGGTCGACATCACCAGGTGACCGGTCAGTGACGCCTGCACCGCAATCTGGGCGGTTTCCAGATCTCGAATTTCCCCCACCATCACCACATCCGGGTCTTGGCGCAGGATGGCGCGCAGGCCGCGGGCGAAGGTCATGTCCACCTTGGTATTGACCTGGGTCTGGCCCACCCCTTCGAGGTCATATTCGATGGGGTCTTCCACCGTCAGGATGTTGCGGTCCCGCGAGTTGATTTCAGACAGCGCCGCATAGAGGGTGGTGGATTTACCGGAACCGGTCGGGCCGGTGACCAGAATAATGCCGTGGGGCTTGCGAATGAGCTCGCTGATGATGGTGCGGTTGGCCGCGGTCATCCCCAGCTGCTTGAGCTCGAGGCGCACGTTGTTCTTGTCGAGCAGACGCAGTACCACCCGCTCGCCGTAGCTGGACGGCATGGTGGAGACCCGCACGTCGACGGCGCGGCCGCCGATACGCAACGAGATACGGCCATCCTGCGGCACCCGCTTCTCGGCGATATCCATCCGCGACATCACCTTGATCCGCGAGACCAGCAGTGATGCCAGCTTGCGATGGGGGCGAAGGATCTCCCGCAGCACCCCGTCGATGCGAAAACGAATGACCAGTGCCCGCTCGAAGGTCTCGATATGGATATCGGAGGCCTCCTCCTTGATCGCCTCGCTCAGCATGGCGTTGATGAGACGAATGATGGGGGCGTCGTCGTCGGCGTCCAGCAGGTCTTCGCTCTGGGGCAGCTCTTCGGCCAGGGCGAAGAAGTCCATCTCGTTGCCGAGATCTTCCATCAGCTGGCGCGCCTCGGAGGAGTCGCGCTGGTAGTGAGCCATCAGCAGCTCTTCGAAGGCCTCGTTGTCGAGCTGCTCCACCGCGAAGCTGCAACCCGCGACCCGCCGCACTTCCAGCAAGGCCTGCGGAGTGACGCCTGGGCGGCACTGCAATACAGGTGCCCCCTCCCGCTCAATCAGGATCACCCCGAAATTGCGGGCAAAGACAAAGGGGAGCTCGGGCAGTGGCGCAGGCCCGGCGCTTCCATCCAGATGGTAGGCACTCATCAGGGCTTACTCTGCACAAACGGGGTGGTGGTCTCGACAGTGTTCTGCTGTCTGCTCCGCATCTCGTTGATCTGCTTCTGGATCTCTTTTTGCAGCTCGGGCGACACCATCACATCCTGGCCATAGGCAGGCAATACCTGACGTTTGGGCGAGGTGAGATAGCCCTCCTGGGCAGCCGCATCCAGCTGTTCGGCGCGGAACAGGGAGTACTTGTTGCTGGAGACACCGGTATAGACGTCCGCATCGCGCAAGATGGTCGGCCGGATAAAGACCATCAGGTTGCGCTTGGAGGTGGTGTTGGAGGTGGAGCGGAACAGATAGCCCAGCACCGGGATATCGCCCAGCAAGGGCACCTTGGAGACCTGCTCCTTGGTCTCCTCATTCATCAAACCGCCCAGCACCACGGTTTCGCCGCTTTTGACCAACACTGCGTTCTTGACGGTACGGGTATCGAAGGTGGGGCCAAGGTTGGCAGTACCGGTCGCCTGGGTCTGGGCGACGCTGGAGACCTCCTGCTCGATATTGAGCAGCACCGAATCCCCCTCGTTGATCTGCGGGGTTACCACCAGCTTGGTGCCCACCGTCTTGCGCTCAATGGTGTTGAACACCTGATCGCTGGTGGTAGAGCTTTGCGAACCGCTCTGGACCGGGACCTCCTGACCGACGTTGAAGGAGGCCTCCTTGTTGTCCATGGTGACGATACTCGGGGTGGAGAGAATATCGTTCTTGGTATTGGAGGCCAGCGCCGTGGCCAGCATGGCCCAGTCGCCGTGATAGAAACCGGCGGCCATACCGTTGAACTCTTTCAGCAGACCGGCAGCGGTGTCGGTCTTGCCATTCTGGTAATCCTTGCCCGCCGCGATGGCGCTGCCGAGGGGCAGACCTGAGTTGGTGAACTGGGTGCCACCGCCGTTGGCATTGCCCCACTGGACGCCAAGGGTGAGGCCGTCGCCATCCTGCATCTCGACGATGATCGCCTCCACCAGCACCTGGGCGCGGCGGATATCGAGCTTGGCCACCACCTGCTCCAGTTCGGACATCACGTCCGGCTGGGCGGTGATGACCAGCGCATTGGTGGTCTCGTCGGCGGAGATGGCCAACTTGCCACCGCCGATGCTGGCGCCACCTGTGGTTGCGCCGCCGCCCTTCTTGTCGGCCTCGATGCTGGAGCTGACGCCCTTGAGCACCTCGACCATGTCTTTGGCCTTGCCATATTTGAGGTAGAAGACCCGGGTGTTGCCCTGGCTCTGCAGGTCGCGGTCGAGCTGGCGCACCATCTGGATGATGCGGGCGCGCGCTTTCGGCTCACCACTCACCACCACAGAGTTGGTGCGCTCGTCGGCCACCACCTTGGGGGAGAGCAACAGGGAAGCGGTGCCGCCCTGTGGGTTACCATCCTTGTTGAGATTGGTTACCAGCCGCACCATTTCACCCGCCGAGGCGAACTTGAGCTTGATGATGTCCACATCCTGATCGCCTGCGCGGTCGACCCGGTTCACCACCTCCACCAGACGGTTGACCACGGCGGCGCGGCCGGTGATCAGCAGCACGTTGGAGGGCTCGTAGTGCACCACGTTGCCACCACCGGCGTTGTCGTTGAGCTGGCGCAGCAGTGGCGCCAGTTCACGGACCGAGACGTTGCGCACCGGCACTACTCTAGTCACCATCTCGTCGCCGGAGCCCGGGTTGCTGCCATCCACCACCGGAATGGCGGAGGTCTTGGCATCCCGCGAGCGCAGCACCTTGAGCACCCCGTTGTCCATCGGCACCACGGCAAAGCCGTAGACGTCGAGCACGCTCAGGAAGAACTGGTAGTACTGCTCCTCATTGAGCAGGTCGTAGCTGCGCACGTTGATCTTGCCGCGCACCGAGGGCTCTATGATGATGGTTTTATTGAGGTTCTTGCCCACCGTATTGATGAACTCTTCAATGTCGGCGTTCTTGAAACTGGCAGAGTATTCGGTGGCCCAGGCTGAGCCCGCCATCATCAGTGCCGCTGCGATAGTGGCCAGACGCCAGCTTTTCCCTTTAGTGGTCATTATTGGTACGACTCCAAATCATTATTCTGACAAGCGCACATAGATGTCGAACTGTTCGCCCTGTCGCTCGACGGTCACTGTCATTTCCGTTGCGCCAGCCATCTGCTGCATCGCCTGCATGGCTTGCATGTTGTCCCGTAAATCCAGCCCGTTGATGCTGATGGCCAGGTCATTGGCCTGCAGCCCGCTCTGGTTGAAAAACTCAGGATTGCTGCCCGGATTGAGGCGATAGCCGGTCATGCGGCCATCCACCTGAACCGGTGAAATATTGAGGTAATCGGTGATCTTGCCCGGATCGGCCATCAGCTCGCTGCGCAGGGAGCCAAGGGGGGCGGCGTTGGTCTGCGGCAGCGGCTTGCCATACTCCTCGCCATCCAGCATCAGGGTCTCGTCGCGGCCATCCCGCTCGATGATCACCCGATCCGGATAGACCTGCCGGATCCGCGCCTGGGTGCCGTCAATCATGTCACCGACCCCGTAGGAGTTCTGGATGCCGGACATGGCGATGATGGCGATGGATTTGGCGGGATCCGAGCTGGCCAGCACCCCGTTGAGCTGGGCATTGAGCTGGGTACGCGGCGCATTGGCGGCCACGGCGGCTTTGGCTTGCGCCTTGGGGATCGCCTTGCCAAACAGCGCCAGTCGGCTTACCTCGCCCAGTTCAAGGCGCGGGTTGCTCTGGCCGTTGACCGCTACGGCGGAGGGTTGCCACGGTTGGCTGGTTTGCGGGCTTGCCAAGGTGAGCAGACGCCAGGTGAGGGCGGCGCTCTGCTGGGCCAGCATGATCAGCAGCGCCAGAAAGGCCACCTGGGTGACTCTGGTCATGGGAAGCCGCCGGCACTGGGCCAGTAGCATGGTCAAGATGTCATCCCTGAATCGTAGCGTCATATTAATCAACAAATTCCAGGCTCTGGGGCGGCTGCGTATTGTGTACGGCCGGTGGCTGTGACACAACGGGTCGGGGCGCGCCAAACCGTAAAAATGGATATTTCATCACACCGTAAACCTTTGAATGCTCACAAAAGTGGCACTCAGGTGAGGTGCATCCTGCTTGCCAGCAAACATCAGGGTACGGTGTGTACTCATCCTCGCCAATCCTGCAGCGCCTTGAGGGTCACGCTCTGTCCGGCGACCTGCAGCACTATGTATTGCTGGTCGATGGTGGCGAGCACGACTCCCGGGGCGATTTCGCTCCCCTCCCGGTATTCCCGGCCATTGAGCACCACGGCCCGCTTGGCGGGGTTGGAGGAGAACACATGAGAGCCATAGCTCAATTGCGGTACCTGCTGGCGCACCGATTGGGGTGCCGAGCCCAGCGCCATCAACTGGGCCGGTTGCACGTTGTTCTGGCCGGTGGGGTGTGGCGTCTCCTGCAATGGGGTTTCATTGAGGGCTTTCATCAGCTGCTCGGCCAGACTCAGCGCGGGGGTATTCCCCTGACTGGTTCCTTCGTTTTTGGCTACTGCTCTGGGTTGGGCCACCGGCTCCGGCAGGGGCGGGGGCAGCGGACGGGTCACCATCGCCTTGGGTTCGACCCGCACGAAGGGTGGAGTGATCACCTCTTTCACCTCCACCTTCTCCTCGATGGGGCGCAGGTGGAGCAGATGCCAGCCATAGTTGGCGCCCGCCCCCAGCAGCAAGGCCAGGGGAGCCAGCAGCCAGCCGATGCGGCGTGGGCTGCGCTCCTCTTCCCGGGGCATGGGCAAGCCCATGGCCGGAATATGGGCGGAGAGTTGCGGTTGCTGCGCACGGCGCAGCGCCTTGAGCAGGGTAGACATCAGGAGGCCTCCTCCAGTCTGGGCATGGGTTCACCGGAGAGGGCGTTGAGACGCAGCAGGGTGTTGCTGCCAGCGATGCCGTCAGGGGTGAGTCCTTGATCCCGCTGGAACTGCTGCAGTTTGTCTTTGAGCTCGCCATCGAAACGGCGCACCTTGCGTTCGGGTTGTTGCAACGCACGGCTGAGGGCATTGTCGAGCCACTGGATCTGGGTCTGACCGGCATTGCTGGCGATCAGGCTGACGCCCCCTTTCGGCATGCGCCAGAGCAGGGTGTAGCTGCCGCCCCAGTTGTCGCTGAGCCACTGGCGATCCACCTGCCAGCTTTGGTCACCGATCATCAGACTGGCCTTGTTCGGCCCCAGATTGACCAGGGTCGCGTAGTAGAGGCCGCCAGTCTGGTCAGTGAGTGTGATCATGGCTGGGTACTGCAGGGCGCGCAGCTCGTCAAGGCTCGCCTCGCCCTCCTGACAGCGCAGACCGGCACGGGGGGCGTTATCGCAGGTTGCCTCGAACGGTTCCGGTTCATAACCCCAGACCCGATAGAGATTCTGCATGGCGCTGTCGGGGTCGATGGCCTGATTGATTGCCTCGGTCAGCTGCTCCTGCTGCTCGGCGGTCTCGTCGATGGTGACCGGCACCTCGACCTTGACTACCGGACGGGTAGGGAACACGCCGAAAAATTGCCAACCCCACCAGCCTGCGGCCACCAGCAGGGCGCCCGCCAGCGTCACCATCAGACCGGAGGCCCAGCTTCCTTCGTCCCGAACGCCATTGACCTCGAAGGCGGCCTGGCTGATATCGCTGTGGACAATCTTGTAGCTGCCACGGGCGAAAGCGGCGATCAGGGCGCGGTCGCAGATGAGGTTGATGAAACGAGGGATGCCGCCACTCAGGCGATGGAGCGTCTTGATGGCGCGCGGGGTAAAGATGGGTTGTACGCAGCCTGCAACTTGCAGCCGGAAGCGGACGTAGGCATCCACATCGCTGTGAGAGAGCGGCAGCAGGTGATAGCGGGCGGTAATGCGTTGGGCCAGCTGGCGCAGCAGGGGTTGGCGCAACATCTGTTGCAGTTCGGGCTGGCCGATCAGCACCACTTGCAGCAGTTTTCGTTCGTCGGTTTCGAGGTTGGTGAGCAGACGCAACTGCTCCAGTACGCCGGGCAGCAGGTGCTGCGCCTCATCCACCAGTACCACGCTGCGCTTGCCTGCCGCCAGGTTGGCCAGCAGGTGATCGCGAATAAGGTCGAACAGCCGCTTGATCCCGGCATCTTCGGGATAGGGGAGTTGAAACTCGTCACAGATGGCGGCCAGCAGATCCCGTTCGGTCAGAGAGGGGTTGAGGATATAGGCGATCTCGGTCTCGGCGGGGAGCTGTTGCAGCAGGCAGCGGGAGACGGTGGTTTTGCCAGTGCCCACTTCGCCGGTCAGCAGCACAAAGCCGCCGCCATCCTGCAATCCATAGTTGAGATGAGCAAGGGCTTCGCCGTGGCGCTCGCTCATATAGAGGTACTTGGGATTGGGCGAGATGGAAAACGGGTGTTCCGAGAGGCCGAAGAACTGTGTGTACATGAGGGTATTCTTTTGTAGCCGGCGACAGATGAAAAATGTCTCCGGATGATAGCAAACCTCGCTTTCATTGGAAGCCATCATTGGCGCCGGAGGGCAAATTGCGGCCTTTTCCTGCCATCTTGTGATCCCGGTTGCGTCATTGGCACGAATCCGGATCACAAAATGACAAAAAATAGCTGTAAATAAAGGGAAATATCAATATGGGCGCGGCCTGGCAAATGCCGTCAGCATGGCGCGGAATCGGCCATGGTCAGACCTGTTTGTGTACAATTTATGACGCCGGTTGCCCTGTCAGCCATCAGGGCAAGCTGGTCGGAATGTACTTGCTCAGTGGTGATCCTGAAACTGCGCGGCAATCTCCCTGAACTGCGCTTCGCAGGCGAGAAACGCCGCGACAATGCCGGGATCAAAATGGCTGCCGCTCCCCTTCACGATGATCTCCTTCGCTTCTTCATGGCTGAAAGCAGGTTTGTAGACCCGTTTCGAGATGAGGGCATCGTAGACATCCGCTACCGCCATCAAGCGCCCGGAGAGGGGAATATCCTCACCCGCCAGCCCTGCCGGATAGCCGCTGCCATCCCACTTTTCGTGGTGGGTGAGGGAGATCTCCCGGGCCAGCCGCAAGAAGGAGTTGGAGCCCAGCTGCGCCTCGGCGCTCGCCAGCGCATCGGCGCCGATCTGCGGGTGGCGCTTCATGATGGCGAACTCCTCGTCGGTCAGCTTGCCCGGTTTGAGCAGGATGGCATCGGGAATGCCCACCTTGCCCACATCGTGCAGCGGGGCCGACTTGAACAGCAGATCGATGGTGGCGTCATCGAGCGGATAGCGATCCCAATCACTGCGACTGAGGTATTGCGCCAGCGCCTTCACATAATGCTGGGTGCGGATGATATGGGCGCCGGTCTCGTTGTCCCGGGTCTCCGCCAGCGAGGCGAGGCCAAGGATGGCCACGTCACGGGTCAGGTTGAGCTCGTCGCTGCGGGATTTCAGCTCACCGATCATCTGATTGGTGCTGGCGGCGATAAGGCCAAACTCGTCATCCCGGGTGACCGGCACCCGGGCGTCGAAGTCACCACACTGTACTCTGGCCATTGTGCTGGTCTGCTGGCGCAGGGATAGGCCGAGATTGCGACCATAACCGTGGATGATGAGGGCGAGATAACAGAAGGTCACCGTCATTACGAAGGCGATCTCCCACAGGATGTAGTGCTGGGCATCGACCCTCGGCAGGCTGCGCTCCACCGTCACCAGCCACTCCAGATCCTTGTTGAACAGCAAGAAGAAGACGCCTCCCAGCAGGGTGAGGGTCGCCAGAGTAAAGAGGGTGAACTTGCGTGGCAGCGGCATGGTCAGCGGGTGGCTCAGTGCCAGGCTCTGCTCGGCTTGCCGTGCTCTGGCCCGATGCAAGTCTCGCTCCAGAGTCAGGTCGGCCGCTACCAGAAAGCCGAGGGTGGTCATCCCCAGCAGCACCTTGAGGTGACTCTCCAGCGGGAAGTTGTGGGCCAGGGCGTTGTAGCTCGAGAGCAGCAGTGTCCCCAGCAGGTAGAAACCCACCTCCAGTCCAAACCCATCCAGCCCGTTGCGCGCCAAGGGCCGACTTGAGAGCAGCAAATTGCGCACGGCGAACATGATGGTGAACGTCACCAGGGTCGGCCCCAGCAACTGGGGCAGGGTGAGACTCTCGAGAAACGGGCAAACCTGCCAGCCATAGAGACAAAATAGTGACAGGGTTACCCCGTAGTGCAGGGCGCAGCGCCCCGTGATCCTCTGCATATTCCCACCCATGTTGCTGGTTATTGTTATGTCGGCGGGAGGCCCGCCATTACAGGCGCCGCAGCAGCAGGCTACCGATGGAGTAGCCAGCGCCAAAGGAGCACAGTACGCCGCGAGCCCCCGCAGGAAGGTCGCGATTGTACAGATGAAACGCGATGATGGAACCCGCCGAGCTGGTATTACCATAGCTATCAAGAATGACCGGCGCCTCCTGCTGGCTGGCATCGTGACCGAGCAGCTTGCGACCGATGAACTGGTTCATGGTGAGGTTGGCCTGATGGAGCCAGAGCCGGTTCAGGCTCTCGGCAGGCCAGCCCTGCTCGTCGAGCTGGTTGGCTATCTGGTCGCACACCAGCGGCAATACCTCCTTGAACACCTTGCGCCCCTGCTGGCGAAACAGCTTGTCGTCGCTGTAGCGGGTACGCGGGCTCAGCCGGTTCAGAAAGCCGAAGTTGTTGCGGATGTTGTTGGAGTATTGAGTCACCAGCTTGCTGGCTACCAGTTGCCACGGATTGGCCGCCTTGCAATCGGTCTCCCGCTCCAGCAGCACCGCGGTGCAGGCATCGCCGAAGATAAAGTGACTATCCCGATCGCGAAAATTGAGATGCCCCGAGCAGATCTCCGGATTAACCACCAGCGCCACGTTGGCGGTGCCTGCCGCCAGCATGTCGGCGGCTGTCTTGATGCCGAAGGTGGCGGACGAGCAGGCCACGTTCATGTCAAAGGCCATGCCGCTCGCCCCCAGATAATGCTGCAGCTCGATGGCCAGCGCCGGGTAGGGGCGCGGCATGTTGGAGGCGGCGACGATGACCAGATCGATCTCTCCCGGCTCGCGACCGGCGGCGATCAGTGCCTGCTCGGCGGCAGCCACCGCCATCTCCACCATGATGGAGGGCATCTCGTCGGGCCGCTCCGCCAGCAGCGGCTGCATGATGTCGGGGTTGAGCACCCCTTCGCGGCTCACCAGATAACGGCTCTTGATGCCGGACGCCTTCTCGATGAACTCGCAACTGGAGTGCTGCTTGGCGGGGAGCTGGCCGGCGTCGATGGCGGAGGCGTTCTCCTCGTTGTAGAGATCCACATACTGGTTGAAGGCGGCCACCAGCTCTTCATTGCTGACGGCAAAGGGTGGGGTATAGAGGCCTGAGCCACTGATCACGATAGAGGTCATCTTTGCTCCTCGCCGGGTGCGTTCCCGGCTTGTCGGTTTATAGGGTAGAGAGGGTTACAGCTGGTCGATCGCCGCAGCGAGACCCGCGAGAGTCAGCGGATGCATCCGTCCGCCAACCACGTCATTCATCAGTTTGATGGAGGGATGCCAGAGCCACTCCCGCCGCGGGGTGGGATTGATCCACACCAGTTTGGGAAAGTGCTGCTGCAAGCGGGTAAGCCACACCTGACCCGACTCCTCGTTCCACTGCTCGACACTGCCGCCCGGCCAAGTGATCTCGTAGGGGCCCATGGTGGCATCCCCCACAAGGATCACCCTGTAGTCGCTGCCGTAGGTGCGCAGCAGCCGCAGGGTATCGAACCGCTCCTCAACGCGGCGGGAGTTATCCTTCCAGACGAAGTCGTAGAGGCAGTTGTGAAAATAGAAGTACTCCAGATGCTTGAACTCGTGGCGCAACGCAGAGAAGAGGCGCTGCACCTCGGCCACGTGGGCATCCATGGAGCCCCCCACATCGAAGAAAACCAACAGCTTCACCCCGTTGTGGCGCTCGGGCCGCAGCTTTACATCGAGCCAGCCCTGGCGGGCAGAACTTTTTATGGTGTCGTCGAGATCCAGCTCGTCGGGATTGCCTTTGCGCACCCAGCGTCTGAGCTTGCGCAGCGCGAGCTGGATGGCACGCTGGCCGAGCGGTGAGTCGTCGCTGAAGTTGCGATAGTGACGGGCCTCCCACACCTTGGCCGCCTTGCCGTGCTGCCCCTCTCCACCCATGCGCACCCCCTCGGGGTGAAAACCGCCGTGGCCAAACGGGCTGCTGCCACCTGTTCCCACCCACTTGTTGCCGCCGGCGTGGCGCTCTTTCTGCTCGTTCAGCCGCTGATTAAGGGTTTCCAGCAGCTTGTCGAGTCCGCCGAGGGATTTGAGCAGCGCCTTCTCCTCTGGGCTCAACAGTCGCTCGAACTCCTTGCGCAGCCACTCCTCGGGCAGGCTCTCCGGCAGCAGGGGGATGGCTTCCAGCCCCTCGTAGTATTCGGCGAAGGCGCGATCGAAGCGATCGTAGTGGGCCTCGTCTTTTACCAGCAGGCAGCGGGAGAGTTGGTAGAACTCGTCCATATCGATAGCGACCAGCCGGGCTGCCAGCGCGGCGTGCAAGTCCAGCAGCTCGCGCAGGCTGCAGGGGAGCTTGTGGCGGCGCAAGTGGGTAAAAAAGTCGATCAGCATAAATTAGCTGCCGCGCCGGGCCAGAAAGGCGAGCTTCTCGAATAGATGCAGATCCTGCTCGGTCTTGAGCAGGGCGCCATATAGTGCGGGCACCAGCTTGCCCGGCTCGCGGGCACGCATTGCCTCGGGGGCGATATCGTCGGCCAAGAGCAGGCGGATCCAGTCCAGCAGCTCCGAGGTAGAGGGCTTCTTGCGTAGCCCCTCTACCTCGCGCAGCTCGAAGAAGAGATCCATCGCCTCGCCAAGCAGGCTCTCCTTGAGGTCGGGGTAGTGGAGTTTGACGATGGCCTGCATCTCGGCCTTGTCGGGGAAGCGGATGTAGTGGAAGAAACAGCGGCGCAGGAAGGCATCCGGCAGCTCTTTTTCGTTGTTGGAGGTGATGATGACCACCGGACGCTGGCGCGCCTTGACTCGCTCGCCGGTCTCGTAGACGTCGAACTCCATCCGGTCCAGCTCCAGCAGCAGATCGTTGGGGAATTCGATGTCGGCCTTGTCGATCTCGTCGATCAGCAGCACAGGTCGCTGCTCAGCGTTGAAGGCCTGCCACAACTTGCCTTGACGAATGTAGTGACTGATATCGGCCACTCTGGGGTCGCCGAGCTGGGAGTCCCGCAGCCGGGCCACCGCATCATATTCGTAGAGACCCTGTTGAGCCTTGGTGGTGGACTTGATATGCCAGGCAATGAGATCGGTGCCGAGATGGTCGGCGACCGCTTCCGCCAGCACCGTCTTGCCGGTGCCCGGCTCCCCTTTGATTAGCAGCGGTTTTTCGAGGGTGATGGCGGCATTGACCGCCATCTTCAATGCATCGGAGGCGAGATACTGGCTGCTTCCTGAAAATCCCATAACGTCGGTTCCTTTGACGATTGGCTCCCGGTGTCAGGGGCCAGAGAGAATAAGCTCTATATGTTGTAATACCATATGGTTATAACGAATAGTCACTTCTCATTCAGAAACCACAGGGTAATCTTGTTTCATCGTCGTAACAAACACAGGGATAGCGCCATGAGCAAAATTTTTGAGGACAACAGCCAGACTATCGGTCACACCCCGCTGGTTCGTCTCAACCGTGTTACCAAAGGCCGCGTGCTGGCCAAGATCGAGAGCCGCAACCCCAGCTTCAGCGTCAAGTGCCGTATCGGTGCCAACCTGATCTGGGATGCCGAGAAGCGCGGCATCCTGACCAAGGGTAAGGAGATTATCGAGCCCACCAGCGGCAACACGGGTATTGCTCTGGCCTTTGTCGCGGCAGCTCGCGGCTATCCCATCACCCTGACCATGCCGGCCACCATGAGCCTGGAGCGCCGCAAGCTGCTCAAGGCGCTCGGTGCCAATCTGGTGCTGACCGAAGGGCCCCTCGGCATGAAGGGGGCCATTGCCAAGGCCAACGAGATCCTCGAGTCCGAGCCGGGCAAATATGTGTTGCTGCAACAGTTTGAAAACCCGGCCAACCCGGAGATCCACGAAAAGACCACCGGCCCCGAGATTTGGGATGCCACTGACGGCGAGGTAGATGTGTTCGTGGCCGGGGTTGGTACCGGCGGCACCATTACCGGGGTCTCCCGCTATCTGAAACAGACTAAAGGCAAGGCGGTGGTCTCTGTTGCGGTCGAACCGGCCGAGTCGCCGGTCATCAGCCAGAAGCTGGCCGGTGAAGAGATTAAACCCGGCCCCCACAAGATCCAGGGGATCGGCGCCGGCTTTATCCCGGGTAACCTGGACCTCTCCCTCATCGACCGGGTGGAGAAGGTGACCAGTGACGAAGCCATCGAGATGGCCCGTCGCCTGATGGAGGAGGAGGGGATCCTGGCCGGTATCAGCTCCGGTGCTGCGGTGGTGGCTGCCAGCCGTCTGGCCGAGCTGCCGGAATTTGCGGGCAAAACTATTGTGGTCATCCTGCCGAGCGCGGCGGAGCGTTACCTCTCCAGCGCCCTGTTTGCCGGGGTGTTCAGCGAGCAGGAGCTGCAGCAGTAACTGATCGGAATCTTTCAAAACAGCGGCGCTCCTAGGAGCGCCGCTTCTTTATGGGCTAGACTCAACCCCTGTTAGTGTCACTTGATCCTTATTTTTTGGGGTAAAATAACAAGTTCCGGAGTGAGAAAAAAAGCAGACATTCCGCTCTAAATCTCATATCCTGTGCGGCGTCACGCGGTGTTTGCTGGCTGGGTATCACAAAGTAACAAAGTGTTATTTTTCGTTATAAAATAATTTCAGGCCAGTCCTGATGCGGCTTGTAGCCCAATAACTGAAAATTGCCAACCAGCGCGCCGATTACTGCACAGAAACTTGACCTGGATTAAACCATTGCGGGTCTGCTTTCGTTACTTTACAACATATCCATACTGACACGGTGGGTCAGGTTGCTTCAAAAACGACCAATCCACCAAAAAATATCAATAATATGGGGTGAAACCATGTACGAGAAGTCTGTTGTTATTACTGCTGAAAACGGCCTGCACACCCGTCCGGCAGCTCAGTTCGTGAAAGAAGCCAAAGAATTCCAAAGCGAGATCACTGTGGTCTCCGGTGGAAAGTCCGCCAGCGCCAAGAGCCTGTTCAAGCTGCAGACCCTGGGCCTGACCAAGGGCACCAACGTAACCATCCAGGCTGACGGCCCGGATGCCCAGCAAGCTGTTGAGAAGCTGGTTGCCCTGATGGACGAGCTGGAGTAATCCAGCTTTAGATTCCTCCCCCACAGTCGTTTTAATAGGAAGGATTATGATATCTGGCATTCTTGCGTCCCCCGGTATCGCATTCGGTAAGGCGCTTCTTCTTAAAGAAGATGAAATCGTTATCAATCAGGGCAAAATCTCTGCTGATCAGATTGATGGCGAGATCAACCGTTTCCTCGAAGCTCGTACCAAGTCAGCTGCCCAGCTGGAAGCCATCAAAGAGATGGCCGGTCGCACCTTCGGTGAGGAAAAAGAGGCCATCTTCGAAGGCCACATCATGTTGCTCGAAGATGAGGAGCTGGAAGGGGATATCAAATCCTTCATCAAAGAGAACAAGGCATCCGCCGACAAAGCCATCTATGAGGTGATCGAGCAGTACGCCAAGATGATGGCCGAGCTGGATGACCCCTATCTGCGCGAGCGCGCTACCGACTTCCGTGACATCGGTACCCGTCTGGTGAAGAACGTGCTGGGCATCGCCGTTGTCAACCTGAGCACCATCGACGAAGAGGTGATCCTGGTCGCCAAAGACCTGACCCCGTCTGAAACCGCTCAGATCAACCTGAAATATGTGCTGGGTTTCGTCACCGATATCGGTGGCCGTACCTCTCACACCTCCATCATGGCCCGCTCCCTGGAGCTGCCGGCCGTGGTAGGCACCAACGACATCACCGAGCGCGTCAAGAACGGTGACATGCTGGTGCTGGATGCGATCAATAACCAGATCATCATCAATCCGACCGCTGAACAGCTGAACGAAGCCAAGAAGTTCCAGGCTCAGTTCCAGGCCGAGAAAGATGAGCTGGCCAAGCTGAAAGATCTGCCTGCCATCACGCTGGATGGTCACCAGGTCGAAGTGTGCGCCAACATCGGTACCGTCAAGGATACCGAAGGTGCCATCCGTAATGGCGCCGAAGGCGTGGGTCTGTACCGTACCGAGTTCCTGTTCATGGACCGTGACGCGCTGCCGACCGAAGACGAGCAGTTCAAAGCCTACAAAGAAGTGGCCGAAGCGATGCCGGATCAGCCGATCATCGTGCGTACCATGGACATTGGCGGCGACAAAGAGCTGCCGTACATGAATTTCCCGAAAGAGATGAACCCCTTCCTGGGCTGGCGTGCCGTGCGTATTTTCTTCGACCGCGAAGACATCATGCACGCTCAGCTGCGGGCAATTCTGCGTGCGTCTGCCTTCGGCAAACTGCGCATCATGTTCCCGATGATCATCTCTGTCGAAGAGTTCCGTAGCCTGAAAGTTACCGTAGAGACGCTGAAAGCCGAATTGCGTGCCGAAGGCAAAGCCTTTGATGAATCCATCGAAGTGGGTATCATGATCGAGACCCCGGCCGCTGCCGTGATGGCTCATCATCTGGCCAAGGAAGTGGATTTCTTCAGTATCGGTACCAACGACCTGACCCAGTACACCCTGGCTGTCGATCGTGGTAACGAGATGATCTCCGCTATGTACAACCCGCTGTCACCCTCCGTCCTGACCCTGATCAAGATGGTTATCGATGCGTCCCACGCCGAAGGCAAGTGGACCGGTATGTGTGGTGAACTGGCTGGTGACGAGCGCGCCACTCTGCTGCTGCTGGGTATGGGTCTGGATGAGTTCTCCATGAGCGCCATCTCTGTACCGCGTATCAAGAAGCTTATCCGCAACACCAGCTTCGAAGATGTGAAGGCAATGGCTGACCAGGCATTGAGCTTTGCCACCGCTGCTGAAATCGAAGCGTGCGTAGATAACTTTATCAAGCAGAAGGCAGTCTGCTAAGATCGGCTGCAAACAGCGACAAATCATCTTTAGGAGCTTTTACTATGGGTCTGTTCGACAAACTGAAGAAACTGGTGTCCGACGATAGCGCAGATACCGGCGGCATCGAAATCTTTGCTCCGCTGTCTGGCGAAATCGTGCCGATCGAAGATGTGCCTGACGTTGTCTTCGCCGAGAAGATCGTGGGTGACGGCATCGCCATCAAGCCGGCTGGCAACAAGATGGTTGCTCCGTGCGACGGCACCATCGGCAAAATCTTCGAGACCAACCATGCGTTCTCTCTGGAGTCCGACTCTGGGATCGAGCTGTTCGTTCACTTCGGTATCGACACCGTTGAACTGAAAGGCGAAGGCTTCAAGCGTATCGCTCAGGAAGGCCAGCAGGTCAAGCGCGGTGACACCATCATCGAATTCGATCTGGCCGTTCTGGAAGCAAAAGCCAAATCTACCCTGACTCCAGTGGTCATCTCCAACATGGACGAGATCAAAGAGCTGGTGAAGATGACTGGTGCCGTGACTGTGGGCGAGACTCCGGTTATCCGCATCAAGAAGTAATGGTCGGCTGGCCTATGCCAGTTGCCGCAGTAAAAAACCGAAGCCTGGTGCTTCGGTTTTTTTATGGTTGCGTGCGAGCTTCCCTTTCTGGCTATCAGGCTATTGTGCCGAGATGACCACCCGGTTACGTCCCTGCTCCTTCGCCTGATAAAGGGCTCGGTCTGCCATCATCAGCAGATAGTCGATGCTCTCCTGACCCTTCATGCCGGCACACCCCAGACTGATGGTTAGCGCGATCTGTTCTCCTTGCCATGGCAAGCGGGTGGTACTGACATGCTGGCGCAGTTGCTCGGCACGTTGTGCCGCCTGCTCAATGCTGCAGTCTGGCAGGATCAACAGAAACTCCTCTCCACCCCAACGGGCCAGGCTTTCCCCGGGCAACAACTGGCCCGCCATGGCATGGGCGACGGCGCAGAGTGCGGCATCGCCCGCAGGATGGCCGTAGCGGTCGTTGACCTGCTGGAAATGGTCGATATCTCCCAACACCACCGAGAGGGGCTGGCCCTGCAACCAGAGAGCCTGCAGCTGTTGCTGGGCGCCACGCCGGTTGGTCAGTTCGGTGAGGGGATCGGTGCAGGAGAGGCGGCTCACCTCTTCTACCATGCATTGCAGGTCGTGGATATCGCGAAAGGTGACGATATGGCTATCCGGGATGGCATCTGCCCCCAGCTGGGCGGTGACGATAAACCAGCGAGAGTGGCCACTCTTGCATCGGATCAGCGCCGGCATCTCGGCGACCTCCAGTCCATGGTGCAGGCTCTGCTCTATCTGGTTATGCCAAGCCTGAATTACCGAGTTGCGATAGCTCTCATCGGGATAGGCGAGGTGAAACCAGCTCTCCATGTCCGGCAGATCCTGCAGCTCATAGCCCAGCTGTTCGCGAAAGGCCCTGTTGAGGAAGAGATGGCGACGCAGGGGGATCCGGTCGGGTGACATATGACCCTGGCTGGCTGTCGACTCGGACACCAGGATTGGGAGCGGGATCACATCAAAGGAGCGAAACAGAATGTGCTCTAGTTGTTGGTCATCCATGGGCGAAAACGCGGCTCCCTGCTCTCCCGTTCGTCAGCCTACATTAGGTGAGAGACCGCAGCGGGTAAACTCATTTATCACTCTCCGGCGGTTGCCTGAGTGGACGGTCGTGGCAACGGGAACATAAAAAAGCCGCTCACCTGGGTGAGCGGCTGTTGTCATCAGATCAGTGCAGTTCGCTATCAGGCTGGCTGCTTGCCATCTTCCGCGGGCGGCGGCAGGGCGGCGGAGTTGGACTCCACCTTCTGCTCTTCGCCCTGCATGTTCTTGATGTAGACATCCATCTGGTTGAAGGCGATTTCGATGCCGTTCTCGCGGAACAGCTGGTCGATCTTGCGGTTCAACTCGTCCACCGCCGGGTTGCGGTCTCCCAGTTCGCTCACGAAGAAGCGCAGCTCGTGATCCAGAGTACTGGCGCCAAAGGTGAGGAAGTAGACGATGGGGGCCGGGTCTTTCAGCACGCGGCTGTTTTCGTCGGCCGCCTGCTTGAGCAGGGTGCGGGTCAGCTCGAGATCCGAGCCATACGCCACGCCCACCCGTACGATCACCCGGGTGACGGTATCACTCAGCGACCAGTTGATGAGCCGTTCTGTCATCAGCTGCTGGTTGGGGATGATCACCTCTTTGCGGTCGAAGTCGGTCAGGGTGGTGGCGCGAATGCGGATCCGCGAGACGGTACCGGAGAAGGAGCCGATGGTGACGGTGTCACCGATCCGCACCGGACGCTCGAACAGGATGATGATGCCGGAGACGAAGTTGGAGAGGATCTCCTTCATGCCAAAACCGATACCGACTGACAGACCACCTGCTACCCACTGCAGCTTGTCCCACTGCACGCCCATCATGGAGAGAGCGGTCAGGGAGCCGAAACCGATCAGCACGTAGTTGAGCATGGTGGTGATGGCGTAGGCGGTCCCCTGAGCCAGGTTGAGCTTGGAGAGCACCAGCACCTCCAGCAAGCCGGGCAGGTTGCGCGCCAGTGACCATGCACCGCCGAGCAGCAGGAAGCCGATCAGCACGTCACTCAGGCTGATGGGGAACAGCACGGCGTTGGCGCCGGTGCCTTCACTGCGGTGCCACAGCACCATGCTGTCGAGGTAGGAGAAGACCGCGACCAGATCAGACCAGAGCCAGTAGAAGGCGACACCGAAGATCAGCATCAGCACGGTACGGGTCAGACGCAGGGATTGCTGGCTGACATCCTCCAGATCCATGGGCTGCTCTTCAATGGACTCGCCACCTTCTGCATCTTCCGAAGATTTGTGCTCACGCTTGGCCACCGCACGGCGGTAGGCCAGACGACGGGCAGCCAGCTCAAGACCACGCAGGGCGGTGCGGTAGACCAGGCTCCAGATGATGATGAGGTAGAAGGATTCGATCAGGCGACCGGTCAGCTTCAGCGCGGTGTAGTAGTAACCGAGCACCGCCAGCACGATCAGCGCCACCGGCGCCAGCGCCAGGGCGATGGCGATCAGCGACTTCTGCATGCTCGCCTCGCCCTTGATGCGGGCGCGGGAGATGGGGAACACCAGATAGGCGGCCAGCCCCAGCAGGGTCAGGGTCATGGCCTGGCCGATCACGTCGTTGCCCAGGGTGGAGGGTTCAACCACCGCCTTGGTTGCGAGCATGATGAGCGGCAGCAGTGGCAACCAGATGTAGCGCATGCTGTTGCGCTTGGCCTGCAGCTCCGCTTTCGGGATCCGGAAGTGGGTTTCGGCGATGCCGCCCGGGCGCATCACCGTCAGATAGACGCTGAACACCAGATAACCGAGGGCGAGGTTCAGGGTGATCTGGAACATCAGCTTGGCACTGAGCAGACCGCAGTAGGTGAGCAGCAGACCACCAGCCAGAATGAACATGCTGCCCGGCAGGCGTTGCAGCACGGTATAGAGCAGGGCGCGCGGGGTGTGCCACTGGCTGTCCTGACGGAAACGGCCAAGGTCCTTGGTGATCTTCTTCTCGCGCTCAACCAGCGCCGGACGTTTCCAGACCAGCAGGCCGCCGATCAGCAGCAGCGGGAAGGCGAGCAGGGAGATCCCCAGCAGCTCTTCGCGCCAGCGTTTCCAGTCCGGTTTCAATACCCAGTCGGAGGCCTGTTTGTAGGCCTGGGCGGGCCAGCTGATAAACCACTTGCTGTCGATGGGCTTGTTGCTGCTTACCCAGAAGATATGTTGCTGCAGGGTAAATTCGATAGAGGCATAGACCCGCGCCAGCTGCTGCTGGGTCAGCTGCAGGCTGATGGCATTGGTGAGCTGGCTGTCGAGTTGGCGGTTGAGCTGATCGAGCAGATTGATACGGGTATCGAGCAGCTTGGCAAGGCTCTCCTTGTCCTCTTCGCTGACCGGATCCTTGCTGCCGGCGATCAGATTGTCCAGATAGAGGTTCTTCTGGAACAGCTGGTCACGCTGCTGGCTCAGTTCAAACTGAGCCAGATGCAGATCGGCGATCTGCTCTTCCAGGTTTTTGACGGCGATGGTGGGTGCCGCTTCCAGCTGCTGGTAGAGCTGATAGAGGATGCGCGACAGCAGCAGATTGCCCTTGAGCATCTGCACCTGTTCATTGAGGTTGCGCTCGGTCTGGATGCCGCGCTCCAGCCAGCTCTTGGCTTGCAGATTTTTCTGGACCAGCGAGTTAAGGCTGGTGGTGGCACCGATCAGCTGTTGGCTGAGCTGGTGGTTGAGTTCCTGCTCTTTTTGCACCAGCGGGCTGTCTTCGGTCGCCACCAGTTCACCGGTCTGCTCGGCGGTTTTTTCGGTGTCGCCAAGGCGTTTGGCGCTGCTCTGATCCTGCAACAGCTGCAGTTTCTGCTCTTCGCTGGCGAGACGGGCACTCTGGTAGTCGCGCTGCTTGATCGCCAGATCCTGCATGCTGGTACGGTTATCCAGCTCCTTTTGCAGGTGGGCCAGCTGCAGGTCGAGCAGGGCCAGCTCGGCACCGAGTTTCATCTTCTCGGCGCTGGAGACGCTTTCACCTGCGTTGAGGCGGGTACGGATCTCCTGACTGCGCTGGTAGGCACGGCTCATGCTGGCCTGGGCCCGCTCCGGCAGGGTCTGCAAGCTGGTGAGCTGGCTGCCGATGGCGCCGAGGGCCTCCTGGGCCGCCTGCATGTTGGCCAGCACTTCCGGCTGACGGCTGTCGAGCTCTGCCAGACTCATGCTGGCGTATTCGCTCTTGATCTGCTCCGCACTCTTGCCCTTGGTCAGGGCATCGAGCTTGGCGCTGATCTCTCTGAGTTCGGTGGGCAGGTTGCGGATCCGCTGGGCCTGAGTCTTGGCCTTTGCCTCTTCCTTGTCGATGCTGTCGAGCAGAGCGAGGGTTTCGGTCAGCAACTTCTGATCCGCTTGCTGACTGACGGTCAGGGTCTCTGATTTACCCAGACCATCCAGCGCTCGCTGAACTGCGTTGCGAGAGGGGACATCTTGCGCCATGGCTTGCGGGACGCAGAGGCTGGCGAGGAGACAGAGCAGCGGCAACAGAGTGGCCGAGACTCTTTTAAAACATATTGAGGGCATATAACTTCCGGGTTATTACGCGATATTCGGGAGATTTCCCGCATAGATTAAATTCGCGTGGATTCTAACACCGGGCTTGTCAGGTAAGCAGGGGGGAGGGACAAAAAAAACGGCGCCCGCAGGCGCCGTTTTCAACTCGTTCAGCTCTGATTAAAGAACGTGAACAGAAGCGGTGTTGGTGGTACCGCTCGGTACCAGAGCACCGGAGACCATCACAACCACGTCACCTTTCAGACCCATGCCGATTTCCAGCGCGGCTTCTTTACCGATGCGATAGAAATCGTCGGTAGAGGCGATGCTGTCAACCACGTGGGCAACCACACCCTTGGTCAGAACCAGCTGGGCAGCAGTTTTCTTGTTGGTGGTGATAGCCAGGATCCAGGCTTTCGGGAAGTACTTGCGAATGGCCTTGGCAGACTTGCCGCCTTCGGTAGCGACCACGATCAGCGGGGCGTCCAGCTTCTCGGAGGTCTCTACGGCGCCTTTACATACGGCTTCGGTGATGCGCAGCTTGTTGCTGTCGTTGGCAGCAGACAGGTTGGACGGCATCACGGCATCGGTACGCTCGCAGATGGTGGCCATGATGGTCACGGCTTCCAGCGGGTACTTACCCTTGGCGGATTCACCGGACAGCATGACTGCGTCGGTACCGTCCAGGATGGCGTTGGCCACGTCACCAGCTTCGGCGCGGGTCGGACGCGGGTTCTTGATCATGGAGTCCAGCATCTGGGTGGCAGTGATAACCACTTTGCGGGCTTTGTTGCACTTGGCGATGATCATCTTCTGGGCGAAGATAACTTCTTCAACCGGGATCTCTACACCCATGTCGCCACGAGCAACCATGATGCCGTCGGAAACAGCCAGGATCTCGTCGAAGTTGTCCAGACCTTCCTGGTTTTCGATCTTGGAGATGATCTGGATGTTCTCGCCACCGTGGGCTTTCAGGTGCTCACGGATTTCCAGAACGTCTTCTTTCTTACGGATGAAAGAAGCAGCAACGAAATCAACGCCTTGCTCGCAACCGAAGATCAGGTCGCGCTTGTCTTTCTCGGCCAGGGCCGGCAGCTTGATGGAGACGCCCGGCAGGTTAACGCCTTTGTTCTCGCCCAGGTCACCGTTGTTCAGCACTTTACAGATAACTTCGCGCTCGGTGATTTCGATAACGTCCAGACCGATCAGGCCGTCATCAACCAGGATGCGGTTGCCGACGCGCAGATCGTTGGCGAAACCGGCATAGGTCACAGCCACTTTGTCTTTGTTGCCAACCACGGTCTGGTCGGTGGTGAAGGTGAAAGTCTGGCCAGCGACCAGCGCGACGTCGTTGCCGCCTTCCAGCTTCATGGTACGGATTTCCGGACCCTTGGTGTCCAGCAGGATAGCTGCGTGCTTGCCGGTCTCGGCCATCACAGCGCGCAGGTTGCTGATGCGGCTGCCGTGCTCGGCGTAGTCACCGTGGGAGAAGTTCAGGCGCATGACGTTCATGCCGGCGTCCAGCATTTTGGCCAGCATTTCTTTGGATTCGGTCTTCGGACCGATGGTGCAGACAATTTTGGTCTTTTTCATGTCAATCTTCATGGTTAAGGAATTTCCGCCGAGCAATATACACCAGTTTTTGGAATCTTTTTATGATCCAGAAACAACGTTTTGACCAGATAACGTTTTCTTTTCAGGGATAACGTTTTCCTGTGAGTCACATTTTAGAGCATACGGCCACAGGTTCGGGCTGAAGGGATACAAATGTTGCCATCTGTGGTTGTTTGGCCGGGTTGAGGTTCAGATGTTGTAAAATGACCACCCGTCCGCTGTCACCGTCTTGTCACCGGCTTGCGCAAAAATGTTAGTTCATTGGCGCACGGGTGAAGGAGGCCGAGATGAAAAACAGCCATGAAACCGGATGGGCTTTTCTCTTGCTGTGCGCCGCCCTGCTGCTGGTTCAGACACTGCCAGCCCGCTACTGGCCTGATAATGCGCGACTGCTGGCGATCTTCTCCCATCCGGTGAAAGGGGAGGTGGCCGCCGAGGGATTGGCGTGGCGAGAGTGGCAGGCTCACAGTGCAGCGACCCGGATGGCGCTTCGTGCAGCCCGACCGCTGCCGGATGCTCCTCAGCCTTGATATCTATTGCCGATTACCTGTCGTGAAGGCGTGAAATTATCAACCATTGGTTGATAGTTCTTATCTATCTTGCTGGATTGTTCACCTTTAATGGCAGGGGGATAATCGATTCCAACAGCGATATCCCCTCCGGTATCGCCCCCTGATACTTTGTTGGAGTCTGCTTTATGTCCCTCGCCCCCGTCTGGTTTATCTCTCACGGCGCACCGGATCTGGTGCTGCGTGAGCAACCCGCCACCCGCTTTCTGCGAACCCTGCGTCTGGGTGAGCTCAAGGGGCTGGTGGTCATCTCCGCCCACTGGTTCAGCCGCGAGCTGCAGATCAACGTCGAGCCCAAACCGGAGCTGATGTACGACTTTTACGGCTTTCCCGAGCCCCTCTACCGGATGCGCTGGCCTGCCAGCAGCCCCGAGTGGCTGCAACAAGGGGTGAGCGACCAGCTGGCACTGGCCGGACTGACCGCCACCCCGGTGCGGCGCGAGCTGGATCACGGGGTCTGGTCGCCGCTCTCCCTGATCGACCCAAACAGCGAGATCCCGCTGGTGCAGGTCTCCATTCCCGCGAGCTTCACCCCGGCCCAGTTGTGGCAGTTGGGAGAGGTGTTGGGGGCACTGCGCAGTCAGGGAATTGGCATCCTCGCCTCCGGCGCCATCACCCACAACCTGCGGGCGCTGGCACCGGAAGGCTCGCCAGTGCCGGAGTGGGCCAGCCTGTTTGTCGACTGGCTGGAGCAGAAGATGGCCGACGAGGATCGGCTGGCGCTGCTCGACTATCGTCGGCTGGCTCCAGGCGCGGTGGAGTCCCATCCCCACGACGATCATCTGCGCCCACTCTTTGTGGCGTTGGGGGCCGCTGATGGTGTGGCGCCCGCTCGGCTGCACGAGAGCTGGGATGGCGGCAGCCTCTATATGGGCGCCTACCGCTTCGGCTGATAGCCTCTCAACAAGACCCCGCCAATTGGCGGGGTCTTGTTATTTTCGGCGTAGTGATTTAGCCGATGGTACTGGTGATGGAACTGATGCTACTCAGGGGACCACTACCCGGCTCTCGCCGCCGCCGAGGGCTTCGACTCTGATCTGCACGCCAATCCGTTCTACCAGCGTCTGGACGTGGGAGATGACCCCGATCTGGCGACCGGCGGCCTGCAGGGAGTCGAGGCTGGCGAGCGCCAGATCCAGACTGTCCGGATCGAGGGTGCCGAACCCTTCGTCAATAAACAGCGACTCGACCTGGGTCTGGCGTGACGAGAGGCTGGAGAGGGCCAGCGCCAGCGCCAGCGACACCAGAAAACTCTCGCCGCCGGAGAGAGAGTCCACCGAGCGCACCTCGTCCCCCATATCGAGATCCACCACCTGCAGCGCCAGATCGGTGCCGGGCACCCGCTCCAGTCGGTAGCGGGGCGAGAGCTCGGCGAGCTGGGCGTTGGCCTCCAGCAGCAGACGCTCGAGGGTGAGGCTCTGGGCGAAGGTGCGGAACTTGGCGCCGTTGGCCTGCCCGATCAGATCGCACAGCTGCTGCCAGTGATCCGCGACTGCCTGCTGGGCGGCCAGCTCCTGTTGCAGGCTGCCCGCCTTGAGCGCTGCGGCTTCGGCCTGTGCCAGCTTGCTCTTGCACTCGAACAGCTGCTCTTCAAGGGCGCGACAACGGGCATCGAGCGCCGTCAGCTGCTCGCTCAGCTCTGCATCCGGCAGGGCGGCCAGCTCGGGATGGTGCTCGCGATAGCGATCCCGCTTGCTCTCCTCCAGCGCCAGCGCCCGTTGCCGCTCGGCAAGGCGGGTACGCGCTTCACCAAGGGCATCTTCCAGCCCTTGCAGGGCAGAGCGGCGAGCCTTGAGTTCATCGGGGCTGATGGCGAGCAGGCGGCGAAGGTCGTACTCGGCAATGCCAAGGGTGCTGGCGTGGGCAGCCCAGCGCCCCAGCACCTCCCGCTTGCGGCGGCTGCTGGTCTGCTTTTCCTGCTCCACATGGGTGAGGCGGGTCTTGAGTTCAGTCTGCCGCTCCCGCAGAGCACGGCCGCCGCTTTGCATCAGCTCCAGTTCGCTGGCGAGTTGTTGCAGTCGTTGCTGCCAGCGGCTCTCGACCAGCGGGATCTCCTCGCCACCCAGACAGGCGGCACGGCTGGTGAGCAGCCCCTGACGCTGCTGTTCGTGCTCCTTGTAGTCCCGCTCGAGTTTGTGCAGCAGCTCGCGCTGGGTCTGCAGGCGTGCCTCCTGCGCACTCAGGGCGGGGGTGAGGCTGGCGATCTCGCTGGCCAGCCGCTCCCACTCGCTCTGGCCGTGCAGCCAGGCTTCGCAGGCTCGCTGCCACTCGTGCCACTGCTGGCTGCCGAGCCACTGGCGCCACGGTTGGCCGCCCATCTGCTCGTCGAGGCGGTGGGCGCCTTGCTCAAGGCGCTGGCGCAGGGTCGCCTCCTGCTCGCCCATCCCCTTCACTTCCCCTTCCAGCGCGATGCGCTGGCGATCGGCCTCCTGCCACTGCTGGTCAAACTGCTGGTGCTGGGCAGCCAGTTGGCTCAGTTGCTGACGCACCCCTTGCAGCTGTTGCTGACCAAGCTGGGCCTGACGCAGCTGCTGCTGGCTCTGGGCCAACCCCTGCTCCAGCGCCTGGCCACGGCCAAGCAATGTGCTCATCAGCTCGTTCCACTCAATGGGGCTCTGGCGCAGCGGCAGCGGATGGTCGAGCAGGGTATCGCCCCCCAGCTGTTGCCAGCGCTGGGTCAGCTGCTCGGCGCGGGTTTCCAGCTCCGGCAGATGTTGCTGACGCACCGCCAGCTGGCGGGCCAGCTCCTGACGCTCGCTCTCGCACTGAATGTACTGATGGTTGAGCTGCTCCCATTCGAGTTCGAGGCTTCTGACCCGCTCCGCCAGCTGAGCCAGGATCCCCGCCACCTGGGGCTGGCTCTGGCTGTAGGGGTGCTCCCCGGAACCGCACAGCGGGCAAGGTTCGCCATCGCTCAGGATATGGCGATACTGCTCGAAGCTGGCGATAGCGCGGGACTGCTCCAGCGCGTGGCGCGCCTCATCCCGCTGCAGGGCGAGCCGCTCGCGGGCCGGTGCCAGCTCTTCGCTTAGGGTGGCGAGCTTGCCCAGCGCCTGCTCCAGCTGGGCAATCTCCTGCTGCAAGCGGCCATGTTGCTCGCCGTGGTTGCGGCCATAATCGGCCAGCTCCAGCAGCTGACGCAGCTGACCCAGCTGTTCGGTCTGCTGCTGCCACTGCTCCTGCGCCTTGGCGAGGCGGCTCTCCCACTGTTGCTCCTGCAGCTCGTTCTGTTGCTGTTGCAGCCTGTCTTGTTCATGTTGCCAGTAGTCGCGCTCCTGCTGACCTTGCTCCAGTTGGCGCTGCAACTGTTGCAGGGCGCGCAGCTTGTGATCCCGCAGGGTGAGCAGCTGTTGCAGCTTGTCGGCATCCTCGGCCCAATCCTGCATGGCGGTGAGCAGGGGCTGCCACTGGCGGGCCACCGGTGCCAGCTCCTTGTGCTCTTCGAGCCAAAGCCCCCACTGCTGGTGCTGCTGCTTGAGCAGCTCCACCTGTCTGCTCTGCTCGCGCCAGCCCTGCTCGAGGGTGAGTTGCACTTCTCGCTCCTGCGCCCCCTCCTGCTGGATCTTCTGCAACTGCTGCACTTTTTCCCGGATGCGGGTATCGAGCTCCTGCGCCCGCTTGAGTTCGGGTTGCAGGGCGCCCCACTCCCGCTCGGCGGCAATCTTCTCCGCCAGCAACTGCTGTTCGGTCAGCGCGCTCTGCTGGGTCTGCTCCTCGAGCTTGGCCAGCTCTGGGCCCAGCTCGGCGATCACCTTCTCCTGCTGCTGCACCTCAAGGGTGAGGCGGGCCAGCTCGTCGTGATCGGCGCGGGCTACTTGGGCCTGTTCGGCACGTGCAAACTCCTCGCGCTCGGGGGCCGCGGCGCCGTGGGCCTGCAGGGCGGCATCGAGCGCCGCCTGTCCCTCGGCGCAGCCCTGCAGCTGGGCGGCAATACGGCTGTTGAGGTCGCGCAAGTCCTGCATCAGCTGCTGTTGCTGCTGCTCGTGCTTGAGGGTGGTGGAGAGGCTTATCTGCTGGCTCACCCACTGTTCGCGGGTCGCCTCATCCATCAGCGCCACGTCGCCGAGGCGCTGGGCGATGGTGGCCAGCTTCTGCTGCTCTTCCCGTGCCCGTTCATAGGTCTGGATGGAGATGGCGGAGTAGAGCTCGGTGCCGGTCATCCGTTCGAGCAGGGCGGAGCGCTCGTTGGCATCCGATTTGAGGAAGGCGGCAAATTCCCCCTGAGGCAGGATCACCGCGCGGCGGAACTGCTCCCAGGAGAGACCCACCAGCTCGTCGATGCGATCCTGCAGCTCCCGCTTGCTGCCGGAGAAAACCTGCCCTGACTCCACATCGGTCAGGGTTCGCTCCTGCGCCTGAAAACGCCCCTCCGAGCGGTTTCGCGCCCGGCGCACCGCCCAGCGGGCCAGCCAAATGCGGCCATCGCAGCCACGAAACTGCACCTCGGCAAAGCCGCTGGCGTGGCCGCGACTGAGGATGCCACGCACGTCGTTGGCCTTGAGCTTCTCTTCGTCATCCATGCGGCCCACTTCGGCCACGTTCTTGCGATTGGCAATAAAGCGCGGCATCTCGTCGTAGAGGGCCAGACAAATGGCGTCGAGCAATGTGCTCTTGCCCGCGCCAGTGTTGCCGGTGATGGCAAACAGACCGGCGGCGCCGAGCGCCCCCCTGGTAAAGTCGATGGTGAAGGGGCCGGTCAGACTGGCCAGATTCTCACCTGACAGAGACAAGATTTTCATTGGTTTGACTCCTTCACCTGCTCCAGGATCTCTTCAAACGAGGCGACCAGTTGTGCTTCGGGTTCCCCCTCGAACTGGCGCTGATAGCAGAGGCGAAACACCTCGGTGGGGGAGAGCTCATCGAGCCTGCGCCGCTCGCGACCATCGGCCAGCCCTTCGCCCGAGCCCTGATACTGGGTGCTGATGCGGGCCAGACGCACCGGCTTGTCTGCGATGGCCGCCAGAATACGCTCGCGGATGCGGGCTTCTGGCTTGGGCAGCAGCAGCCGTACTTCGAGGAAAGGCTGTGCTTCTTGTGGACAATCAGGCAGCTCGAGCGATGCGATGGCTTTGAGTGCGTCGTCGAGGCTGCTCTGGGGCAGGCGGATCATCTCCACCGCGCGGGGTACCGGGATCCGCTCCAGCCCGGCCAGTTTCCCCTCTGAAAAGGTCACTTCCAGCACCTGATGGTTGTAGTTGGCTTCGGCCAGCGAAAGCGGCAGCGGCGAGCCGCTGTAGTGCACCCCCTCGGCCGGGCTCTGGGCCAGATGGAGGTGACCGAGCGCCGTGTAGTCGGCACCGGCAAAGAGTTCGGCAGGCAGTGCGTGTTGGTTGCCGCCGAGCACCCGCCGCTCCGACAGCTCCGAGAGCTGGCCCGCCGCCAGATAGGCATGGCCCATGGCGATGAGCGGCAGACCCTCCCCGCAGCGGGCGCGCCCTTCGGCCAATACCTCGGCGTAGATTTGGCGTACCCCTTCGATCAGCCGGTCCTGCCCTTCTTCCAACGGCTCCACCCGCAGATCGCTGCTGCGCAGGAACGGCACGGCGGCGCACCAGGCGGCAATGTTGCCCTCCTTGTCTTGCAGCGGTACCAGCAGGCGGTCGGCCTCGAGCTTGCCCTCACTGTCGCGACTGATGCTGCCCACCAGATGCAGATCAAAGGCCCGCAGCAGCTCGTGGGGGGCATCCAGCTTGGAGGGGGAGTCGTGGTTGCCGCCGATCAGCACCATGTTGAGGTGGGGCATCTCGGCGCGCAGCCGCGCCAGAAAACGGTAGAGCTGTTGCCAGGCGCTGGCGGGCGGATTGGCGGTATCAAACAGGTCGCCTGCCACCAACAGGGCGTCGATCTCGCGCGCCTTGAGGGTGTCGCTCAGCCAGTCGAGGAAGGCATCGTGTTCAAAACGGCGGTCATGACCATGCAGTTGATGGCCAAGATGCCAGTCGGCGGTGTGAAGGATTTTCATTGGAAAGCAGCCCGATTTCAGGGATGGTGCCTGGGGCACCCGATGGAGACAAGATGAGGATGCCCCGTGCTTTTTTCAAGTAAAACAGCGGGCTGTCATCAGTTCATGCGGGTTCGCAGCACATCTTGTACTGGGGGTGACCGGTGAGGGGATCGGACTCTTCACCCTTGATGACGAAACCGTGGCGACGATAGAAACGTACCGCCTGATCGTTCTCGACGAAGACCCGGGCGTAGAGCGACGCCCCCTGACGCTTGGCCTCCTGCAGCAGGGCGTGGCCGACACCGCGACCCTGACGGTCGGGACGCACAAAGAGGGCGGCGAGATAGTTGTCCACCAGCGCCATAAAGCCGAGCAGATCGCCGCGCTCCTCAAACACCCAGATGGCGGCACGATCGAGATAGCGGGTACGCAGATCCTCCTGGGCCTGCCACCAGCAGGAGGCATCGACGAAATCGTGGGCCTGCAGGGAGGCCAGCAGCCAGATTTCGACGATCTCTTCCATATCTTCCGGGCGACTGGGCCGCAACATAAATCCATCCTTGGTAACAACTTGTACACTCGCAGTCTAGGGGAACTTGACGGCCGTTCAGGTGATATAAATGAGACCCTGTGAGGTCGATCGCCCTTTATTTAGCGAGAATGATTGGCTGATCACAAAGCGCCTCTCTAGTACAATGCCCGCCGGACAATCTAGAGACCGAGGACGCCATGTGGTTTAAAAACCTGCAGATTTATCGCTTTACCCGCCCCTTTGACCTGACCGTGGATCAGCTGGAAACCCAGCTGGAAGCCTGTGCCTTCACCCCTTGCGGCAGTCAGGACATCTCCCGTTTCGGGTGGGTCAAGCCCCTTGGCAAATTCGGCTCAACCCTGACCCACTCTGCCTCCGGCCACATCCTCATCTGCGCCCGCAAAGAGGAGAAGATGCTCCCCGGCACCGTGGTCAAGGAGATGCTGGCCGAGAAGGTAGAAGCGATCGAGTTCGAACAGGGACGCGCCCTCAAGAAGAAAGAGAAGGAAGCGCTGAAAGAGGAGATCCTCCACACCCTGCTGCCCCGTGCCTTCAGTCGTACCAGCCAGACCTTCGCCTGGATCAATCCGGCCGACAATTTAATGGTGGTGGATGCAGGTTCTGCCAAGAAGGCGGACGATCTGCTGGCGCTGCTGCGCAAATCCATCGGCTCCCTGCCGGTGGTGCCGGTGGCCCTCAAGAACCCGCCCGAGATCACCATGACCGAGTGGCTGAACGAGGGCAATCTGCCAGCCTCCTTCACTCTGGAAGACGAAGCCGAGCTGCGCAGTGCCATGGAGCACGGCGGCATCATCCGCTGCAAGCAGCAGGATCTGATGACGGATGAAATCAAGAACCACCTGGCCAACGACAAGCTGGTGACCAAGCTGGCCCTCAACTGGGGCGAGACCGTCAGCTTCGTGCTGGGGGATGATCTCTCCATCAAACGCCTGAAATTCAGCGAAGAGCTGCGCGAGCAGAACGACGATGTCACCAGCGAAGATCCGGCCGCCCGTCTGGATGCGGACTTCGCGCTGGTGACCTCCGAGCTGTCCCAGTTTATCCCGGCGCTGTTTGCCGCCCTGGGTGGCGAAGAGCAGTCCATCTAACCGGACATGCGCCTGTTTGGCCTCTGCCATCCCATCGTAAAAGCCGCCTTCGGGCGGTTTTTTTATACCTATTGCGGATAGCCATTATTGATAGATGAGTAAGATATTGATCTTGTTCAATAACTTGAGCTGTCAGCGCCAATCGTGACATAGTCCCTCTTCATGGTCATAAAACAGACAAGGAGAGTGTCATGTTGCGCAAACCTCTGGGGCTGGCTGTCGCCCTTGCCCTGCTGGCCGGTTGTGCCAGTGACAGCGGCTTTCACTACACCCCGCCAGCCCAGACCCTGATCGCGCCGGAGGCGGCCAGTGGCTGGACCGACAAGCAGGGCTGGCAGGGCCATGACTTCATGGTGGCGGCCGCCAACCCGCTGGCGGTGGATGCGGGCTACCAGATCATCAAGGCCGGTGGCAGTGCCGTCGATGCCGCCATTGCGGTGCAGCTGGTGTTGACGCTGGTGGAGCCGCAATCCTCCGGGATCGGTGGCGGAACGCTGCTGCTGGTGTGGGATGGCCGCAAGGTGAGTGCGGTGGATGGCCGCGAGACGGCGCCGGCCGCTGCCACCGACCAGCTGTTTATGCAAGATGGCAAGCCGCTGGCGTTTTATGACGGTGTGGTCGGGGGCCGCTCGGTTGGCGTTCCCGGCACCCTGCGCGCGCTGGCACTGGCCCATCAGCGTTATGGCAAGCTGCCATGGGCTGTGCTGTTCGAGCCCACCATCACGCTGGCAGAGCAAGGATTTGTGATAAGTCCACGGCTGGCCACATTGCTGGCCAAGGATCCCTATCTGGCACGGGATCCGCAGGCGCGAGCCTACTTCTATCAGGTGGATGGCAGCCCCAAAACGGCAGGCACCCGGCTGACCAACCCGGCGCTGGCCAGGGTGCTGCGCACTCTGGCCACAGAGGGGGCGGATGCCTTCTATCGGGGGGCGCTGGCGGATGCCATGGTGGCCAAGGTTCGCCAGCATCCCACCAATCCCGGGGTACTGGCGGCCACCGATCTGGCCAGCTATCAGGCCAAAGTGCGTGATGGCCTCTGCTTTGACTATCGCCAGAGCAAGATCTGCGGTTTCCCCACTCCCTCGTCCGGCACTCTGGCGCTAGGCCAGATCTTCGGCATGCTGGAGAGCCGCGATATGGCGGCCCTCAAGCCGATCACCACGAAGGAGGGGGGGCTGGCTGCTTCCAGCGAGGCTATCCACCTCTATAGTGAAGCGGCGCGTCTGGCCTTCGCCGATCGCAACCAGTACGTCGCCGACAGCGATTTTGTCAGCGTGCCAGTGCAGGGGCTGCTGGACAAGGGCTATCTGGCCGAACGCGGCAAGCTTGTCGGTCAGCACTCCATGGGGATTGCCAAGCCCGGTACGCCGCCACAGGCGCTGGCGCGGGGCCAGGATGCGACTCCGGAACTCCCCTCTACCAGCCATGTCTCGATTGTCGACAAGGCGGGGATGGCCATCTCCATGACCAGCTCCATCGAGGATGGTTTCGGGTCGCGTCAGATGGTCAACGGCTACCTGCTCAACAACCAGCTCACCGATTTTTCCTTCACCTCGGTGGATGCCGCCGGTCTGCCGGTGGCGAACCGGGTGGAGCCGGGCAAGCGGCCCCGCTCCTCCATGTCACCCCTGCTGGTGTTTGACAAGCCAAGCGGCGAGTTGACCATGACCCTGGGCTCGCCGGGGGGCTCCGCCATCATCAACTACGTGGGCAAGACCCTGCTCGGTACCCAGGATTGGGGCCTGAACCTGCAACAGGCCATCAATCTGCCCAACTTTGGCAGCCGCAACGGCCCCACCGAGCTGGAAGTGGGACGCACCCCCATGTCGGTGGTCGAGGGGCTGAAGGCGAGGGGACATGAGGTGGTATTGAACGAGCAGACCTCCGGCCTGCAGGGGGTTGAGCGCAATGGCGGTGGCTGGTTTGGCGCAGCGGATCCGCGCCGGGAAGGGATCGCCAAGGGGGAGTGAGGTTCCCATAGCAACAAGGCCAGCATAATGCTGGCCTTATTGCTGATGGTGCGCTTACTGGATACCCAGCAGCTCCACATCAAAGATCAGGACTGATCCCGGCGGGATTTTGCCTGCGGCACGGTCGCCGTAAGCGAGGTTGGCGGGGATGTAGAAACGGGTCTTCTCACCTTCCACCATCAGCTGCACCCCTTCGGTCCAGCCAGCGATCACCTGATTGAGGCCAAACTCGATGGGCTCGCCACGGGCGACCGAGCTATCAAAGACGGTGCCGTCCAGCAGCTTGCCCTCGTAGTGCACCTTCACCTTGCTGGTGGCGGTGGGGTGAACGGTGCCGGTGCCCGGGGTCAGCACTTCGTACTGCAGGCCAGAGGCGGTGGTGGTCACCAGCGGCTTCTCCTTGTTGCTGGCGAGGAACTCGGCGCCAATCCGCACGTTGTCGGCCGCCAGCTTCTTGTTGTTGCTGCTGGAGTAGAAATAGTAGGCCACACCGGCGATGAGCAGCGCGATCAGTATGAATTTCATCGGTTTTTCCTGTTCCATGAAATGTAAAAAGTGCAATGAGGGCGCCATCTTATCGCGCACAGCCCCTGATGGCGAGCCACAGGGCGGGAGGATGTGAGCGGGCAGGCAAAGCCCGGCGAGCTGGATGCAAAAAGGGGCGAGTCGGTGACTCGCCCCTTGTCATGGCAGCGGCGCTTACTTGGCGGCCACCATCATCAGGGCGGGCAGGGCGAAGAAGAGGCCCGTTACATAACCCAGAGCCAGCAGCTTGTTCTCGCTGCCTACTCGGGCCAGCCCCTCGGCGGCGCGCACCGGCAGGTCGCGCAGGAAGGGGATGCCATAGATGATGACCACGGCAAAGAGGTTGAACAGCACGTGGACCAGCGCGATGGTCAGGGCCAGCTGGGCACCGGCTCCACTGATGGCGGTGGCAGCCAGCAGGGCGGTGATGGTGGTCCCGATATTGGCCCCCAGAGTGAAGGGGTAGAGCTGACGGGTGCTGAACACGCCGCCGCCGGCCAGCGGGATCATCAGGCTGGTGGTGGTGGAGGAGGACTGCACCATGATGGTCACCAGCGCACCGGAGGTAATGCCGGTCAGCGGGCCACGGCCCAGCGCCTTGTGCAGCACCTCTTTGGCACGGCCAACCAGTACCTGTTGCAGCACTTTGCCGAGATACGTGACGCAGGCGAGGATCAGCAGGATACCGATGACGATAGTGGCGATGGCGGCGCCCTTGCCCGGCAGGAAGGCAACGGCGCTGTCAATCAGCTGCTGGGCCGGTGCGGTCAGCGGCTTCATGAAATCCATGCCCTTCATCGACATATTGGCGGAGCCTACCAGCAGGTTGGCCAGCCACTCGGCGCTGTGTTGCAGCAGACCGAACATCAGTTCCAGCGGCAGGAAGATGAACACCGCCAGCAGGTTGAAGAAGTCGTGCACGGTGGCGGCGGCGAAGGCGCGGCGGAACTCGGCGCGATCCCGCACATGGCCCATGGAGACGATGGTATTGGTGATGGTGGTGCCGAGGTTGGCACCCATCACCATGGGGATGGCCATGCTGATGGGCAGGCCGCCAGCCACCAGACCGACGATCACCGAGGTGACGGTGCTGGAGGATTGCACCAGCGCGGTAGCGAGAATACCCAGCAGCAGGGCGACAAAGGGGTTGTTGGCAAAGGCGAAGATCTGGGCTGCGCCCTCGGCGCCGCCGGAGAAATCTTTGAAGCCGTGGGAGATGGCGCCCACGGCAACCAGGATCAGGTAGACCAGTACGATGACACTCATCCAGTTGAACAGGGCGCGGGTCGCGGGCGGCTGTGACAAGGAGTGATGGTGTTGCATAAAGCCTCTTGAGACGGTCGTTCCGTCTTGGGTTGTTGATGACCCGCGCATTTAATCAATGGTTAATGACAGAAATATGACAACGTGACATTTCGATGATGTTTTTATGACTACGAACTGCGGCGACAGGCGCTGACCGAGCCGGTTGGCTCTGGGGTGGCAAAAGGGGGGACGAAAGCACTGCCGCCTTGTCAGCCGGAATGTGATCGCTACACTGCGCCCCTTTATTGGCAAGCAGGAGTAAACAAGATGATGCGTGCATGGATCCTCTCTCTGTCGCTGGGGCTGCTCTCGGCAGGGGCACAGGCCAGCCTGTTGAAAACCGACTGCAACCTCGACAAGGCCCTCAAAAACGAAGCGGTGAATGCCACTCTGGGAGTCAAGGGCAACTGTGATACCAGCAAGCTGGTGAAGCAGGAGAAAGAGAAGGTGAAAGCTGAGGTGCAAAAAGGCCGCAACGACCTGCTGGGCGAGAAGCGTGCCGACCTCAAGGAGAGCGGCAACGGTATGCAGCAGAAGATGGACAAGGCAAACCAGCAGCTGCACAAGGCGGAGCAGGATGCCAAGACCATCGCTCGCGATCCGCTCAAGGCTGCGGCGACCGCCGTACTGAATAAGCAGTAAGCAGACCGGGCCCAAGCCCGTGTGACCGGCCACAGACCGGCAGCAAAAAGGGGAGCCATGGCTCCCCTTCTGTCTATCCATTATCCGCAAAGGATCAGGCGTCAGCCGCTTCCTCGTATTGACGGAACGGGATGCGGAACACCGCCAGACGCAGGAACAGATAGGTTGCGCCAAGGCCCGCCCAGATCAGGCCCAGCTCCAGCGAGCTCTGCTCCAGGTTTATCCACAGAGCACCGATGGTGGCGGCGCCGAGCAGCGGCATCAACAGGTAGATGACGTGATCCTTGAGGGTCTTGTTGCGTTTCTCGCGTACCCAGAACTGACCGATCACCGACAGGTTGACGAAGCTGAAGGCCACCAGTGCGCCGAAGTTGACCAGCGCCAGTGCGGTATCCAGATCAAACGACACGGCGGAGAGGGCCAGACCACCCACCATCAGCACGTTGATAGCCGGAGTACGATATTTCGGGTGGATGTAGCCAAACACCCGCTCCGGGATCATGCGATCACGCCCCATCACGTAGAGGATGCGCGACACACCGGCGTGAGCCGCCATGCCGGAGGCCAGTACCGCGACCGTGGTGCAGACCAGAACCACGGACTGGAAGAAGGTGCCGCCGACGTAGAGGGCGATCTCCGGCAGTACCGCATCCGGATGCTGGAAGCGGGAGAGGCTCGGGAAGTAGAGCTGCAGGCAGTAAGAGACCACCACGAAGATGATGCCGCCGATAAGGGCCGTCAGCACGATCGCCTTGGGGATCACCTTGCCGGCATTCGGGGTCTCTTCGGAGAGGGAGCTCAGACCGTCAAAGCCAAGGAACGAGAAGCAGAGGATGGTGGCACCGGTGAAGAGCGGCACCAGCTGTGCTGACTCGAAGTGGAACGGACGGCTGCTCATCAGGGTGCCAGCCCCTTCACCGTGGTAGATGCCCCACGCCATCAGGCCGATAAAGAGGGTGATGATGGCCAGCTGGATCACCACGATCAGACCGTTGAAGTTGGCCACCAGATTGATGCCGCGCAGGTTCAGGAAGGTCATCACGGTCACCAGACCGAAGATGAACACCCAGGGCTCGACGCCCGGGAACATGGCGGTCAGGTAGATCTTGGCCAGCAGAATGTTGATCATCGGCATGAACATGTAGTCGAGCAGGGATGACCAGCCGACCATGAAACCGACGTAGGGGTTGAACACCTTCTGGGCATAGGTATAGGCAGAGCCCGCAGAGGGGAACTTGCGTACCAGATGACCGTAGCTGAAAGCGGTGAGCAGGATGCCACCCAGAGCCAGCAGATAGGCGGTGGCGACCCGGCCATCGGTGATGTCACCGACGATGGCGAAGGTGTCGAAGACAGCCATGGGGGTCAGATAGGCCAGACCCATCACAATCACTTGTGTCAGGGTAAGGGTCTTGAGCAGCTTGGCGTTTTGCGATGCCATTACGCTTTCTCCTCAATCAGTGCCGCAGCACGTGCTTGCAACGAGCGCAGGGATACGATGGATTCGCAAGCCTGTACATCAAGGGCGCCGGGGAGGCGCATACCGGGCTGTACCGGCAGGAAAGCATTAAAACGCCCCATTGTTATCCTCTCAACGTCGGGAGATTGTTTGGCAATCTCGGATATCACTTCCGGAAATGTTCCGGCCTCTTGTGGTGGGTTTGTACTGCACTTCAAAATAGAAAAACCGATGTCGCAGTGAACATCGGTCCTTTATTGGCGGCGTATTGTGCATTCGGTCAGCCCCCTTGACAAGCAAAAAAGGGCGGATAAACGCATTTTTTTGCATACGCAGGGGGCGGGTAAGTGGTCACTCGCCCCCGGCAGCCGTCCCCGAGCCGCTCCCCCCTTTTCGGGGGGGAAGAGAACCCTGTCGTAACGTATGAAAAGTCGGCAAATTGGGGCTGCAGGGTGCATAGCGCCTCAACATTGATCCTGATCATATTTGCCGGCGTTCCCCCGGGCTCGAGTCCAGCGATCTTATCGGCTGGCGGGGGATGGGAGGGGGTGAAATGGAAAAAGAGTGATTGCATATCCATTCACATTAGTGACTAATGATAGGAGGCGACGCGGCTCGGGCCATGGCACGGCGAGCGGTCCGGCTGGGTAGTTATTTGAAATCAGTCACACTTCCTGCAGAAACCGCGTTTCTGGCAACCAGCTCGCCGCAAAAACAACAAGGAGCCCGCAGGCTCCTTGTTTTGTATGGCGGTATGGTTGAGCCGCGATTACTGGGCGATCTCCACCTTGTCAGCAGGTTGTAGCGGGATGCGGAACACGGTGAGGCGCAGGAACAGGTAGATGGCACCCAGCGCCGCCCAGATCAGCCCCAGCTCGAAGGAGGCGGGTTCCAGATTGAGCCACAACACCCCGATGCAGGCGGCGCCACAGAGCGGCAGCAGCAGGTACATCAGGTGATCCTTGAGACACTTGTTGCGGCCCAGCTTCACATAGAAGTGGGCAATCACCGCCAGATTGACGAAGGTGAAGGCCACCAGGGCGCCAAAGTTGATCAGTGCCAGTGCCATCTCGAGATCGAACGATACCGCGGAGAGGGCCAGCAGACCGACCAGCAGCACATTGCATGCCGGGGTCTGCCACTTCGGATGCACATAGGAGAAGAAGCGACTCGGCAGAGCGCGATCACGACCCATTACATAAAGCAGGCGCGACACCCCGGCGTGAGAGGCGAGTCCCGAGGCCAGCACCGCCACCGTAGTGCAGACCAGTACCACCGCCTGGAACAGTTTGCCACCGACATAGAGAGCGATCTCCGGCAGGACTGCATCCGGTTGCTTGAAGCGGGAGATGTCCGGGAAGTAGAGCTGCAGGAAGTAGGACGTGCTGACAAACAGCACACCGCCGATCAGCGCCGTCAGCACGATGGCGCGGGGGATCACCCGATCCGCGTCCGGTGTCTCTTCCGACAGGGTGCTGATGGCATCAAAGCCGAGGAACGACAGACAGAGGATGGAGGCACCCATCAACAACGGCGAGATGTTGATCTGCTCGGAGAAGAAGGGACGGCTGCTGGCCACGGTCCCCAACCCTTCACCGTTGTGGACGCCCCAGGCGATCAGGCCGATGAAGACGGCGATAATACTGAACTGCATGATGACGATCAGGCTGTTGAAGTTGGCCACCAGCTTGATACCGCGCAGGTTAAGGGCGGTCATCACCGCCGCCAGACCAAAAATATAGGTCCAGGGCTCCACCTCGGGGAAGAGAGCCTGCAGATAGATCTTGGCCAGCAGCATGTTGATCATCGGCATGAACATATAGTCGAGCAGGGAGGTCCAGCCCACCATAAAGCCGACATAGGGGTGAAACACCTTCTGGGCATAGGTATAGGCGGAGCCTGCCGACGGGAACTTGCGTACCAGATGGCCGTAGCTCAGGGCTGTGAACAACATGCCGATGAGGGCAAAGAGGTAGGCGGTCGGCACATGGCCTTCGGTAATTTCGGTGACGATGCCGAAGGTATCGAATACCGCCATGGGAGTGAGGTAGGCAAGACCCATGACCACGACCTGCCACAGTTTCAGGGTCTTTTTCAGACCAACCGGTTGGGCGTTCATCATGCCTGTTCCTCACGCGGTGCCAGGGCGGCACACTCCATCAACGAAACCGGGAGAGAGGCCCGGGAATCAAGGGCGCCAGGGCGGCGCACACCGGCCATGGCCGGTTGGAAAGCATTGAGATGCCCCATGTTGTTCCTCACTAGACTTGGTGTCGGGAGACTGCTGCCAATCTCGCTATCTTTTCCGGGGGTGATCCGGCCTCGTTTATGGGTGTGTTCACTGTCTAAAAAAGAACCGATGCCATTGTTTTACATCGGTTCTTTCAGTGGCGGCGCATTGTGCATTTGCAGGGCCCCCTTGACAAGAAAAAAAGGGGGCAAAATTGCATTTATTTGCACAGGTAAGTGGTCACTTTCCTGCTGGTCAGGCCAGCACGGCCTCCAGTGATTTTTCAAGGAGTTGCAGCCCCTCGTCAATCACTGCCGCAGGGGCTGTCAGGGGGGCGAGAAATCGGATGACATTTGCGCGCACCCCGCATGAGAGCAGGATCAGACCGCGCTTGCCCGCCTCGGTCACCAGACGTTTGGTTAGGTCGGGATCGGGCCGGCTGGCATCACGTTGTTTCACCAGTTCCATGGCCACCATGGCTCCGGGTCCACGAATTTGACCTATGCAGTCAAAACGCTCGGCTATGCGTTCCAGTCCCGCCTTGATCTGCTCACCTTGCGCCTGGGCCTTCTGGTTGAGCTGCTCCTCTTCGATCACCTGCAACACCGCCAGCGCGGCGGCGCAGGCAATGGGGGAACCGGCATAGGTGCCACCCAGGCCCCCCGGCTTGGCGGCATTCATGATCTCTGCCTTGCCGACTACTGCAGAGAGCGGGAAGCCCCCCGCCAGACTCTTGGCCAGGGTCATGATGTCCGGCTCGATGCCGGCATACTCGGTGGCGAAGGTCTTGCCGGTGCGGCAGAAGCCGCTCTGGATCTCGTCACAGATGAGCAGAATGCCGTGCTGATCGCAGATGCTGCGCAGCTTTTGCATAAAGCTCGCGGAGGCAGGATAGAAGCCCCCTTCTCCCTGTACCGGCTCGATGATGATGGCGGCAACGCGGGAGGGTTCGATGTCGGCGCTGAAGCAGAGATCGAGGGCGTGCAGGGCATCCTCTTCACTTACCCCGAGATAATCGGCGGGGAAGGGGATGTGGTAGACCTCACCCGGGAAGGGGCCAAAGCCGCTCTTGTAGGGGACCACCTTGCCGGTGAGCGCCATCCCCATCATGGTGCGGCCGTGAAAGCCCCCCTTGAAAGCGATGGTGCCGCTGCGACCGGTATGGGCGCGGGCGATCTTGATGGCGTTCTCGACTGCCTCGGCACCGGTGGAGAGAAACAGGGTGCGTTTCGGGGTCGGGCCGGGCACCAGGGCGTTGAGCTTTTCGGCAAGCTCGATATAGCCCGGGTAAGGGGTGACCTGAAAGCAGGTGTGGCTGAATTTTTCCAGCTGCTCGCGCACCGCCGCCACCACCTTCGGGTGGTTGTGGCCGGTGTTGAGCACGGCGATGCCGGAGGCAAAGTCGATGTAGCGGTTGCCCTCCACATCCCACAGCTCGGCATTTTGCGCACGGTCGATAAAGACCGGCAGCAGGGTGCCGACGCCGTTGACCACGGCCGCTTCGCGGCGTGCTTGCCACGCCTTGTTTGATTCTGACTGACTCATCTTTCCTCCCTGAGGGGCCGCAGCCCCGGATATTCCCTGAAAATGTGGTGGGCGATCTGGCGCCCATTACCGCCGAACAGCCCATCGGGCCAGATCGGCGGCCTGTCGTCTCTGTTTTACTGCCCTAGCGAATGGCGCCAAAGCAGAGATATTTGGTCTCCAGATACTCCTCCAGCCCCTCGGCGGCCCCTTCCCGGCCCAGACCTGACTCCTTGATGCCGCCGAAGGGAGCCAGCTCAGTTGAAATGATCCCCTCGTTGATGCCGACCATGCCGTATTCAAGCTGCTCGGCGACGCGCCAGACACGGGCGATATCGCGGCCATAGAAGTAGGCGGCGAGCCCATAAGGGGTATCGTTAGCCAGCGCGATGGCTTCGGCTTCCGTCTCGAAGCGCACCAGCGGGGCGACCGGGCCGAAGATCTCCTCCTGCAGGATGGGGTTGGTTTTATCCACCTTGCCCAAAATGGTGGGTTGGTAGAAGAGGGGGCCGGCGGGGTGGGCTTCGCCCCCCAGCAGTACTTCGGCACCGGCGGCGACTGATTGCTGCACCAACTCGGCTACCTTGCTGGCGGCGGCGGGGTTGATGAGCGGGCCGATCTGGGTGCCTTCCGCCATGCCATCTCCCACCTTGAAGGCTCTGACGGCAGCGGTCAGCTTCTCGGCGAAGGCGTCATAGATACTGGCCTGCACCAGAATGCGGTTGGCGCAGACGCAGGTTTGCCCGGCGTTGCGGTATTTGGAGGCGAGTGCCCCGGCCACGGCGGCGTCGAGGTCGGCGTCGTCAAAGACGATAAAGGGGGCGTTACCGCCCAGCTCCAGCGACAGCTTCTTCATGGTGTCGGCGCACTGGCGCATCAGCAGCTTGCCGATGCGGGTGGAGCCGGTGAAGGAGAGCTTGCGCACCACCGGATTGCTGCACAGCTCGTTGCCCACAGCGCTCGCCTGATGGCTGGTGACGATATTGATGACACCGGCGGGGATGCCCGCCTGCTCGGCCAACACCGCCAGCGCCAGCGCGCAGAGCGGCGTTTCTGCGGCGGGTTTGATGACGATGGTGCAACCCGCTGCCAGCGCAGGGCCCGCCTTGCGGGTGATCATGGCAATGGGGAAGTTCCACGGAGTGATGGCGGCGACTACCCCGACCGGCTGCTTGATGGTGGCCAGCCGGCGATCGCCGCTAAAACCCGGGATGGTGCGGCCATAGGCGCGCTTGCCCTCCTCGGCGAACCACTGGATAAAGCTGGCGCCATAGGCCACCTCGCCCTTGGCTTCTGCCAGCGGCTTGCCCTGCTCGCAGGTCATGATGCGCGCCAGCTCGTCGCTATGGGTTGTGATGGCGGCAAACCAGGCGTAGAGCTTGTTGCTGCGCTCCTTGGCGGTCAGCGCAGCCCAGGCGGGTTGCGCCGCGTGGGCGGCCGCGATGGCGCGGCGGGTATCCTCGGCATCCATGTCGGGCACCTGGGTAATGACGGCCCCGCTGGCAGGATTGGTCACCTCGAAGGTGCGGCCGCTGGCGGCCTCGCACCAGTGACCAGCTATATAGGCACGGGATTTGATCAAGCTTTGATTGGAACTGGTAGCGGACATGGCAAGCCTCGATGATGAAACCTGGCAGCAAGGTGGCGATGATGCGGCTCATCCTGTACTGCTGCCGTATAAAATAATAAGCACAGAGAGACCATAAATTGAGCGCAAATGTTTTTCAAGTGTTAAATATATTTGAATTGTTGGTGTGTTGCATGCTAGAAATTGGGCTGTGTAGCGCAGTTTAACCAGATGAACAGGGTATCGCACGATAAGTGGTGTGCAAAATAATGAACGCCAGGCTGTGTAAGATAGCAAACAGTGATGCCATGGCTGGTCCGCTATTTTAACCAGTGGCAACAGGGAGGTGGCCAATGTACCAACGTGACAAGGGAATCGATGGCGGAGGCCTGCCATGAGCGGGGCGCCAACCCAGAGCAGCAGTACCCGCTCCGGTCAGGGGGCTGCACGGCAGGCTAGCATGGGGGAGCGGCTGGCGGCGGTGCGTCATCAACTGGGGCTCTCCCAGCGGAGGGCGGCCGAGCTGAGCGGCCTGACCCACGGTGCTATCTGCATGATCGAGCAGGATAAGGTGAGCCCCTCGGTCGCCTCGCTGCAAAAGCTGCTCACCGTATATGGCTTGCCATTGTCACGCTTTTTTGCCGAAGAGGAGCTGAGTCGCCCGCCGCAGGTGGTGATCAAGGGTGATCAGTTGATCGAGCTGGGCAGTCAGGGGGTCTCGATGAAGCTGGTGCACAACGGCAACAACCGCCGCCAGCTCGGCTTTATGCTGGAGACCTACCCCCCGGGCACCGACACCGGTGGTCAGGTGACCCACCAGGGAGAAGAGGTGGGCACTGTGCTGGAGGGTTCGGTGATCCTGACCGTGGCAGGAGAGAGTTATCAGCTGGAGGCGGGTGACAGCTATGTAATCGACACAGGCGAACCCCACAGCTTCAGCAATCCGTCGGGGGAGACCTGTCGCATCGTCAGTGCCCATACCCCGGCCAGTTTTTAATCTTGGAATAGGGTTTGCCAACCAAACCGGTAAGGAAACAGGATCATGACCGAACATGTAAACAGTTACTACGCAGCCAGCGCCAATAAACACGCGCCCTACCCGACACTGACCGAGCAGCTGGAGTGCGATGTCTGCGTCATCGGGGCGGGGTATACCGGCCTCTCCAGTGCCCTGCATCTGGTGGAGAAGGGCTACAAGGTGGTGGTACTGGAGGCAGCCCGGATCGGTTTTGGCGCCAGCGGCCGCAACGGCGGCCAAATAGTCAACTCCTACAGCCGCGACATTGACACCATAGAAGCGAACTGCCCGCCGGATCAGGCCAGGCTGCTCGGTTCCATGCTGTTTGAGGGGGGGCAGATCATCCGCGAGCGGATCAAACGCTACAACATCCAGTGCGATCTGCAGGAGGGGGGCGTCTTTGCCGCCGAGACCGAGAAACAGTTCCACGAGCTCAAGGCGCAGCAGGCGCGCTGGCAGAAGTGGGGCAACGACAAGCTGGAGCTGCTCGATGCCAGAGGCGTGCGCGAAGTGGTGGCGAGCGATCGCTACGTCGGCGCCCTGCTCGACAAGAGCGGCGGCCATATTCACCCCCTCAATCTGGCTCTCGGCGAGGCTGAAGCGATCCGCATGCAGGGTGGGCAGATCTTCGAGCAGTCTGCCGTTACTAGCATCACCCCGGGCCAGCCTGCTCTGGTCAAGACCGCCAAAGGAGCGGTGAAGGCGCGCTACATAGTGGTGGCCGGTAACGCCTACCTCGGCAATCTGGTGCCCGAGCTTGCCGGCAAGAGCATGCCTTGCGGCACCCAGGTGATCGCCACCGAGGTGCTGGGGGAGGAGCGGGCCCGCGAGCTGCTGCCGCAGAATTACTGCCTGGAGGATTGCAACTACCTGCTCGACTACTACCGCACCAGCGCCGATCACCGGCTGATCTATGGCGGCGGCGTGGTCTATGGCGCACGGGATCCGGCAGATATCGAGCGGCTGATCATCCCCAAGATGCTCAAGACCTTCCCCCAGCTTAAAGACGTCAAGGTGGAGTACACCTGGACAGGCAATTTCCTGCTCACCCTGTCGAGGCTGCCACAGTTTGGTCGCATCGGCCCCAACATCTACTACATGCAGGGCTACAGCGGCCACGGTGTCACCTGTACCCATCTGGCGGGCAAGCTGCTCTCCGAGGTGCTGAGCGGTCAGGCGGAGCGCTTCGATGCCTTTGCCAAGCTGCCGCACTACCCCTTCCCGGGCGGTCGCCTGTTCCGCATTCCCTTCACCGCCGCGGGCGCCGCCTGGTACACCTTGCGCGATCGGTTGGGGGTATAAGGGCTGCCCGGCGAGAAATATGGTCTGGTGCTGGCGACGATGCGAGCGCAGATGCCAGCACAAATGCCGAAAAACAGAAGGCCACCGCGAGGGTGGCCTTCTGTTTTACCCGAAGCGGGTTGCCGCGATTAGCTGTAATAGGCTTCGACGGTGCCCTTGAGTTTGATCAGGATGGGTTGACCACGGCGATCCAGCGCCTTGGGGGAGGGGATCTTCACCCAGCCTTCACTGATGCAGTACTCCTCGACATCGGTGCGCTCTTTGCCGTTCAGGCGAATACCGATCGGGTGCTCGAAGCAGGCTGCCACATAGTGAGGGCTGCGGGGATTGCAGGAGAGGTGATCCGGCAGAGCCGGTTTGGTGCTGGTATCGCTCATCGATATAACCCGAAATGAATAAAAAGTGGGTCATTGTAGAGAATGCCGCCATGGCATTCAAGGCGGCCACAATACCGGCCAAGGCGGGCGGCCATCTATGTTGGTGACTTGCTTATCCCCGTTGCCAATCCATCCCCAGCTCGGGGCGACCGCTATGCCCGATCCGGATTGCGTTATCGGGCATAGCGTCTATTACAGGCTGACTTCTATTTGCGGGTCAGCTTGTCGAGGTAGCCCATGGCGAAGGCCGAGAGGACAAAGGTGATGTGGATCAGCAGGTACCACTTGATCTTGTCGTTGGGGAGGTTTTCGGCATTCATAAACACCTTGAGCAGGTGAATGGAGGAGATGGCGACAATGGAGGCGGCGACCTTGTTTTTCAGGGAGCCGGCATCGAGCTTGCCGAGCCACACCAGTTTGTCGCTCTCATCCCCTACATCGAGGCGCGAGACGAAGTTCTCATAGCCGGAAAACATCACCATCACGATAAGTCCCCCTACCAGGGTGATATCGATCAGCGACAGTGTGACCAGCACCAGATCCACCTCTTTCATCTCCAGTATGTTGGGCAGGATATGGAGGATCTCCTGAAAGAATTTCACCCCCAGTGCCAGCAGTATGAGGCTGAGCCCAAGATAGATGGGGGCCATGATCCAGCGGGATGCGTACATCAATCTTTCAAACATGTTTTCCATAGTGCGATTAAAGATCCATCAAATGGTTAACAAACGAGTCGGCCATAGCTTAACCGAGATGCATCACATCTCAAGTATCTCGATAGCATATTGCTGAATTGGGTGGTGCCAGGCGGGATTTTTTAACCCCGGGGAGGGCGATGGAGCGGTTGGCAGGGCTAGTGGCCTTGCCCATCCGGTGTCAGGGAAGATCCAGGGTAAAGCGGGCACCGCCGAGGGGAGATTCATCGACCCGGATCTGGCCGCCGTAGCTGTGAACGATCTCGGTCACGACAGCCAGACCGATGCCCTGGCCGGGCGAGCTGTCAGCGCGCACGCCACGCTGAAAGATCTGCTCCGATTTGGCCGGATCGATGCCCGGGCCATCATCTTCTACCTCGATGCGTAACCGATCGAGATGGCGGCGTACCGTCACCTTCACTTCGCTGATGGCAAATTTGCAGGCGTTGTCGAGCAGGTTGCCCATCAGTTCCATCAGATCGCCCTGTTCGCCGTGGAAGAGGGCATCATCATCGAACTGGAAGTGGGTCTGCAGCTTCTTGTGGCGATAGACCTTGGCCAGACTGGCCAGCAGCTTCTCGATGAGCGGTACCGGCTCGGTGCCCTTGCTGGCGAGGCGCTGGCGACCGGTGACGGCTCGTCTGAGTTGGTACTGGATCATCTGATCCATGGTGAGGATCTGTTCATTGATGTTGTCGTGGATCTCCCTCCCCAGCTTCATTTCGCGGGTGGTGATCTGGATCAGCGCCAGCCGTGTTTTCAGGCTGTGAGCGAGATCGTTGAGGGCATGCTGGTAGCGCTGGGTCTGCTGGCGTTCGTTCTCCAGCAACTGGTTGATGGAGTCGGTCAGCGGGGCCAACTCCCGTTCAAAATCATGGGCGATAGCATCCCGCTTGCCTGCCCGGATATCGTCGAGCTGATTAGCGATAGTGCGCAGGGAGCTGAGGCTCCAGAAGGTGGTGAGCAGCAGCAGCCCGGCAAGCAGCAGATAGGCGAGCAACGCCTGTTTGGCCGTCTGGTAGAGGTAGGCGCGGGACTCTTCGTGATAGCGTTTGGCCGAGTCAATCATCACCACGTAGTAGGCTGTGGTGCCGCTGCCGGGATTGCGGGTAAAACGCAGGCTGTAGACGAAGTAGCTCTCGCCGTTCTTGATGGTGTGCTTCTTGAAGAAGTAGTCGAGATCCATTCCCCCCAGATACTTCATCAGGTCCCGACAGATGGTCTGTTTGGCCTTGATCACCTCCGGCATATGGAGGCTCGACCAAATCAGCTCGCCATCGGCACGACAGATCAGCGTATCGAGATTGCTGTTACTGACCTGGCGGGAAATGCGCCCGATCTCGGTGGCTTCGCTGTTGACTGGCTTGGTAGAGGAGAACATCTTGGCCAGGTTCTCCTGCATGCCGGCGCTCGCCTTCTGGCTCTGCTCCTCCATATGGCCGAGGTAGAGGGCATAGACGGCGAACCCCATGCTCAGTGCGATGACCAGCAGCGAACTGAGCAGCAGTTTGATGTGCAGAGAGCTGCGGAGCATCCTGATGGGACGTGGCAGATGAAACTGCATCAGCTACAGGAGAGGTTGAAGATGTAGCCCTGACGACGGATGGTCGAGATGGGTTGAATCGTCCCTTCCGGATCCAGCTTTTTGCGCAGGCGGCTCACCATCACCTCTATGGTGTTGGGATCCCCCTCTCCATCGCCGTAGAGCTGGTCGAGTAACTGCTGCTTGGAGACCACCTGACGGGCGTTGCGCATCAGGTACTCCAGAATCAGGTATTCAAAGCTGGTGAGCACTGCCACTTCACCGTCGATGGTCAGCTCCTTGCGGGAGAGATCCAGCTCGTAATCACCGGCCTTCACTCTGGGGGAGATAAAGCCGGCGCTGCGGCGCATCAAGGCATTGAGGCGGGCCAGCAACTCATCTTTCTGGAACGGTTTGACCAGATAGTCATCAGCCCCCGCCTCCAGTCCTTCGACCTTGTCCTGCCAGTTGCCACGGGCGGTCAGCACAATGATGGGGAAGGGGATCTGCCGTTCGCGCAGTTGGCGGATCAACTGCAAGCCATCCATATCGGGCAGACCGAGATCGATGATCGCCACATCAATGGGGTAGTCGGCGGCATAGTGCAACGCAATTCCGGCCTGATCGGTGCTGTATACCTGATTGTTGGCTTCGGTCAGCAGAGAGGAGAGGTGGTGATTGAGCAGCTTGTCGTCTTCGACCAACAGAATTTTCATGATGTGAACGGTCATAGGGGTCCAGACTGTCAATTAGAAAGTGTATGTCGCTTTGAGTCAATTCGAATCCTATCGTGCAGCTCCTGTATCGGGACTGAATCATAAGGCGTTCTGCTTGTAGAGACCTGTCAGAGGCCTGAGCAGTGGGCCGCTTCAGAGACACCGGTCTTGTCGCGTTCAAAAAACAGAAGGGGCAATGTGTGCCCCTTCTGTTTTTGTTCTGCTGCTTGTTAGCTGCGGCGTGGCGGCAGCATATTGGTGAGGGTGTTGTCTTTGAGAATATGGTGGTGATAGAGGGCCGCCACCGTGTGCAGGCCGATCAGGGCGTAACCGATATTGCCTAGGGTCTCGTGTACCTCCTTGATCAGCCCCTTGAGGTCCGGACTTGGGGAAAGCAGGGCAGGCAGCTCAAGCCCGAAGAAGGGGATGGGCTTGCCCGCGGCGCTCAGCAGCAGCCAGCCAAACAGCGGGGTGAGAATAAGAAAACCGTAGAGGGCGAGGTGGGCCAGTTTTGCCAGCTTGTGCATGACTGGGGAGAGCTCGGGCACGATGCGCGGCGTCGGGCTCATCCAGCGCAGGGCCAGTCTGACAAACACCAGGGCGAAGATAAGCAGCCCCAGCATAAAGTGCCACTCCTTCATCAGATCCCGGCCAGGGTCCCCTTTAGGGAAAATATCGCGAAATTCGATCAGGGCGTAGACGGCGATCATGGCCCACAGGGTCAGCCAGTGCAGCCCGATATTCAGGGTGCCATAACGTTGTTCACTGTTCATCAGCATAGGTTTGTTCCTTCGAAGTGCTGTCACATCCGTGTGGCATCCCCGCACTCAAACGTGTCGGAGCGAGGCCAGATCCTTTGGCGGCAACCGTCGGGCTGCCATGCTTGCCATCAACCGGCAGCCTGCGGCTGGCATTAGTCAGAGAGGAGATATCCTCTACTTTCTGCATGGTATCACTGGCAACCGGGTGGATAGTCTGATCAATGCCACACAATTTACAGGCTCATTAAGCCCCTTGTGACGTGAAGAAGGCGTGAAATAGCATCAGTGACTTCGGCCCGCCCAGGTTCAGGCGGGCTCGATGGCCAGCACCACGCAATCCGGCTCGCTGATGCGAAAACGGACGTTGCAGTCAAACAGTCGCACCCCGTACTCCTTCTCATCCGGCTTGCCCTTCTTGTAGGCGGGGCGCGGATCTTGCGCCAGCACTTCGCTCACCAGCTGGCGCAGCTCGGGATGGGCCTTGAGCCAGGGTTGCAACAGCTGCTCGGCTTCGGCACTGAAGCTCACCGCCAGCGGCGGGGTGGGCGCGTCGGGGGCAAAACCACCACGGGCATCCGGCAGGCTGTCGGCATAGGGAATATAAGGCTTGATATCGACGATGGGGGTGCCATCGAGCAGATCCACCGCCCCCAGCTCTAGCCACAGCTTGCCCCGCTCACGGCCGATCCCGTGCAGCTCGACCACCGAGAGCCCTAGCGGATTGGGGCGGAAGGTGGAGCGAGTGGCAAAGACGCCGACCCGCTCGTTGCCGCCAAGGCGCGGCGGGCGCACCGTCGGGTGCCAGCCTTGCGCCATGGTCTGGTGAAACACGAAGCTGAGCCACAGATGGGAGAACTGCTCGATGCCGCGCAGCACATCCGGCTGATCGTAAGGGGGGAGCAGCTCGAGGTGGGCGCGGGCCGATTTGACCAGACCGGGCTGGCGGGGGATGGCGAACTTCTCCTTGTAGGGAGAGCGGATGATCCCGAGGGTGTCGATTTCGAACTTCATGGCGGATCCTGACTGAAAACCCCGGCAATTTAGCACAGCCGGCCCCAAAACGCAGGCTCGGCCTCGCTACGCCCTTTTCTGCGGCGCTGCCGTGATCCCTGTCCCATCCCGGCCAGTCGGGGGCTGTGCCCGCGCGCCGAGTTGCGTAGGGTGGAGGCATTGGCGTGTCAGGATGAAATATGCGCACTCGCGTCCAAGGGGGAGGGAGAGGGATGAAACTGCTGATTATCGGTGGCACCGGTTTTTTGGGGCGCCACCTCACCGCGCTCGCGCTGGATTGGGGCCATGAAGTGACTCTGTTCAACCGTGGCCTGCACCAGCATCCGGATTGGCGCGATCTGGTGCAGCTCACCGGTGACAGGGACAATAGCCTGAGCGCCCTGCAAGGGGCCGGGTTGCAGTGGGATCTCGTCATCGACACCTGCTGCTATCGCCCCGAGCAGGCGGCAAGCCTCTCTGCCGCCTTGCTCGGGCGCTGCGCGCGGCTGATCTTTATCTCCACCATCAGCGTCTATCGCGATTTTTCACTGCACGGAATGGACGAGTCGGCGCCGCTGCACCCTATCCCCGAAGGGGAAATGCCCACTGACTATGGCCCGCTCAAGGTGTTGTGCGAGCAGGAGTATCGTGCCCGCTGGGGCGAGCGGCTTTGCATCCTGCGCCCGGGCGTGCTGTGCGGCCCCCATGATCCCACCGGTCGCATGGCCTGGTGGATTAAGCGGGTGCTGCAGGGTGGGCCCTGGTTGCTGCCGGGCAGTGGCGAGGATCGCTTGCAGTATCTCGATGTGCGCGACTGTGCCGAGTTTGTGTTGCGGGCGGCCGAGCAGCAGTTGGGGGGCACATTCAACCTGCTCAAGCCCGGTATTACCCTGAGCGACTGGCTGGAGCGGCTGAGCGCCCGGTTGCAGCCCGCTAGCCCCATCCAGCCCGAGTGGCAGCCTTGGCCCACCCTGATGGCAGCCGGTATCGAGCCCTGGCAGAGCTATCCCACCCTCTTGCCCTGCGCGCAGGCGGAGTTTGCCGGTTACGGCTCTATAAGCGCCGAGGTGGCCATCGTTAAGGGGTTGAACTTCCGGCCGCTGGAGGAGACCGCCGCCGACCTTGCCCACTGGCTGGCCATCGAGCCTGCCGCCGGGGTAGCTGAACATGCCATGACTCAGGCCGAGGAGGCTTTGCTGCGGCAGCAGCTGCTGGAGCCCAGTTTGTAATAAGAGAGAGTGCATCGAGCCGCTGCTGTCGAAAATTGCTGCAATAGCGCGAACATAACGAGAGAGGGCATCCTGCGGGATGCCCTCTCTGTCTATCCATGCCTGATGGTTGCCGAATAGAGGCTGACGTGATTCCCCATCGCTCACCGAGTTAGCGAATGGCGGCCCCCGCGGCTACCAGCAGCTCTTTCAAAATGGTGCGATGGCAGCGGGACTCCTGCTCGCAGTAGCAACCCACCGACAGATTGGTGGTGTGGGAGAGGGCGGCCAGCAGCGCCAGATCATGCCTGGCGGCAGGTTGCGCCATCTCGGCCTTGTACTGTTTGCCAAACGCCGCCCACTGGGCGGGCGTCTCGGCTGCCTGCCCCAGCTTCATGGTCTCGCTGCTGGGGGCCAGGTTGGGAAACCAGACATCGTACCAATGCTGGCTGGCAAATTCGCTCTTGGGTACGCCGCGGGGCGGGCGGCGCACCGTGCCGATCCGCAGCCCCTCATCGGGCAGGCGCGGGCTGCCAAGGCGAACGATAGCGAGGGCCATGACAGCGAGTTACTTCTCTTCGGCCACTTTCAGCGCCTGCCCGTAGCAGATCACCTGTTTCAGGCAGCCCGGGGTGTCGCTGAACTCGGCGCACTTGTCGATGGTGACGCCGTTGCCACCCATGTCGGCCGCGCGGCGGCGAGCCAGGGTGCGCGCTTCACCAGCGTTGGGCGCCGGCTGGTTGGCATCGGCCTGGCAGGATTCACCCTCGATGGTGCCAAGGTAGAGGTAGTTGAGGTCAGCCAGCTCATCCTGTTCATAGATGCGCACGCTACCGGGTTTGAAGTATTCGTCGAAGTTCTCTTTATCCAGATTGCTGTTGAAGGCGTAGTTGGCACAGCCGGAGGCAATCAGGGGCATCATCAGGATCAGGCGTTTCATCGTCTCGTATCTTGTGTCGGTGATGAGGACAGTAGAAATGCGCAGGCGCTCCATGTCGGCATCTTGTTGAATAATGAGGGGGATATTATAGGGGCCAGCCGCCTGCGGCGACCAGCCCCGTTTTGCGCCCGGTTGTCAGGGTGTGAGCCCCATCAGGCTGATATCAGCCTGATATCAAACGGGAGCCAGCCGCTGATAGAGGCTGCGGTAGTAATCATCCCCCAGCAGCTCGTTGTGAGGGGCGCAGAGGCGGATCTGTCCTTCTTCCATCAGGGCAATCCGGTCCATCTGCTCCATCCCCAGCAGGCGGTGGGAGATGAGCAGCAAGGTGCGATCTGCCCCGAGCCGGAACAGCAGATCCATGATCTCCCGCTCGGTCTGGCTGTCTAGCCCTTCGGTCGGCTCGTCCAGCAGCCAGAGCGGCGCATCGTGCAGCAGAGCGCGGGCAATGCCGATACGGCGACGCTCGCCACCGGAGAGGGGGCGTCCGCCGTCACCGAGCCAGGCGTCGAGGCCCGCCTCATCTTCCAATAGATTGGCCAGCCCGACCTGGGTCAGCACCGCAATCAGCTGCTCGTCAGTGGCGGTCGGGGCGGCCAGTTTGAGGTTGCCCCTCAGGGTATCGGCAAACAGGTGCACCCGTTGGCTCACCACCGAGATGGAGGCGCGCAGCGCCCCTTCGCTGTAGTCGGCGAGCGGCTTGCCACCCAGCAGGATCTTGCCAGCCTGCGGGCTCCACTCCCGGGTCAGCAGCCCCATCAGGGTCGATTTGCCGCAGCCGGTCTGGCCCAGCAGCGCCAGCTTCTCACCGGCGTGCAGTTGCAGGGTGCAGCCACGCAGCACCGGCTGAGGGTTGCCGGGGTAGCCAAAATAGAGGTCATTGATCTGCAGGGCGCCAGCGGTGGCGTGGGTCTGTTCGTCGCCCCACACGGGGGCTTTTGCCTCTTGCAGGATCTCGTTCAGGCGGCGTGCCGAGGTGAGGCTGGTGGAGAGGTGCTGGAAAGCCCCCGCCAGCGGCATCAGTGCCTCGAAGCTTGCCAGGGTGGCAAAGACCATCAGTGCGGTAATGGGGTCGGGCGCAGCGCCCGCTACCCCATGACCGGCCAGCCAGAGCATCAGGGTCAGGGTCCAGCCGCTCAGCAGTTGCACCGAGAAGTTGGCCAGCCCGCTTACCTTGGCCATCCGGGCCTGCGCGACGAGCAGCGCCTGTTCGGCTTGTTGCAGCTCAACCAGCGCCTTGGGGGCGGCGGCAAACATCTGCAGTTCGGCCTGACCATCCAGATAGTCCACCATCCGGGTACGCAGGGTCGATTTTTCGGCAATCAGCGCCTGACCGGGGCGACGGCCGAGGAAGTAGAACACCAGCGGCAGGGCGATCATGCCAAACAGCAGAATGGCACCCAGGGTGAGGGCGAGACGGCTGTCGAAAAACGACAGGAAGAAGACCAGTCCGGCGGTGCTGAGCAGGGCCGCGCCTATGGGGGTGATCAGCCGCAGATAGACGTGGTCCATCGCATCGATGTCGGCTACCAGTCGGTTGAGCAGGTCCGCCTGACGGAAACCGGCCAGGGTACCGGTGGAGAGCGGCGAGAGTTTTTGCCAGAACCAGACCCGCAACCGGGTCAGAACCCGGAAGGTGGCGTCGTGGCTCACTACCCGCTCACCCCAGCGACCGGCTGTGCGGACGATGGAGAAGAAGCGCACTCCGCCCGCGGGGGTCATGTAGTTAAAGGCATGGGTCGTCGCAACGGTCATCCCCGCCACGGCAGCGGCGGAGAGGAACCAGCCGGAGAGGGAGAGCAGCCCCATGCCGGCGGCCAGGGTCACCAGCGCCAGCAGCAAACCAATGGTGAGGCTGAGCCAGTGTTGGCGATAGAGGCGCAGAAACGGCAACAGATCACTCATCGAGAGAACCTCCGGAACGTTGGGAGAGCAGGCGGGCAAAAAGCCCCTGCCCAGAACTAAGTTGCTGGAAGCTGCCTTGCTCCACCAGCTGGCCGCGGGCCAGCACCATTATCTTGTCCATCTTAGTAAGTTGGTCGAGGCGGTGGGTGATCATCAGCAGGGTCTGGCCAGCCATCGCCTGCTCAAGGGTGCTCATGATGGCGCGTTCGGAGTGGCGATCCAGACTGGCGGTCGGCTCATCGAGCACCATCAGCTGGGTTGATTTGAGCAGGGTTCGCGCCAAGGCGAGGCGCTGAGCCTGACCGACCGAGAGGCCGCCTGCCTGATCGCCGACCGGATAGTCGAGACCCTTCTCCATGGCAAATTCCCACGCCTGCGCCCGTTTCAGGGCATCTTCCAGCTCTGCATCGCTGGCCGTTGGCTTGGCCAGCAGCAGGTTGTCGCGCAAGGAGGCGTGGAACAGCTGCGGGTTTTGCGAGAGCCAGCCCAGTTGCAGGCGCCACTGGCTCATGTCGAGGGTGGCGAGCTCCTGCCCGTTGACCTTGAGTTCACCGCTATAGGGCGCAAAGCCGAGCAGGGCATTGACCAGCGAGCTCTTGCCTGCGCCGCTGACGCCGATGAGGGCTGTGCGCGAACCGGCTTCCAGGGTGAAATCGATAGGGCCGACCAGCACCTTGCCTTCGGCGCTCAGCACTTCAAGTCCTTTGGCTTCTACCTTGACCGGGCTGTCGGCATGGAATGGCATCGTGCCTGCGGCCGGTTCGCTCACCTCGGCTTCGAGGAATTCAAGCAGCTGCTCGGCAGCGCCGATAGCCTGCGCCTTGGCGTGGTAGTGGGCACCCAGTTCTCGCAGCGGGGCGTAGAACTCGGGGGCGAGAAACAGCACGAACAGGCCGGTAAAGAGGGTGACCTTGACCCCATAGCTACCAAAGTTCAGATGGTCGATATAAGAGAAGCCGAAGTAGACGGCGACCAGCGCCACTGAAATAGCGGCGAAGAACTCCAGCACTGCGGTGCTCAAAAACGCCAGGCGCAGCACTTCCATGGTGCGCTCGCGAAAATCTTCCGAGGCGTCGCGAATGGCGTCACCTTCCGCCTGGGTACGCATAAAGAGTTGCAGGGTTCGCAGCCCCTTCAGGCGATCGAGGAAGTGGCCGGAGAGACGGGCCAGCGCCTGAAAATTGCGGCGGTTGGCATCGGCGGCGCCCACACCCACCAGGATCATAAAGATGGGGATGAGGGGGGCAGTGCCCAGCAGGATCAGACCCGCCGCCCAGTTGACCGGGAACACGGCCACCAGAATGACCACCGGAATAAAGACGGCGATGGCCATCTGCGGCAGATAGCGGGAGAAGAAATCCTGCATGTTTTCAATCTGTTCCAGCAACAGACTAGCCCAGCTACCGGCCGGACGGCGCTGGATATAGGCAGGGCCGAGACGGCTCAAGCGCGTGAGCACCAGCTGGCGGATGGTCTGGCGCACCGCGCTGCCCGCCTTGAAACTGGCCACTTCCCGGCCGTAGGCCAGCGCCGCTTTGCCAAGCGTCACCAACAGCAGGGTAATAAAGAGCGTGATGGATTGCTCAGGCATTGAGCCTTCGATGATGAAGCCGTGCAACAGGGTCGCCAGCAGCCAGGCTTGCGCCACCATCAGAATGCCCTGGCCAAGGCCAAAAGCGATGGATATCGTGATCCAGTGGCGACCGTGACTCGATTGCTTGCGCAACCAGCCATAGAGACGTTTTTGCGTTTTTTTATCCATTACCACCATCCTCGCGTCGAGTGGCGCAAGACTATCCTTGCCGTTTGGCCTTGGCAACCTTGTAAATTATCTGTGTTGAAAATGTTTGATTGAAAAAGCAACCGTCTGTTCAATCCTTGTCCGAACAGATTGATTTATTGAAAAAAGTGGCAAAGGCGCCATTGCGCTCAGCGGCAAAATGCATATAGTAGGAGCCCTGACGCGGGTGTAGTTCAATGGTAGAACGGTAGCTTCCCAAGCTGCATACGTGGGTTCGATTCCCATCACCCGCTCCAAATTTCAGATGCCAGGCGGGCATCGTATAATGGCTATTACCTCAGCCTTCCAAGCTGATGATGCGGGTTCGATTCCCGCTGCCCGCTCCAGCTTCAAAGCGAAAAGCCCACTCCTGCGAGTGGGCTTTTTGTTTTTCATCTGTCTTGTGCGCTGTTCTACGTCACGCTCACGGTTTCTCAGCTTTTAAGGCAAATTGCAGAGACAAAAAGGCGCCCGAGGCGCCTTTTCAGATCAACAGCGTGGCGGGAGCTTATTCCTGCTCCAGCTCACCACAGAAACGGTAGCCTTCGCCGTGGATGGTGGCGATGATCTCCGGAGTATCGTTGACGCTTTCGAAGTGCTTGCGAATGCGACGGATGGTCACGTCAACGGTACGGTCGTGGGGCTTGAGCTCACGGCCGGTCATCTTCTTCAGCAGCTCGGCACGGGTCTGGATCTGGCCCGGGTTTTCGCAGAAGTGCAGCATGGCGCGGAACTCGGAGCGCGGCAGCTTGAACATGTCGCCAGTCGGGCTGACCAGTGCGCGGCTGTTGATATCCAGCGCCCAGCCGTTGAACAGGTAGCGCTCAACCAGTTTCTTCTCTTCGCCACCGGCAGCCACGTTCATGGTGCGGCTCAGCAGGTTGCGGGCACGGATGGTCAGTTCGCGCGGGTTGAACGGCTTGGTGATGTAATCATCGGCGCCGATCTCCAGACCCAGGATCTTGTCAACCTCGTTGTCACGACCGGTCAGGAACATCAGGGCGATGTTGTCGTTCTCACGCAGCTCACGGGCCAGCAGCAGGCCGTTCTTGCCCGGCAGGTTGATGTCCATGATCACCAGATTGATGGTGTGGGAAGTGAGGGCCTGGTGCATTTCGTCGCCGTTGTTGGCTTCGAGCACGATGTAGCCTTCGGCTTCAAAAATGCTTTTCAGGGTATTGCGTGTGACCAGCTCGTCTTCGACGATCAGAATGTGTGGTGTTTGCATGAGTATTCCCAGATTCTTATCAGTTAATTATCTTAAATTTAACACTCTTTGGCGTTTCAAACCGATTTCCTGACTGATCCTGAAAATTTATTACGTCATCCTGGGTATGAGAGTCAGGTCGGAATATCGCGAATTAGGCATCAGTACCGGCAAGTATCCCTGTGCCACTTATAGGTTCCCGACAAGTCTGGTCGAGCAGAGCCTGGAAAGGTCGTCCATTACGAAAGTGGCCGCATTTTATCAGTTAACAGGAGCATAACAACACTCTTTGCCGTCAGATAGCAACTTTTTAACTCTGATTTGATATAGGTCAAACCCTGGGACAGCTGCATCATACTTGGCCTGAACCGGGTTTTCGCCCCTACAAAATGTAATGGAATGTAACATGTGATTGACATGAATTTGTGGGAAAACTACAAGAAAATCTGCTTTATCGCGCCATTTGAGCCACCAGAGTGGTCTGCTTTTGCCATCATCACAGCCTGGAATCCGGCCAGCCAGTGGGTCACAGAACGACGCAATATGCGGCGGGAACGGGCGATGTGGCGCCATCTGACAGTGGATTTGCAGGTGCCCGTGGTGGGGCCGTTTTGGGGGGCTGACCCGGAAGAACGCTGGCAGGAATCATCGCTGGCGGTGGCGCTATCCCTGCCACAAGTCCGTCAGCTGGCAGCGAGTTTTGGCCAGAATGCTCTCTACTGGGTGGAGGATGGCCAGCTCTGGCTGACACCGGTATTGACGGATAAATCAGCAGTTTGTCTGGGCAATATTGAATCCTTCTGGATTGCCAGAAACCTTGCCTGATGAAAGAATGAACACTTTCATGCATCTGAAAGGAATCAAATCATGCTGGATCTCCTGCCCGACCTCTGCGATCAACACGGCGACTTGCTGCAAGTGGCCGACCCGGTGTTCCAGGATTTTGGCGGCAAGGCCCTCTTTTATGGTCGCGCCGTAACGCTCTCCTGTTATGAAGACAACAGTCTGGTGCGGGATCTGGTGACCCGCCCCGGTCACGGCAAGGTGATGGTGATCGACGGCGGCGGCTCGCTGCGCCGTGCGCTGCTGGGCGATCAACTGGCGGTCAAGGCGGTGGAACAGGGGTGGGAGGGGATCCTGATCCACGGCGCGGCGCGGGATGTGGGCACCCTGGCGACATTGGCGCTCGGGGTCAAGGCGCTGGCGGCCTGTCCGGTCAAGACCGAGAAGCGGGGATTGGGAGAGCTGGGGGCTGTGGTCAGCTTTGCCGGGGTGACCATCCACGAGGGGGATTACGTCTATGCGGATCGCAACGGCGTGGTGGTGAGCGCCACGCCGCTGTTGTGATCATCAGAAGTTGAAGCCGACCCCCAGACTCAGCGCCTGATCGGCAGTGATGGCGCTGACGCCGTAGTTGGCGGTGAGGGAGAGTCTGGGGGTCAGCAGCAGGCTGGAGTTGAGCTCCAGCAGGGTGCTGGCCTTGTTGAGATCGAGATGCTTGATCTGGCTGCCGATATTGAATGCCGGAGAGAGCTGGTAGCGTACCCCCGAACTCATATTGAAACCGGATGTGCGATTCTGATCCGCCACCGCCGGGCCCGCTTCCATAAAGAGGGTAACATCATCCACCACCGGATATTGATAGCCGCTATTGACCAGCCAGAGATCAAAACTGTCGCTGTGATGGCTATGGCCATTGAGCAGCACACCCGAGTAACTTTTGACATAGAGAGACGGGTTGGATTGCGGCTGAACCACTGCCCAGTCAGCGGCCTGTGCGGCCATGCTGGCGCAGGTTGCAAGCAGTGTGATGATGAGTGATTTGACCATTCGTTTCCCCTCCCTGGGTCCGGAACTGAGCCTAAGCATGGCACATGCCAGCTGGTAGTAAAGTGAAGGGAGATCACAATAAAATCCTTTGGCATGGGCGCCAGCCATGATAAACAGGCTGCCGTATTGATGGCTCTAATCATTAAGAGGTGAATCCATGAACAAGAAACTGACTCTGCTGGCCGCGCTGGCACTGGGAGGCTGCGCAATGGCAACAGGTTCCAGCATGGCTCAACTGCAAGCATCCAGCTGGCAGCTGCAAGGCGCCACCGGCGATACCTTCACCCTGCAAGTGGTCGACGGCAAGGTGGCGGGCAAGGGTGGCTGCAACCGCTATTTTGGCGGTATCACCAAGCAGGGTGACGGAGTCTTGACGCTGGGAGCCATGGGCTCCACTCGCATGATGTGCATCGGCGATGCCATGAACAAAGAGACCGAATTCCTGCAAAAGCTGGAGAAGGTGGCAACCTACTCCATCAACGGCAACCAGCTGACTCTGAGTGATGCCAACAAGGCGGCCCTGCTCACCTTCAACGCGGTGCCCGCTGCCAAATAAGGCACGCGTTCGTCTGATTGCCCCGACAGCGCTGACTGTGCTGGCGGGTCAAACGCTCTGACGCGCCCTCCCTCTGGAGGGCGTCTGTTTATCTGCGACGAGCCCTGTGTGGTCGTCCGCAACGGTTGTTCACTCGTCGCCTCCTTTCTGCCCGGTTTGATACCAGCACCTCGAATCTTCGTTTCGGTACGCATCTTGATCATTTCAATGATTCTTGTATAGTTGAAGTGACAGGTCGCACCAAGGGGAGTGAAGATGAACAAAGAGATGGCCACCAAGGTCTTTGAATCGCTGGCATCCGGCATCCGGCTCGATGTGTGGCGGCTGCTGGTGAAGGCGGGGCTGGAGGGGCGAGTCGCCGGTGAACTGGCCAGCGAGCTCGATATTGCCCCCAATACCCTCTCGTTTCACCTCAAGGCGATGCTCAATACCGGTCTGCTGTCGGTGGAACAGGAGGGGCGCTTTCTGCGCTACCGCGCCAATATTCCCCTGATGCTGGATGTGATCGCCTACCTCACCGAGGAGTGCTGCGCCGGTCATCCCGAGGCGTGCGGCGTGATGCGTGCCGAGTCAGCCTGCTCCCCCCATGTTCTGCCTGCGCAGCCCTGCTGCAACAAGGAGTAATGCCATGTCCTCCATTCAGATTTTTGATCCTGCCCTCTGCTGCTCCAGCGGAGTTTGTGGCACCGAGGTTGATCAGGTACTGGTCACCTTCGCAGCCGACCTTGCCTGGGCCAAAGAGCAGGGGGTGGCCATCGAGCGTTTCAATCTGGCCCAGCAGCCGCTGCAGTTTGCCGAGACACCTGCCGTCAGCGCTTTTCTGACCCACGCCGGGGAGGAGGGGTTGCCGCTGGTGCTGGTAGAGGGGCAGGTGGTGTTGACCGGTCGTTATCCGAGCCGCAGCGAGCTGGCCCGTTATGCCGGGCTGCCTGCGCCACAAGCGGCCATCAAGGGGATCGTCAAGGGCGGCTGCTGCTCTGGCAGCGGTTGCTGCTGAGTCGTGACGCACCATTCAGGAGAGGCTATGTACCATTTTCTGACCAATCCACTGCCGTTTCTCTTCTTCACCGGCAAGGGCGGGGTGGGCAAGACCTCGCTGGCCTGCGCCAGTGCGGTGGCGCTGTGTGATATTGGCAAGCGGGTGCTGCTGGTGAGCACAGATCCTGCCTCCAACGTGGGGCAGGTGTTTGCCACCGAGATCGGCAATCGCGTTACCGCCATCGCCGCTGTGCCCGGTTTGTCGGCGCTGGAGATAGACCCCCCCGCGGCGGCCAAAGCCTATCGGGAGCGGATCGTCGGGCCGGTGCGCGGCAAGTTGCCCGAGAGCGTGGTGCGCAGCATCGAGGAGCAGCTCTCCGGCGCCTGCACCACCGAGATCGCCGCTTTTGACGAATTCACCGCGTTGCTGACCGACCAAACTCTGCTGGCGGAGTATGACCACATCGTCTTTGATACGGCCCCAACCGGCCACACCATCCGGCTGCTGCAACTGCCGGGCGCCTGGAGCGAATTTCTGGAGCAGGGCAAGGGGGATGCCTCCTGCCTTGGCCCGCTGGCGGGGTTGGAGAAACAGCGCAGCCAGTATGGCGAGGCGGTCGCCGCGCTGGCCGATGCCGCTCGCACCCGGTTGGTGCTGGTGGCGCGGGCCCAGCAATCCACTCTGCGGGAAGTGGCTCGCACCCACGATGAGCTGGCTGCCATCGGCTTGCTGAATCAGCAGTTGGTGATCAATGGCCTCTTCCCCGAAGGCGCCATTGCCGGAGATCCGCTGGCAATGGCGCTCTGGCAGCGCGAGCAACAGGCTCTCGCCCAGATGCCGCAAGGGATAAAGGGGCTGGCGCAGGATCATATCCCGCTGCTGGCCACCAATCTGGTAGGGCTCGACAGTTTGCGGCTGTTGCTGCAATCAGAGGGAAGAGCCGCTCAATTATCGACCGCACAGTCCACTGTCAAGCAAGCCCAGCCCGAGTTGAGTTCGCTGGTGGACGAGCTGGCCGCCGACGGTCACGGCCTTATCATGCTGATGGGCAAGGGCGGGGTGGGCAAAACCACCCTGGCTGCCGCCGTGGCGGTGGAGCTGGCGAGCCGCGGTTTGGCGGTGCACCTCACCACCTCGGATCCTGCCGCACACCTGAGCGAGACGCTGGCAGGTAGCTTGCCCCATCTGGAGGTGAGCCGCATCGACCCCCACGCCGAGACCGAGCGTTACCGCGCCCAGGTGCTGGCCACCAAGGGGGCGGCCTTGGACGAGCAGGGGCGGGCGTTGCTGGAGGAGGACTTGCGCTCCCCCTGTACCGAGGAGATCGCCGTGTTTCAGGCCTTCTCGCGCATTATTCGCGAGGCGGGCAAGCGCTTCGTAGTGATGGATACTGCCCCCACCGGCCACACCCTGCTGCTGCTCGACGCCACCGGCGCCTACCACAGGGAGATCGCCCGCCAGATGGGAAACAAGGGGCTGCACTTCACCACCCCCATGATGCAGTTGCAGGATCCCAAACAGACCAAGGTGTTGATTGTGACCCTGCCCGAGCCGACGCCGGTACAGGAGGCAGCCAATCTGCAATCCGATCTGCGCCGCGCGGGCATCGAGCCCTGGGGCTGGCTCATCAACCACAGCTTGCAGCAAGTCGCGGTCAGCTCACCGCTGCTGCAACTGCGGGCCGAGCGCCAGTTGCCCCATATCGAGGCGGTCGAGCAGCAACATGCCAGCCGCTACGCCGTGGTGCCGCTGCTTGCCGAGGAGCCGGTGGGGCCCGATGCCCTGCGCCGTCTCTGCCAGCACCATTGAGTCGCCGCCCCAGCTCGTGCCGGGGCGGTTTGAATATGCCGTTACTGGTTATAAATCCGTGTTTTGAACCTTTTTGAATCAATAGGAGATGCGGAATTGCGCCGCATCGGGAGCTGTGATGTCTGCAACATGTGATGCCAAGGCCATGCCTGCCATCGGCTTTTTTGAACGTTATCTGACGGCCTGGGTCGCTCTCTGCATTCTGGTGGGGATTGGCCTCGGGCAGGGATTACCGGATCTCTTCAAGGCGATCGGCGCCATGGAGGTGGCCAAGGTCAACCTGCCGGTGGGGCTGCTGATTTGGGTGATGATCATCCCCATGCTGCTCAAGATCGACTTTGGTGCCCTGCATCAGGTGAAGGGCCATATGAAGGGAATTGGGGTCACCCTCTTTATCAACTGGCTGGTCAAACCCTTCTCCATGGCCTTCCTCGGCTGGCTCTTTATCCGCGTGCTGTTTGCCGACTGGCTGCCGGCAGATCAACTCGACAGCTATGTGGCGGGGCTGATCCTGCTGGCGGCGGCCCCCTGCACCGCCATGGTGTTTGTCTGGAGTCGCCTTACCAACGGCGATCCCTACTTCACCCTGTCGCAGGTGGCGGTGAACGACCTCATCATGGTGTTTGCCTTCGCCCCTCTGGTGGCGCTGCTGCTCGGGGTCTCCAGCATCATAGTGCCGTGGGATACCCTGCTTACCTCAGTGGTGCTCTATATCGTCATTCCGGTCATCATCGCCCAGCTGCTGCGCAAGGCTTTGCTGAAAAAGGGAGAGGCCCATTTTGACGGCGTCATGACCCGCATCCAGCCCTGGTCGGTGGCGGCCCTGCTGCTCACTCTGGTGCTGCTGTTTGCCTTTCAGGGCAATGCCATCATTGAGCAGCCGCTGGTTATCGCCCTCTTGGCGGTGCCGATCCTGATCCAGGTGCTGTTCAACTCAGGGCTGGCTTACTGGCTCAACCGCAAGGTGGGGGAGAAGCACTCGGTTGCCTGTCCTTCCGCCCTGATCGGCGCCTCCAACTTTTTCGAGCTAGCGGTGGCCGCCGCCATCAGCCTGTTCGGCTTTCACTCCGGCGCGGCGCTCGCCACCGTGGTCGGGGTGCTGATCGAGGTGCCGGTCATGCTGCTGGTGGTGCGGGTGGTTAACGCCAGCAAACCCTGGTACGAAGCGGGGCTGAGCCGTTAACTGATGGCCGCTAACAGCTGGCCGCGAACTAGATGCTATCCATTTTCTATTCACTTCATTAATGAGAGACACGCAAATGAGTGCAATCACCATCTATCACAACCCGGAATGTGGTACCTCCCGTAACACCCTGGAGCTGATCCGCAACAGCGGCGTCGAGCCCACTGTCATCCACTATCTGGAGACGCCCCCCTCCCGTGACCAGCTGGTGGCGCTGATCGCCGCCATGGACATGCCGGTGCGCGATCTGCTGCGCAAGAACGTTCCACCCTACGAGGCGCTCGGTCTGGCGGAAGATCGTTTCAGCGATGATGAACTGATCGATGCCATGCTGGCTCACCCCATCCTCATCAACCGCCCCATCGTCGTTACGCCGCTTGGCACCAAACTGTGCCGTCCGTCGGAAGTGGTGCTCGATATATTGCTCGATCAGCAAAAAGGGGCCTTCGCCAAGGAGGATGGCGAGCAGGTGGTGGATGCGAGCGGCAAGCGCCTCAAGTAATCATCTGAGTACTCAAGTACGGATTGAAACAGGGCCAGCGTCACGCTGGCCCTGTTTCGTTGTGTGAACAAGTTGAAAAAGTTATTCCGGCCAATCGTTTTACCGCTTTTTCTGCGACGATGATCACTGTACCATCGCCGCCCGACCTGCCACCCGGCCGCATCTCCCCCTGCGACGGCGCTGGCGTCACCCGATACATGCTGTCACCCGGAACGTGAATGACCCCAGGATGGGACCCGCCACTAACCTGTAGGTTTGTGGTCTGCGTGTCGCGTGGGTCGGCACTTCTCCCGCCGGATCGCCCGCGACGCCTGTCTGCAGACTTGCCATATGAAACTCCTCTCTTCATAGGTGCAAGATGACACTGTTATTGAGTCTGGTCGGTATGCTGGCCCTGATGTTTATCGCCTGGCTGGCGAGTGAAAACCGCCGAGCCATCCGCTGGCGAACCGTGCTGGGGGCGCTCGCCCTGCAAACCGGTTTTGCTGCCCTGGTGCTCTATTTCCCCCCCGGACAAATCATGCTCGGTGCCATGAGCAATGGCGTCTCCGCCCTGCTCGGCTTTGCCGACAGCGGCATCCGTTTCGTGTTTGGCGATCTGGCCAGCAACGGCTTTATCTTCGCCGTGCGGGTACTGCCGCTGGTGATCTTTATCAGCGCGCTGATTGCCGTGCTCTACCACTTCGGCATCATGCAGTGGGTGATCCGGGTACTGGGCGGCGCCATTCACCGTCTGCTCGGCACCAGCCGCGCCGAATCCTTGGTGGCCACCGGCAATATCTTCCTGTCGCAAGGGGAGTCGCCGCTACTTATTCGCCCCTTCCTCGCCGGTATGACCCGCTCCGAACTCTTTGCGGTGATGACCTGCGGCATGGCCTCGGTGGCGGGCTCGGTGCTGGGGGGGTACGCCGGTCTGGGTGTGGATTTGAAATACCTCATCGCCGCCTCCTTTATGGCGGCGCCGGGTGGCCTGCTGATGGCCAAACTGCTGGTGCCGGAGCAGCAACAGGTGAGCGATCAGACCGAGATCACCCTCGACAAGAGCGACTACAGCAACGCCATCGACGCGCTGGCGGGCGGCGCTATGGGCGGCATGAAGATTGCCGTGGCCATCGGTACCATACTGCTGGCCTTCGTCAGCGTCATCACCATGATCAACGCCGGTCTCACCACCGTCGGCGAGTGGTTCGGCTGGGCCGATCTCTCCCTGCAGCAGCTGCTGGGTTATCTGTTTGCCCCTGTGGCCTGGCTGATTGGTGTGCCTGCCAGCGAGATGATGGCGGCAGGCTCCCTGATTGGTCAGAAGGTGATCATGAACGAGTTTGTCGCCTATCTGGACTTTGCCAATATCAAGGCGGATCTGAGCGCCCATACCCAGATCATCATCACCTTCGCGCTGTGCGGTTTCGCCAATCTGGGCTCCATTGCGGTGCAGCTTGGCTCCATCGGCACCATGGCGCCGGAGCGCCGTCACGATGTGGCCAGTATGGGCTTCAAGGCGGTGTTGGCGGCGACCTTGGCCAACCTGATGAGCGCCACCCTGGCCGGGATCTTTGTCTCGCTGGCCTGATAGTGTGATGCAATAGCCGGTTAGTCTGCGGCAGAAACGAAGACCCCCCTCTTGCCGCTTGGCAAGAGGGGGTCTTTTTATTGGTTTCGCCGGTTGGGCAACTGCGCTGCCTGCCCATTGAAAATGTTGGTAGCACTGCTTAACGCCATTTCGGCGCTGTGCCAGATAATCCGGTTCGGCGAGGAGCGCGGCTCCAGTATGGGACTACGCCAAACCGGGTCATTTTATCACCGTGTGTTTCGGTGGACGTGGGCCTCGTTGTGTTTCGCGTAACGGGGCGGCAGCAGCTGCTACAGTGTGTCACCGTGCAGAATGAATAGTTTTTTAGATTGAATGTTGCATATTCAATCGATTATTTAGTTGGGCGTTTGGGGGATGTGTGGTGTCTGAATAGGGGAGCAGGTTGGCCAATGCGCCGTCAGCCAGTCTTTAAGCGGTCATACAAAGGAGACACTCTGATGGAAACACTTGACCTTAACATCGACACCATGCGCGAAGAGTTCCAGCTTCAGGAACGCAAAAAAGCCCAAGAGAAGTGGCAAGCCCGAGTCGATGAGCTGCAACAGATTCGGGGTGAGGAGAGACAAGCGGAGGAGCAGGAAGAGTAGTGCTCGCTCCCGGGCGAAAGTTGAGGTAGCGAACGCTTCGTATCGGCTACCCGTTATCTACCACCGATAAAAAACCACCGACCTTTTGCAGGTCGGTGGTTTTTTTATGGGTAGCCGCTGAGCTGATTGGATGTCGGGGAGATGATCGGAGAGGGGCCCCGTCTGGCTGTGCTCATCATCGAACAGGGATGCAATACCGGAGCTGCCATCCTTTGGGGAGTGGCCATGCAGTGGCTTGCCTGCACAGACCGGTTTTCTGATTTCCTTTTAAAGATCCATGTTCCAGAGCACTTCACCTTCACTTCACCGAGCGGGGGTAGGGTAGGCTTACGTTTTCAGTTGGAGCTTCACCCTATGCCCACCATAGTCACTCACGCCGCTGTCCCTCTCTGCCTTGGGCTGGGGCTTGGCAGCCGGATTATCCCGCCGCGCCTGCTGCTGGCTGGGGTCGCCATCGCCATGCTGCCCGATGCCGATGTGCTCGCCTTCAAACTGGGGGTCGCCTACGGCCATGTCTTTGGCCATCGCGGCTTTACCCACTCCCTGCTGTTTGCCTTTGCCTTGTCCACACTGGCCATGCTGTTTCACCGCCAATTTCGGGCCAGCGCCGCCACCGTCTGGTCATTTCTGCTGGTGTCGCTGCTCTCCCACAGCCTGCTCGATTCCCTCACCACCGGCGGCAAGGGGGTTGGCTGGCTCTGGCCGTGGCGTGACGAGCGTTTCTTCGCCCCCTGGCAGGTGATCCGGGTCGCCCCCTTCAAGCTGGAGGCCTATCTCACTGCCCGAGGTGAGGCGGTGATCCTCTCCGAGCTCTACTGGGTCTGGCTGCCGGGGGTTGTATTGATGCTGGTATTGATGGGATGGCGGGTGTCGAGAAAGGAGAGGTAGTGGTGGGATTGTAAAGGGGGATATATCGTGGCGGAGCAAAAGAATAACAACTTGGACACCCATCTTTTGGGTTCTGGCGATGTAACGTCTCGCTCAGAAAGGTGGGTGTCCCAATTTTCAGTGCTTGTTGGACTGCGTACTTATCTGTTTACACCAAACGTAGTTACATCCAAAGGGGCGACAGTGAATACCTCCACGCTGTAGACCCTGTCAATGTATGTTTGGAAAAACCAGAAACTCATTGCCAGAATTGCAAGCCCTATTACAGAGCTGTTGATTTCAAAGCTGCCGGCGCCTATTTTAAAGCTAAATGAAGATTTTCCACCTTGTTTTGCATCTTCTCTAAATTGTAGGAAGCTTAGGAAGAGACCCATTGAAACCATAATAAATACCATTATAGCAATGGCGTTCGTCTGCCACTGTTGCTGCTTTAGTTTGTGCTCCATATCACGCATTACTTCGGCTTGGTGTTGCGTAATTCGTTGCAAGTATTCTAGCTGAAGATCGTAAGTTTTCGTACGGTATTCAACATATGGGTTTAGCTCTTCAGCTCGTACTATATTTGCAGCAACCATGCTGAACCAAAGAATGGTAATAACAAGCTTTGTAAGTTTCATTGCTGCCCCCCGTTTTCGGTAATTATACTGTCATATAAAGCGGCCTTATTTATGAGTTTATCGTATTCAATTTTGGTGATCGTAACTGTAGAGATAAATCCACCTATGCTTTCACCCCCAATTGTAAACAGTGGAGTGTCAGTTCCGCCAGTGTTTCCACCGAAAATAGGTCCACCGCCAATGGTTACTCCTGTAGAACATGCTGGACATGTCCGCTTGAGCTCTGATAATAATGAAAGAATTCTTGTTCGGTCGTCCCCGGTGTATTGATTAGGTACTTTTAGATCCAATTTGGAAATGTCCACCTGAAAATTATGCAACTTAAAAATTTGGTTTGCCCCACCAACTTCTAATTGTTTGAAATCCTGCATTTGTATCTGAGGAAGTTTATTTTCTAGATTTTTAGCACTAGCTAAATTTGTTAATGCAAGCGCTGCAACCATTAGCTTATATTTTGACATATAATTTACCTATAGGATTTTATTAGAGGATCCAATATTGGGGATACCCAGCGTTCTTTAGCCCATTAAGTTGAGCACCTTGTTATATTCTAAATGTTAACTTTCTATGCTTACCAATAAATCAGCGATTTCGTCTAATTGTTTGTCAAACACTTCTGAATTTCTAATACCGGCATCCCTCAATCTCTCAAGATTCTCTCTTGTTGCATTATCTAGCGCCGGATCAGCTCCATACAGTTCTGGCTGAATTCTAAAGTATTTAGCATTTGGTACAGTCGATGCAATTTGCTTCAAATAATACTCTGTCATTTGTGGGCCGCCTTCAAGTGCAATGTCAATTACTGGCTTTGCCCAACCAAGTGGCCCCCAGTCTTTTACGTCTGAATATGAATAGCTTTTTAATTTTTTCCCTGTGCCAATCGAAAGGATAATCATATCTTTAATACCGCTGACGCCCATGTTGACGGCTTCTGAATAAGCACATAGAGCTGGGTCGTTTGCTACCACACCACCATCAACTAGAACAAACTTTTGTTTTAACGGAGATATGGAATATATACGTGCCGCCTCGAAGTATGTTGGCGCTGCAGTGCTGCCTCGTAATAACTCTCTCACTAAAAAATCTTTTTGGTTTTTTATGGCAGTGTGTTGTTTGAAAATCCTAGGTTCTCGTCTGTCAACGTCATAGGAAACAAAACAAGTTGGTTTTAATAATTCACTAAGCTTTGTTTCTCCAAATGCTTCCATCAATACTCTCTCAAGCTCTTTTGCAGAGTATTTCTCGTCGCTTGCTCCTCCTAATGTGCCAATGGAACGCCAAAATTTAACATCGAATATTTCGTCGCCATCTTCAAGGTAAAAACTTACTGCCTCTTTAGCAGAATACTTTGGTCGTCCTTTTTCATTGGGACAAACATATGCTGCACTCAGAATTGCACCTGTGCTTGTCCCAGCAACCAAATCAAAATAGTCTCCAATTCGTGCGCTTGTATTATGCGATTTGATTTTTAATTTTTCCTCAAGCGATATTAGTATTTGGCCAGGTAGTATTCCTCTGATTCCGCCCCCATCAATAGACAGTATTCTAAATGCCATTTTCTAGTCTCCTTTGTGATGTAAAAACATAAAGTTTGGTTAAGACCTGAACCCGTTGATATATCTCACCTGTACTGTGCATTTTTGAAAAAAAGCCTGATAACAAGATAGATAATAGGCCAGATAAATACAAAGATGGCAGTGATTATGATGTAGGAAGCCACGGCACTAACTGGCTTGTTGCGCGACGGCACCGCACACTGCTGGATGAACAATTCCACATCAAAGGGAGAGCGACCTGGTATGAGTCGGTAGAGCAGATGCAGACAGATCTGAACAGCTACCTAGAGCACTACAACAACCAGCGACCACATCAGGGCAGGATGATGGAGGGACAGACCCCTACAGCAGGTTCAAGAAGGGTCTGAAATTGATACCGAAGGAAGTGAATGCGTAGATGCCTTCACCCCAGCCCTCTCCCAAGGAGAGAGGGAGCATATCTGCTGTTAGACGGGGCAGTGGGTTGGCACGGTGTTGATCCCCCTCTTATTCGCTGTGGCGAGTCCTCCTGTCCAGGCCGCGAGGCAGGATGCCGAGCGAGCGGCGCTGGGCCATGGGCAAAATCGGTAGAGGGCGAGCACCGCTCGACCCGATTTGGCGCGAGAACACGGATGTGCGAAGCGGGCTTTGGGCGAAGCCACGGACGGCGGAGGCCAAAGGCCCATCGGCGCGTGCCGTTGGACAAGAGGATGAGCCGAAGGTACCCGACGTCAGTCAGGCGAATAAGCGGGGGAGAAGACCTTTGGTGTTATTTGTTAAAGAGAGCGGGTCTTTCCAAAGTCACTCGCCCAGGCCCGAAAGGCGGGAGAAACCCCATCGAGGGCTGCGCCCTCGTGTCCTGCGTGGCGAAGCCGCGCCATAGCATCAGCATCAATTCCGCGAACGTCTGATTACGCTTCGCTAATCAGACCTACAAGGGTGGCTCCAACCAGGGATGGTGGACAACAAAGGGAGCCCGCTTGGGCTCCCTTGCTTGTCATGGGGGGGCGTTTGACTGAACGCTTAGCGCAGGGTCGCCGCCTTCATCCCTTCTACAAACTCTTTCAGACGGGTCAGCATATGCTCCGGGTTATGGTGGTGGGTCTCGATGATCTTCACCACGGCGGATCCGGAGATGGCACCGGCGGCGCCAGCTGCGATGGCTTCACGCACCTGAGCTGGCTCGCTGATGCCAAAGCCGAGCAGGGCGGGGGCGGCGTTGAACTCGCGCAGGGTATTGATCAGCCCCTCAACCGGCATGCCGGCCTTGGTCTCGGCACCGGTGACGCCGGCGCGGCTCACCAGATAGGTGTAACCATTGCCGAGCTCCGCCACCTGTTTCAGGGTCTCGGCGTCGCCATTGGGCGGGGCGATAAAGATGCTGTCGATACCGAACTTGTCGGCGGCCGCCTTGTAAGGGGCGCACATCTGCACCGGTACGTCGGCGACCAGCACCGAATCCACGCCCGCCTGCTGGCACTTCTCGTAGAAGCCGTCAATTTTGCGCACATAGATCAGGTTGGCGTAGACCAGCAGGCCAATGGGCAGCTGCGGGTACTTGGCGCGGATGCGGCCGAGCAGCTCGAAGCAGTCGTCCGGGGTGGTGTGGCTGGCAAAGGCCCGCAGGGCGGCGCCCTGAATGGTGGGGCCGTCCGCCACCGGATCGGAGAAGGGAATGCCGAGCTCGAGGGCATCGGCGCCCCCAGCGACCAGCGCGTCGACGATGGCCAGAGAGAGTTCAGGAGTGGGGTCACCCAGCATCACGAACGGCACAAAGGCGCCCTGATTGGCCGCGTCCAGACGGGAGAAGAGTTGTGCGTAACGGTTCATGACAAGGTTCCTTCTTTTTCAAAGATGTCGGCAACGGTGAAGATATCTTTGTCGCCACGGCCGGAGAGGTTGACGATCAGCACCTGCTCTTTTTCCGGTTCACTGCGGGCCATTTTGAGGGCGTGAGCCAGCGCGTGGGAGGACTCCAGCGCCGGGATAATGCCTTCGGATTTGGCCAGCTCCTGGAAGGCGTCCAGCGCCTCCTTGTCGGTCACCGAGGGGTACTCGGCGCGGCCGATGGCGGCCAGATGGGCGTGCTGCGGGCCGACGGAGGGGAAGTCGAGCCCCGCCGAGACGGAGTAGGACTCCTGAATTTGCCCCTGATTGTCCTGCATCAGGTAGGAGTGCATGCCAAAGAAGACTCCCTTGCTGCCGTGACCCAGCGGCGCGCCGTGCTCGCCACTCTCGATGCCGTGACCACCCGGCTCGACGCCGATGAGACGCACTGATGGCTCATCGATAAAGTCGGCAAACATGCCGATGGCGTTCGAGCCACCGCCGACGCAGGCGATCACCGCATCGGGCAGTCGCTCCTCCTTCTCGAAACACTGGGCCTTGGCCTCTTCGCCGATCATCTTCTGGAACTCCCGCACGATAGTGGGGAAGGGGTGGGGGCCGGCGGCGGTGCCGAGCAGGTAGTGGGCCGACTCGTAGTTGGCAGCCCAGTCGCGCAGCGCCTCGTTGCAGGCATCTTTCAGGGTGCTGGAGCCGGAGTGCACCGGAATGACGGTGGCGCCCATCAGCTTCATGCGAAAGACGTTGGGCTTCTGGCGTTCGCAATCCTTGGCACCCATATAGACCCGGCACTTGAGGCCGAGCAGGGCACAGGCCAGCGCAGTGGCCACGCCGTGCTGACCGGCACCGGTCTCGGCGATGATCTCGCTCTTGCCCATCCGCTTGGCCAGCAGCGCCTGACCCAGCACCTGGTTGGTCTTGTGGGCGCCGCCGTGCAGCAGGTCTTCACGCTTCAGATAGAGGCGGGTCTTGGTGCCCTTGGTCAGATTGCGGGTCAGGGTGAGCGGAGTCGGGCGACCGGCATACTCGGTCAAGAGCGACTGAAACTCGGCGATAAAGGCCGGGTCATCCTTGGCATCGACAAAGGCTTTCTCCAGCTGGAGCAGGGCCGGGATAAGGATTTGGGGCACATACATGCCGCCAAATTCGCCGAAAAACGGGTTGAGCAGGGTCATGGCTTCTTCCTTGTATTAGCTAAATCGAAACATCAAAAAGGGTTGCGTTACAGGTTGCGCAGTGCGCCGAAGGCAGCCGCCAGCTTGTGCGCATCCTTCTGGCCCGGGGCACTCTCTACCCCGGAGTTGAAATCAAGGCCGAGGCAGCCCACTTGTGCCGCTTGCAGGGCGTTGTCGGGATTAAGGCCGCCCGCCAGCATCAGCTTGTTCTTGTCGAGCGTGGCCAGCAGGGCCCAGTCGAACGCCTGACCGGTGCCGCCGCTCTGGCTGCCTACTTTGGTATCCAGCAGCAGGCGATCGGCCGGATAGTCGAGGGCAGGCAGCGGTTCGCCGCTTTCTTTGCCGAGAGAGACGCCTACTGCTTTCCAGATCTGGCAGCCAGTTGGTAGCAGTGGGCGCAGTTCCTCGATATAGGCAGCATCCTCATCCCCGTGCAGCTGGACAGCCGCCAAATGCAGTGCATCCACCGTCTTGGCGATGGTGGCGGGCTGGGCATTGCGAAATACCCCGACGTAGGACAGCGGCGCGCCCGCCATCACGGCGCGGGCGGCGGGGATGTCCACATAGCGCGGGCTTTTCGCCACAAAGATAAGACCCCCGAACACCGCGCCCGCCTGATGGGCGGCGGCGGCATCCTCGGCGCGGGTCAGGCCGCAGACCTTGTTCTGACCCAGTACCAGCTTGCGCACAGCCGCTTCCAGATCCGGCTCGGCCATCAGGGATGAGCCCACCAGAAAGCCCTTGGCGTGGTGGCGCAGATCCGCTACCTGAGCGCGGTGGTTGATGCCGGATTCGCTGATCACCACCCGATCGCTCGGAATATCTTTAGCCAGCTGTTTGGTGCGGTTGAGATCGACGCTCAAGTCGCGCAGATCCCGGTTGTTTATGCCAATCACCGGAGCCCCCAGCGCGATGGCGCGGGTCAGCTCCTCCTCGTTGCTCACCTCGGTGAGCACGCCAAGACCCAGCTCCTTGGCGACCGCAAACAGGGCGCGATAGCCCTCGTCGGTGAGCACGGAGAGCATCAGCAGAATGGCGTCCGCCTGATAGTGACGGGCCAGATAGACCTGATAGGGGTCAATCATGAAATCCTTGCAGAGTACCGGCTGGCTGACGCGGCTGCGCACCCGCGGCAGGAAGGCGAAATCCCCCTGAAAGAACTTCTCGTCGGTCAGTACCGAGATGGCGGTGGCGTATTTGCCATAGATGTCGGCGATGGCCTCCGGGCTGAAATCGTCGCGGATCAAGCCCTTGGAGGGGGAAGCCTTCTTGCACTCCAGAATAAAGCGGGTGGAGCCCGCCTTGAGCGCCCCGACGAAATCCCGATCGCTGGGGGTCAGCGCGCTCTGGAAGCTCTCCAGCGGCTGGGCCAGTTTGCGGGCGGCGACCCACTCCTGCTTGGCCGCCACGATCTTGCCGAGAATGGTCTGGCTGATGGAGGCCATGTTCAGAAAAGCATGGGGGGCAATAAGGTCTGACATCTCGTTATCCTTGCGAAACTGGCTCTTGCCCTGTGGGCGTTCTGAATGACTGCTGTGCAATGTGGTGGCTGACATCATCCCTCCTGATGGCCCGCTTCCTGATGGCTCAAAGTGGCGAGCCGAGCAGCCAGATCTGCTGCCTTGCCGCTTGCCAGCACAGCCAGCCCCTCGGCCGCCGCGCTCTTGAGATCCTTCGCCTTGCCCGCCATCAGCAGCAGTGGCGCCACATTGGCTGCGATGGCGGCGTTGTGGGCCGGGGTGCCACGCCCTTCCAGAATGGCGGCGGTGATGGCGCGGTTCTCTTCAGGCTCACCACCCTGAATGGCGCTGACCGGATAGGTCTCGAGGCCAAAGTCAGCCGGGGTGAGCAGAAACTCGCGGATCTCGCCGTCACGGATCTGGGCCACCTGGGTCGGGCCGTGAATGGCAATCTCGTCGAGCCCGGCGCCGTGAACCACCATACCGGTTTTCAGCCCCAGTGCCAGCAGGGTTTCTGCGATGGGGCGCACCAGCTCGGGGGCATAGACCCCCATCAGCTGATAGGTGGGGCGAGCGGGGTTGATAAGCGGCCCCAGCACGTTGAACAGGGTGCGGGTCTTGAGGGCTTGGCGCACCGGCATGGCATGGCGCACCCCGGCGTGGTACTGGGGGGCGAACAGGAAGCAGATGCCGAGCTCGTCCAGACAGCGGCGCGCCTGCGCCGGGCTCATGTCGAGCTTGATGCCCATTTTGTCCAGCAGATCGCTCGAACCCGACTTGCTCGAGACCGAGCGGTTGCCGTGCTTGGCCACTTTCAGGCCGCAGGCGGCGGCGACCAGCGCCGAGGTGGTAGAGACGTTGATGGTGTTGAGACCATCGCCACCGGTGCCGACGATGTCGCAAAATTCATAGTCCGGACGCGGGAAGTCGCGCGCTTCTGCCAGCAGCGCCTCGGCGGCACCGGCGATCTCCTCCGGGGTTTCCCCCTTGATCTTGAGGGCGGTCAGCAGGCTTGCGAGCACGATGGGATCCACTTCGCCACGTACCACCTGGCCGAAGGCGTCGCGGGTACTTTCACGGCTCAGAGACTGACCCTGATAGAGGGTGTTGAGATGTTGATGCATGTTGGTCTCCTTACCTTAACGCACGCTGCTTTCTGGGCGGGTGATATGGGCGAGCGCCTGAGTCAGCAAACGGGCCCCTTCCGAGGTCATGATGGATTCGGGATGGAACTGGAAACCCAGCACCCGCTCATCCTGCTGCTCAATGGCCATGGGCATGCCCTGATAGTGGGCAATCACCGTCAGCTCTTCCGGTACATAGGTGGCGACCAGCGAGTGGTAGCGGGCCACCGGTAGCGGGCTCGGCAGACCGGCAAAGGCGCCGTGGCCGTTGTGCTCAATCAGGGACCGCTTGCCGTGGACGATCTCGCCCGCCGCGCCGACGGTGCCACCGTAGGCTTCGCACAGGGCCTGATGGCCGAGACAGATACCGAGGATGGGCACCTGACCGCGGGCCAGCTTGATAAGGTCAATCAGGCAACCCGCCTCATGGGGGGCTCCCGGCCCCGGCGAGAGCACCAGCACGGCATCCCCTTCGCAGGCGGCAATTTCGCTCATGATGCGGCTGGCCGGCAGGCTGTTGCGGTAGATCCGCACCGGATAGCCGAGGGAGCGGAACTGGTCGACGAGGTTGTAGGTAAATGAATCGAAGTTATCGAGCAGGAAAATGTTAGTGGCTGTTGATCCGGTACTCATTGGCTCACGTCCTTATGTTGCTCCTGCTGGGCGCTCAGGGCTTGCAGGGAGGTGCCATGGCTGGCGGCGATGGCGGCCAGCACGGCGGCCGCCTTGGCGCGGGTTTCGTCCGCTTCGGCTTGGGGTTTGGAGTCATAGACCACCCCGGCACCGGCCTGCACATGGGCCACGCCATCTTTCACGAAAGCAGAGCGAATGACGATGCAGGTATCCATCTCGCCAGCGCCGTTGATGTAGCCGACCGCGCCGCCGTAGCTGCCGCGGCGCTTGCCTTCCACCATGCGAATAAGCTCGCTGGCGCGGATCTTGGGGGCGCCGGTCAGGGTACCCATGTTCATGCAGGCCTGATAGGCGTGCAGGGCGTCAAGATCAGAGCGCAAGGTACCGACAACCTTTGAGACCAGGTGCATCACGTGGCTGTAGCGATCCACTTTCAGCAGTTCCTTGACGTAACGGGTACCCGGTTCCGAGATGCGGGCGATGTCGTTGCGGCCCAGATCCACCAGCATCAGGTGCTCGGCCACCTCTTTCTCGTCCTGACGCAGCTCCAGCTCGATGCGGCCGTCGAGATCCCGGTTGATGCTGCCATCCGGGTTGAAACCGCGGCGGCGGGTACCGGCGATGGGGTACATCTCCACATCGCGGCTGGCGGCGCAGAATTTCACCGCGCTCTCGGGGGAGGCGCCAAACAGGGTGAAGCCCTCATCCTGCACGTAGAACATGTAGGGGCTGGGGTTGGTCTGCTTGAGGCGGCGATAGGCGGCCAGGGGGCTGGGGCAGGGCAGGGAGAAGCAGCGGGACGGCACCACCTGGAAGATGTCGCCACGGCGGATAAAGCCCTTGAGCTTCTCTACCTCGGCGCAGAACTGTTTGTCGCTCTTGTCCACGCTCATGCCACCGGTCAGGGGCTGGGTGGTCAGCTCGGCGCTTAGAGGTTGCTGGCAAATCTGTTTGAAGTCGGTGAGCCGTTCGGTCAGGCGGATGTATCTGTCTTCCACCTGGCTTTCGTCGCTGTCGCCGCCAAAGATGCAGGCCAGCAGTTGAGTGGTGCGTTCGATATGGTCGATGGTGATCAGGGTCTCGGCCACGTAGAAGCAATAGTCGGGGCAGTCGTTGCTCCCCTGTGGCACTTCGGGCAGATCTTCAAAAGAGGCGATGAGGTCGTAGGCGAAGCTGCCCGCCATAAACAGGGCTTCTTTACCCAACTGGCAATCAAGCTCCCGCTGCAGGGTGCGCAGTACGTCCAGCACGCTGCTCCCCTTGAGGCGGGAATCTTCATCCTGCTCCCGATCGGAGGCCGGGAAGTCGAGCTGCAATTCGCCATCTACCAGCGAACGAGCCACCACCGCAGGCAGACGGTCAGCTAGCAGGCTTTGCAACTGGGCGCCGTTGTCGTTCAGGCTGCGAACCCGCACGGTGCGGCCACGGCACTCGATGCGCAGGCAGGCATCGACCAGCAGCAGGCTCTGCTTGCCCGCCTTGGAGTCGATCTCCACCGATTCCAGCAGCAGGTTGTTGGGACGGCCCTGACAGAGGCGGGTATAGAGCGCCAGCGGATCGGCCACATAGGGGGCGTTGAGCTTGAGGGTATCGAATTCACCCAGAGGAAGGCGATGTGTGGCTGTCATAGTGCGTTCCCTTGCGTGTGATGCGTGTTACCGATGTTCATGACGTTGAATTCCTTAGAAATTTAATTGGTCCGGGGTGGCTGGTTCAGGGGCGCCATCGCCAGGTCAGCTTGCTTGTCTGAATTCTCGGTTTCATCACAGGTCCATTTGCCGGATAATAAAAAAGCCCGCTGGGGTCAGCGGGCTTTTTCTTTGGGTTCTTAATTTGCTGTCAGATTACAGGTACAGCAACGACCACACGCCCGCATGTCAGGGAGTGTGCCACCACCAGATGGTCAGGATGGAAGTCGTTTGCATGATAAAGTCCTGTAAAAAGATGTTTGCAATGAAGTGCCTACAGAAAACGATAAAGCCGCGGCCAAGTCAAGTCGCTTTTTAGCCTTCTTTCACCGATTTGCCATGAATGGTGACCTGACCACGAGAGCGGAATAACCTGATGAGATTCGATCTTCACTGCCATACCACTGCCTCCGACGGGGTGCTGAGCCCAGCCGAACTGGTGCGCCGCGCAGCTGAAAAACAGGTCGAGGTGTTAGCGGTTACTGACCACGATACCCTTTCCGGGCTTGATGAAGTACGCCGCACCATCGAAGCCGAGCAACTGCCGCTGCGACTGGTGAGCGGGGTCGAGATCTCCACCGGCTGGGAGCATCACGAAATTCATATCGTGGCGCTGGGGGTGGATGAAAAAAATCCGCAGCTGACCGACTTTCTGGCCGGTCAGCTGGCCCGTCGCGAGGCGCGCGCGCTGGAAATCGGGCGTCGTCTGGATAAGTGCCTCATCCCCGGCACCTATGAAGAGGCCAAGGCGCTCGCCGGTGACGCCGCCGTGACCCGCGCCCACTTTGCCCGGGTGCTGGTGGCACGCGGGGTGGCCGACAATATGCAGAAGGTATTCAAAAAGTACCTGAGCCGTGGCAATAAAGGCTATGCCCCGGCCGAGTGGCCCGAGATGAGCGAAGCCATCGCTGCCATTCACGCCGCGGGTGGGCTGGCGGTGCTGGCCCACCCCAGCCGTTACGATCTCACCGCCAAGTGGATCAAGCGGCTGCTGGTGGCCTTCAAGGCGGCCGGTGGCGATGCCATGGAGGTCTCATTGCCCCAGCAGAGCCCGCAGGAGCGGGCCAATCTGGGCCAGTGGGCCAAGGATCACGACCTCTATATCTCGGTGGGATCGGATTTTCACTTTCCCTCCAACTGGACCGAGCTGGGCCGCAACCTCTGGCTGCCCAAAGAGGGGATGCCCGTATGGCTGGCCTATCCAAGTCACTTTGGGCTCACCACCGAGCAACACGCCGAGCTGCTGGCGAGTCGGTAACGGCGCCAGCGAAGCAGCCACAAACAGGTTAAGGTAGTGTCATGGGTCTTTGACCCGTGACCATACGAGCGGGCAGGTATTGCTGCCCCCATTGCGAGAACAAGCTATGAGTCAGCATTTTTACGTACATCCGGAAAACCCCCAGGCCCGTCTGATCGGTCAGGCGGTACAGATCATCCAGAACGGCGGCGTGATCGTCTATCCGACCGACTCCGGTTATGCGCTGGGTTGCCAGATGGGTGACAAGGGCGCGCTGGAGCGCATCTGCCGCATCCGTCGCCTCGACGCCAACCACGACTTCACCCTGGTGTGCCGCGATCTCTCCGAGATCTCCACCTACGCCAAGGTCGACAACAGCGCATTTCGCCTGATCAAGAACAATACCCCGGGCGCCTACACCTTCATCTTCAAGGCGACCAAAGAGGTGCCGCGCCGCCTGATGAACGAGAAGAAGAAGAGCATCGGCATCCGGGTGCCGGACAACAAGATAGCTCAGGCGCTCTTGGAAGCACTCGGCGAGCCGCTGCTCTCCACCACATTGATCCTGCCGGACTCCGAAATGGCCGAGTTTGACCCGGAAGAGATCTTCGACAAGCTGGGCAAGCAGATCGATCTGGTGGTCAACGGCGGTTATCTGGGTGAGCAGCCCACCACTGTGGTCGATTTCTCTGACGACGAGCCGGTATTGCGTCGTCGCGGCGCCGGGGACCCGACTCCGTTTGAGTGATGTCGCTGAACCGGTGACAGTTCCTTCCGCCGAGACGGGGGATGGCGCCGCGCTACCCATCGCGAAAGTCCTGGGGCAGCCCTATCACGAGCTGCCCCAGGACCTGTTCATCCCGCCCGATGCGCTGGAGGTGTTCCTCGATACCTTCGAGGGGCCGCTGGATCTGCTGCTCTACCTTATCCGGCGTCAGCAGCTCGATATCCTCAACCTGCCGATCCTGCAGATCACCGCCCAGTACATGGAGTACGTGGAGCTGATGCAGGGGCTCAACCTTGAGCTGGCAGCCGAATATCTGCTGATGGCGGCCTGGCTCGCGGAGATAAAATCCCGCCTGCTGCTGCCCAAGGCGCCGGAGCTGGAGGATGAAGAGGAGGGAGAAGACCCGCGGGTGACCCTTATTCGCCGCCTGCAGGAGTACGAGCGTTACAAGGTAGGGGCGGAGAGGGTCAATGAGCTGCCACGGGTAGAGCGGGAGATTTATATCGCCACTGCCTTGCCCCCCGATTTTGGCGCCCTCAAGCCACTGGCGCCCGATGTTTCGCTGGTTGAGCTCGCCCTTTACATGCAAAGTGTGGTAAAACGCGCGACTCATTTCGAACATCACCAGATCCGCCGCGAACAGATCCCGACCCGGGTGCGCATGGCGGAGATCCTCGCCATGCTCACGTTGGGCCAGACCCTGCGCCTTGAGCAGGTGCTGCGCGCCGAAGAGGGGCGCATGGGGGTACTGGTGACGTTTCTGGCCCTGCTGGAGCTGTGCAAGGAGCAACTGATCTGGATCCTGCAGGCTGAACCCCTTGGCCCAATTCATTTCGCATTGGCCGAGCAGAGCGAGGAGGGCAACCGTGGCGCTGCCCACTGAACGACTCAAGACCCTGATCGAAGCTGCGCTGTTTGTGGCCGGTCGCCCGCTCAATGTCAGCGAACTGAAAAGCAGCGTGCTGGCGGATTATCCGGTGACCAGTCGCTATGTTCAGCTGCTGTTGGCCGAGATCAGGCAAGATTACAGCTCGCGGGGCGTCGAGCTCAAAGAGGTCGCCTCCGGGTGGCGCTTTCAGGCGCGTCAGGAGTATGCCGAGGAGCTCTCGCGGCTCTGGAGCGAGCGGGCTCCGCGTTATTCCCGCGCCGTGATGGAGACGCTGACCCTGATCGCCTATCGCCAACCCATCACCCGGGCCGAGATAGAAGCGATCCGCGGGGTGGCGGTGTCGAGCCAGATAGTGAATACCCTGAAAGAGCGTGGCTGGGTGCGCAGCATCGGCCACAAAGAGGTGGCCGGTCGCCCCGAGTTGCTCGCCACTACCAGAGAGTTTCTGGATTACTTTAATCTGCAGAGTCTGGAGCAGCTCCCCGAGCTGGATCCGGAGCTGCAACCCCTGTTGCCCTCTGCGGTGGACGGGGAGAGCGATGCCCGGTGAATTGCGCCCAAGCGTGCCGATGTCACCGAGATATACATTTTTCAACTGTGGCGAGTGCTCTAACCGGCGTTTGTTACAGTTAACCCCGTTGCCCCTATTACCTGTGGGCAGCGATCAACAATCAGGTAACCCCGATGAGTGAAAAACTGCAAAAAGTGTTGGCCCGCGCGGGTCACGGCTCCCGTCGTGAGATGGAGGCCCTGATCACCGCAGGTCGGGTCAGTGTGGATGGCAAGGTCGCCACACTGGGGGATCGCGTCGAAGTGAACGCCGTGATCCGGGTGGATGGTCACCAGGTCAAGACCCGTGCCGCAGAGGAAGTGATCTGCCGCGTACTGGCTTACCACAAGCCGGAAGGGGAGATGTGTACCCGTCACGATCCGGAAGGTCGTCCCACCGTGTTTGATCGTCTGCCCAAGATGGAAGGTGCCCGCTGGATTGCGGTCGGCCGCCTCGACGTCAACACCTCCGGTCTGTTGCTGTTCACTACCGATGGTGAGCTGGCCAACCGCCTGATGCACCCGAGCCACGAAGTGGAGCGGGAATACGCGGTACGTGTCTTTGGCGAAATCACCGAAGCCATGCTGCAGCGTCTGCGCAAGGGCGTGCAGCTGGAAGATGGCACCGCCAAGTTCAACAAGATCAAACCGGCTGGCGGTGAAGGTCTGAACCAGTGGTTCAACGTCACCCTGACCGAAGGTCGCAACCGTGAAGTGCGCCGCCTGTGGGAATCCCAGGAAGTGCAGGTGAGCCGCCTGATGCGTATCCGCTACGGTGACGTCAAGCTGGACCGCGGCATCCCGCGCGGCGGCTGGCAAGAGCTGAAACTGCCGGAAGTGAACTACCTGCGCGGTCTGGTCAACCTGCCGCCGGAGACCGAATCCAAGGTCGATCTGCAGCAAGATGGCAAAACCAGCCGTCACAAGCAGGCCGCCCAGATCCGTCGCGCCGTGCAGCGTCACAAAGAGATGCAGGGCAAAGAGCCGCGCGCTCGCGCCACCACCGCCCGTCGCAAGCCGCAAGCCTCTACCCGCAACTCCGGCACCGGCAGCAAGTAAGCCGATAGCCTGTTGCGTACTGAACGCTGTTCAAGTGCTCAGTCGGCCAAGCAAAGGCCCGCACCAGATGGTGCGGGCCTTTTTGTATCAACCCCCCTGGCTGGTAAAAGGGGGGTTGGTGAGAAATTGAGGGGAATTTCTGTCGTCTGTTTGCCCGCAGACTCGCCGCTGCGGTTGCTCTGCTCCGGTGAGCTTGTTAGCCTGTGCGGCTCTGATAGAGGAGTGAACAATGAGCAAGGTACTTGATGAGCTGCTGGCGTTGTTGGCGCTGGAAAAAATCGAGGAGGGCCTGTTTCGGGGCCAGAGCCAGGATCTCGGTCTGCGGGCCGTGTTTGGCGGACAGGTAATGGGGCAGGCCTTGTCAGCCGCCAAGCAGACGGTCGAGACCGGCCGTCAGGTTCACAGTTTTCACTCCTACTTCCTGCGTCCGGGGGATGTGACCCGTCCCATCGTCTATGACGTGGAGAATATCCGTGACGGCCAGACCGTCTCCACCCGCCGGGTCAAGGCGATTCAGGGCGGCAAGCCCATCTTCTATCTCAACGCCTCGTTTCAGGTGCCGGCCGATGGTTTCGAGCATCAGGCGCAGATGCCGACCGGCATCACCCCGCCGGAGGAGCTCAAGAGTGAGCTGGAGCTGGTGCGCCCCTACGAGAACCTGATCCCGGCCTCTCTGCGCGACAAGATCCTCTGCGAGCAGCCCATCGAGATGCGTCCGGTGACCCTGGTCGACCCTATTCGGCCGACGGTGCAGGATCCGGTGCGCCACGTCTGGTTCAAGGCCAACGGTCAGATGCCGGACGATCTGCGGGTGCACAAATACCTGCTGGCCTACGCCTCCGACTTCAACTTCCTGCTCACCTCGCTGCAGCCCCACGGTGTGTCGTACTGGGAGCCGGATATGCAGGTGGCCACCATCGATCACTCCATGTGGTTCCACCGGGATTTCCGCTTCGACGACTGGTTGCTCTACGTGGTAGACAGCCCGAGCGCCAGCAGCGGTCGCGGTCTGGTACGCGGTCAGTTCTTCACCCGTGACGGGGTGCTGGTGGCGAGCACCATGCAGGAGGGGGTGATCCGCCGTCGCGGCAGTTAAGTCGCGCAGCGGTCAGCAAAACGGGGTGGCTTTGGCCACCCCGTTTTCGTTGCTGCGATGTGCGCGGGCGCTGCGGGATCAGCCGCCGCGCTGGTACTTGAAGCGCTTCTTGCGCCGGTAGGGATAGACATCCTCGAACACCCCCACCTTGATGTTGCTCTGCAGCATCTTCCAGTAGTTGGCGTCGAACATCTCCTTGTGCAGCTGCAGCATGATCTCCCGCACCTGCGGCTTTTGCAGCAGGAAGGTGGCGAACTCCTCGGGGAAGATGTCGTTGGGGGCCACCGAGTACCAGGGCTCGGCGCTCCACTCATCCTCGGGGTAGCGCGGCGGCGGGATCTGGCGGAAGTTGCACTCCGTCATGTAGCAGATCTCGTCGTAGTCGTAGAAAACCACCCGGCCGTGGCGGGTGACGCCGAAGTTCTTGAACAGCATGTCCCCCGGGAAGATGTTGGCCGCCGCCAGCTGCTTGATGGCGTTGCCGTACTCCTCCAGCGCGAGCCGGGTTTGCTGCTCGTCCGCCTTGTCCAGATAGAGGTTGAGGGGGATCATCTTGCGCTCGGTATAGAGGTGCTTGATCACCAGCTTGTCGTCGCTGATGGTGAGGGCTGACGGTGCCACCGTCTTGAGCTCGGCAAGGAGTTCGGGCGAGATGCGATCCAGCGGAAACTCGAAGTTGGTGAACTCCTGGGTATCGGCCATCCGGCCAACCCGGTCGTGCTGTTTAACCAGCCGGTATTTTGCCTTCACCTGCTCGTGGCTCACATCCTTGGGCGGGGTGAACTCGTCTTTTATCACCTTGAACACCACATCGTAGGAGGGGAGGGTGAACACGCTCATCACCATCCCCTTGATGCCGGGAGCGATGATGAACTGATCCCGACTCTGGGCCAGATGGTGACGGTAGTGGCGATAGAGCTCGGTCTTGCCATGCTTCTGGCAGCCAATGGCGTTGTAGATCTCGTAATCGGGCTTGTGGGGCATGATCTGGCGCAGGAAGGCGACAAACAGCGCCGGTTCGCGGGCATAGACCATGAAATAGGCGCGGGCGAAACCAAACACGATGGAGGCGAGATCCGGCTCGAAGATGACGGTATCCACATAGATGCTATGGCCGGTGCTGAGCAGGGGCAGGATAAAGGGGAACACCTGATCCCGGGCCCGGATCAGCCCCACCAGATAGGCCCCCTTGTTGCGGTAGAACACCTCTTTGAGCAGCTCGATGGCAAACGGCTCGTCATGGATGATTTGCGGGCCGTTCTCGGCAAGATGGCGGTGGATGTCGACAATATCTCGCTGCTTGTCCTCATAGGGGAGGGTGAAGCTGTAATCCCCCAAAAGTTGGCTCAAGGTCTGTGGCAGGTGGGCCAGATCGGTGCGATAGACCCGTAGCAGGGCGCTCAGGTCCGGTTTTTCGCCACGGCTGACAAAGGGGTGGATATAGAGGTTCTCGTCACGGATATTGCGATGGCGAAAGATCCGGCGATAGACGGAGTTGAAGAAGGACTCCGCCACCTCGAAGTTGTCACAACGGGGCAGCAGATCGCTGAAGGCGCTCTTGACTCGCTTGAGCAGCTCCTGAGTGGCGTGGTGCTCCCCCATCATCTGGCGGATAGAGCTGGCGGTGGCCCCCACATGGTGGTCATAGAGGCGAATTCGCTCGCGCCCGGCGAGCTGCACCCCCAGCCAGTCACTGTTCTCGAAGCGGCTCTTGCTGCCCTGGGTTATCTCGAGAAACCGGCTGTAAAACGACTCGAAGCGTTGCAAGATAGTTTCGGCGACGGCCTGTTCCAATGGCTGCTGCATCTCTCTCTTCCTTGTGATCTGTCGGGCCGATAGCGCGAAGGATTGGGTGTAATTTGTTCACACGTCAGGCCACTATCGCAACATTCAAACGTCTGTTCAAGTGGCAATTTTCGGGGATAAACGGTAGATTGCGCCCCTGTTTTGGTGATGGTTTAGCGACTGTTTGCTGTCTGTTTGAGAGGCCGTCCGGCCTGTGAGGAAACCCGATGAAGCTCTATTTTGTCCTGGTGGCACCTGCCCGACCTGCGAATGTGGGGGCGGCTGCCCGCGCCATGAAAACCATGGGATTCGATGCCATGCGACTGGTGGCGAGCCGGGTACACGAAGAGGAGGAGGCGAGCTGGGTAGCCCACGGCGCCCAGGAGATCCTGACCCAGGCCGAGGCGTTCGATACCCTGCCCGAGGCGCTGGCCGACATGGATCTGGTGATCGCCACCACTGCCCGTGAGCGCGGTCGCTACCAGCACTACCTCACGCCGGGGGAGATCCGCGAGCAGATCCGCGCCAAGCCATCACTCGGCAAGGTCGCCATCGTCTTTGGCTGCGAGGAGTCGGGGCTCTCCAACGAGCAGCTGGCCGAGGTCGATCTCATCAGCTATCTGCCCCTCAAGGTGAGCTACCCGTCTCTCAATCTGGGGCAGGCGATCATGCTCTACGCCTACGAGATGAGTCAGCTGATGGATGAGCTGAACGCCGACGGCGCCACTGCGGTAGCAGAAAATTTTGATAACGCCGGGCAGGTTCGGGTGCTGAAAAGCAAAACAGCAGAATTGCTGGGTGAACTCGGAGTTTCGCAGGATGAAAAACTGTATCAATGGGTGATGGACCGGGTGCCCATGCTGCCGCAGCGGGATTTGAACATGCTCCACCTGCTCTGCAAAGACCTTGCGCGCAAACTTGGCAAAGAGGTTTAAGTTGACAGCCCAGCGCCCGCCGCGGTATTGCTAAAAGCCAGCTTCGTCAACGAGTGTTCGTCATGCAGTTATTCACCAACGTCATCACCACCACCATTATTACCGGTACCACCACAGGTGGCACTGGGGCCGGTTGATGCGCTGACGAACAAGCACAGAAATCAGAAAAGGCCCGTACCCACCCAGTACGGGCCTTTTTGTTGGACTGGTTTTTAGATTGAATTTCATAGATTTACAGGGAGAGAAAGCGATGAGAGTGTTGAAATTTGGCGGGTCTTCACTGGCCGATGCAGAGCGTTTTTTACGGGTGGCCGATATCGCGGTCAACACCCACGGCCAATCTCAGGTAGCCCTGGTGCTCTCTGCACCTGCCAAGGTGACCAATCATCTGGTGGCGCTGGTGGAACAGACCAGTCGCGGCATGGATGCCAGTTCCACCCTGTTTGAAGTCAACGGTATCTTCTCCCGACTGCTGGCCGGGTTGAAGGCGGCCTATCCGGCGCTCGATGACAAGGCGCTGTTGGCCCGTCTCACCGCCGAGCTGGATCAGGTGGAGCGGCTGATGCAGGGCATCCGCCTGCTGGGCCTCTGCCCGGATAACGTGCAGGCGCGCATTCTGAGCCGTGGCGAGAACCTCTCCATCGCCTTTATGCACGAATTGCTGCGGGTGCGTGGTCTGGATCTGGAGCTGATCGTACCGGAAGAGCTGCTGGTCACCGACGGCGGCTATCTGGAAGCCCATGTCGATATCGAAGCCTCCCGCCTGCGCTTTGCCGCCAAGGGGCTGCGTAGCGACTGCCTCTACCTGATGCCGGGCTTTACCGGTGGCAGCGACAAGGGCGAGACCGTGCTGCTGGGTCGCAACGGCTCCGACTACTCCGCCGCCGTGCTGGCTGCCTGTGTCGATGCCGAGTGCTGCGAGATCTGGACTGACGTCGAAGGCTGCTACAGCTGCGACCCCCGTCTGGTGCCGGATGCCTATCTGCTGAAAACCCTCTCCTACAAGGAGGCGATGGAGCTCTCCTACTTCGGTGCCAAGGTGCTGCACCCGAAAACCATCGCGCCGGTGGCCCAGTTCCATATTCCCTGCCTCATCAAGAACAGCTTCAACCCGCAAGGGCCGGGCACCCTGATCGGCCCCGAGAGCGGCGACGATGACCTGAAAGTGAAGGCCATCTCGGATCTCTCCGGCATGTGCATGTTCAACGTCTCCGGCCCCGGCATGAAGGGGATGGTCGGCATGGCCGGTCGCATCTTCTCCGCCGTCTCCCGCGCCGGGGTCAGTATCGTGCTGATCACCCAGTCATCTTCCGAGTACAGCGTCAGCTTCTGTATCCACAGCTACGACAGTGAGAAGACCCGCAAGGTGCTGGAGCGCGAGTTCGAGCTGGAGTTCAAAAACCAGCTGCTGGAGCCGCTGGATATCATCAGCGATCTGGCGATCATCTCCCTGATCGGTGACGGCATGCGCACCAGCAAGGGGATGGCGGCCCGCTTCTTCACCTCGCTGGCGCAAGCCTCCATCAATATCGTCGCCATTGCGCAGGGCTCCAGCGAGCGTTCCATCTCGGCGGTGGTGCGGGATCGAAAGGTGGCGGAAGCCATCAAGGCGTGCCACCAGAACTTCTTTGGCAGCCAGCAGTTTATCGATCTGTTTGTGGTAGGGGTCGGCGGCGTCGGTGCGGCGCTGGTGGATCAGATTGCCCGCCAGCAACCGGTACTGGCCGAGCAGGGCACTGGCCTTCGCGTGGTCGGCATCGCCAACAGCCGCCAGATGGCGGTCAACAAGGATGGCCTGAACCTCGCCAACTGGCGTGAACAGCTGGTGGAAGCCCGCGACAGCTTCTCGCTGGAAGGGGTGAAAAAGCTGGTGGAAGATAGCCACATCATCAACCCGGTGATCGTTGACTGCACCTCCTCCGAGGCGGTAGCCGTCCAGTATGCCGACTTCCTCGCCGCCGGTTTCCATGTGGTCACTCCCAACAAGAAGGCCAACACCGGTTCGCTCGATTACTACAAGGCGCTGCGCCGCACCGCCCGCCAGACTCGCCGCAAGTTCCTGTACGAGACCAACGTCGGCGCCGGTCTGCCGGTTATCGAGAACCTGCAGAACCTCATCATGGCCGGTGACAAGCTGCGTGCGTTTGACGGCATCCTCTCCGGTTCCCTCTCCTTTATCTTCGGCAAGCTGGACGAGGGGATGGCCTTCTCCGAGGCAACCCAAATCGCCCGCAGCAACGGCTTTACCGAGCCGGATCCCCGTGACGATCTCAACGGCATGGATGTGGCGCGCAAGCTGCTCATTCTGGCCCGCGAAGCAGGTATGGCGCTGGAGCTCTCCGATGTCGAAGTCGAGCAGGCGCTGCCGCCCGGCTTTGATGTGAACGGCGACGTGGAAGCCTTTATGGCCCGCCTGCCCGAAGCCGATGGCTGGTTCCGCGACCAGTTCGCCGCTGCCCAGCGTGAAGGCAAGGTGCTGCGCTATGTGGGCTCCATCGAGGGTGGCAAGTGCAAGGTGGCCATCAAGGCGGTCGGTGGCGACGAGCCGCTGTTCAAGGTCAAAGACGGGGAGAACGCGCTCGCCTTCTTCTCCACCTACTACCAGCCGATCCCGCTGGTGCTGCGTGGCTATGGCGCCGGTACCGAAGTGACCGCGGCGGGCGTCTTTGCCGACGTGCTGCGCACCCAGAACTGGAAGCAGGAGCTATAAGCATGAGTTCAGACATGTACCCCTCTTATATGACGGAAGGCGGCAGTGTCGTTGCCTACGCCCCCGCCTCCAGCGCCAACCTGAGCGTGGGATTCGATGTACTGGGGGCGGCGCTCGCCCCCGTGGATGGCTCCCTCTTGGGCGATCGGGTGCAGGTAAAAGCGGCAGACGTGCCGTTCGCCCTCTCCGCCGTGGGCCGCTACGCCCACAAGCTGCCGGACGATCCGAAAAAGAATATCCTGTTCGACTGCTGGGTCGCCTATGGCGAGGCGCTGGAGAAGCGGGGCCTTAAACTCAAGCCGCTCGAAATGGTGCTGGAGAAGAACCTGCCGGTCGGCTCGGGTCTGGGTTCCAGCGCCTGTAGCGTGGTGGCGGCGCTGGAGGGGCTCAACGCCTTTCACGGCGAGCCGCTCGACGAGCACGCCCTGCTGCTGCTGATGGGGGAGATGGAAGGCAAGATCTCCGGCTCCGTCCACTACGACAACGTGGCCCCCTGTTATCTCGGCGGCATGCAGCTGGTGCTGGAAGAGCACGGCGTTATCAGCCAGGGTATTCCGGTGTTTGACGAGTGGTACTGGGTTGTCTGCTACCCGGGTACCGTGGTCTCGACCGCCGCTGCCCGCGCCATTCTGCCGGCCCAATATCGCCGTCAGGATTGCCTCACCTACGGCCGTCGCCTGGCCGCCTTTGTCCACGCCAGCTACACCGGGCAGGAGGGGCTGGCCGCGAGCGTCTTGAAAGACGTGATTGCCGAGCCCTACCGCGCGGCGCTGATTGAAGGCTTTGCCGAGGTGCGGGCGCAGGCGGCTCAGAACGGGGCGCTGGCTACCGGCATCTCCGGCTCCGGTCCCACCGTGTTTGTGGTGATGAAGGATCTGGCCCAGGCCGAGCGCATGAAGGATTGGATGGAAGCACATTTCGTGCAGAACGAAGATGGATTTGCCCGGGTCTGCAAACTGGACATGGCCGGGGCACGGGTAACAGGAAGCGAGCTATGAATCTCTACAACATCAAGGACAACAGCGAACAGGTGAGCTTCGCGCAGGCGGTGCGTCAGGGCTTGGGTCGCGAACAGGGGCTCTTCTTCCCCGAACAACTCGAACCGCTCGCCGATGTGGATGCCCTGCTGGATCTGCCGCTGGCCGAACGCTCTGCCCGCATCCTGAGCCACCTGCTGGGGGACGAAGTGCCCGCCGCCAAGGTGAGCGAGCTAATCAATGCCGCCTTCACCTTCCCGGCACCGCTGGTGAAACTCAAGGATGGCACCTATGCCCTCGAACTGTTCCACGGCCCGACCCTGGCGTTCAAGGATTTCGGTGGCCGCTTTATGGCCCAGTGCCTCGCGGCGTTTCGCACCAACGACAAGATTACTATCCTCACCGCCACCTCCGGCGACACCGGCGCCGCCGTGGCCCACGCCTTCTACGGGCTGGAGGGGATCGAGGTGGTGATCCTCTATCCCAAGGGCAAGATCAGCCCCTTGCAGGAGAAGCTCTTCTGCACCCTCGGCGGCAATATCCGCACCATCGCCATCGACGGTGACTTTGATGCCTGTCAGGCGCTGGTAAAACAGGCCTTTGACGACGAGGCACTGAAAAAGGCCATTGGCCTCAACTCCGCCAACTCCATCAATATCAGCCGTCTGCTGGCGCAGGTTTGCTACTACTTCGAAGCGGTGGCCCAGTTGCCGAAAGCCGATCGCGCCAAGGCGGTCATCAGCGTGCCGTCTGGCAACTTTGGCAACCTCACTGCAGGTCTTATCGCCAAGGCGCTGGGGCTGCCGGTGAAGCGCTTTATCGCCGCCACCAACGCCAACGACACCGTGCCGCGCTACCTGAAAACCGGTCAGTGGGAGCCGCACCAGACAGTGGCAACCCTGTCGAACGCCATGGATGTCAGCCGCCCCAACAACTGGCCGCGGGTAGAAGAGCTCTGCCGTCGCAAAGGCTGGGCGCTGGAGACCTTAGGGTCAGGCATGCGCAACGATGCCGAGACCCGCGCTGCGCTGAAACGCCTGCACCAGCTGGATTACCTCTGTGAACCCCACGGCGCCATTGCCTGGGATCTGCTGGGGGAACAGCTGGCCGAGGATGAAGTGGGGGTGTTCCTCTGCACCGCCCATCCCGCCAAGTTCAAGGAGTCGGTGGACGAGATCCTGGATCTCGATGTACCGCTGCCCGGCCCGCTCGCCAAGCACGCCGACCTGCCGCTGCTCTCCCATAACCTGCCAGCGGAATTTGCCCGGTTAAGAGCGTTTTTGGTGGGTTAACTGTTGTGTCGAGATAATCGATAGAAATAAAAATCCCCCAGTGATGGGGGATTTTTAGCTTTTAATAAGGAATACCGATCAAATTTATGATGGGTATATATTTTAATTTTTTAATGGTACGGTTGGTATGATCTCGGGGTTCTCTTTAGCATAAGCTTCGAATCTTTCTTCAAGCTCTTCCAAATTATTCCATCTGATTGCATTGTCAGGTAATAACTCTGGGGTTTCATTTACGATAGCTAGTAGTAGATTTTTTATTTTAGTATAAATGTCTGGTTCTTTTAGCATATTTATAGCATTTTCTGGTTTGCCACTATTAATGCCTAAGTCAAAGTAAGCTGTTTCGAAGTTTATTACTGAACCATATGTGGTACTATATTCGGAAAATTGTTCAAATATCTTCGAGTTATTTGTCCATGCAGGGTTTCTTTCTACTCTAATTTGTTTTTCTTTTACTCCTTCAGCATTCTTTATTTGTCTGTTTTTCAAAATTTCTTTGCTGTCTATGTCATGGAGGACAAAGTATTTTTTCTTGAAGTGGTTCAGTATTTTCATAAACATAGATACTTGAACCTTCCCCCCACAACGAACAATTAGTACATCATCTAAGCTTGTATCTCCTCGTGACTTTATGTCTCTAATTATTTTTCCGAATGCAGTATGCTCTGTATCGCCCTCTACTAACAGTACTCTCCCGCCAAAGAAAAACTCCATAGAATCAGGGTTTAGCATATTAAGTAATTTTAAAGTCTCAATATCATCTTCGCTAAAATTAACCATATCAGGTTTAAATATGGTTGTAGCGACAATTTTATCATCTTGATTTTCAACCCTAATTATTTTTGTGTGATCTCGAGTTAAGTCGATAAAGCATGGGGAGTGGGTTGTGATCATTACTTGCCAATTTTGATTTTTTTCTGCGATATCATATAGCATATCCCGAGTTTGACGGCAGGCACTAGGGTGCAAACTTAATTCAGGTTCGTCTAAGAGTAATAAGTGTGATTTTATATCTCCCAGTTTCTTGAACTTACCTTTTTCGCAAGCTTCGAATCCAAGATCTGCAATTTTTTTCAAGACAGACCATAGTAATGTTCTTCTTGCTCCACTACCATGATTAGATACTGGGAACATGTAATCATTCTTACCAAAACTAATATTTATTTCCTTTGAATCGAATAGTTTAAAACTCTTTTCCTCTAGATCACTATCAGATATGGATATGTCAAATTTATATCCTGGAACAATTTTTGAGGCATAATCAGAGATTTCTTTGGCTATGCCATGTATTTCTTCTTTCGTAGATAATACAAATTCCTTTTTTAATTCATTGAATTGCTCATGTAATGTTCCAAAATTACTTACATTCTCAGAGGGTGCATAGTTTCTAATTTTTTCCTCAAGTAAAGCTTCAACCAAAATTGTTTTTATTGAGTCACTCTGTTGATCTGGATTATCAAAGGTACCAATTAGATGTGCTTTTGGTCTCTTCTTACGTGAAGCATTATCACTTGCCCAAGGTCTATGAGGGGCGGCATCTGTGTCTATATTTGGATATCGGCCTAGGTCAACACGAAATCCTACTCGACTAGGACTTGAATTTGGTTCATCCCAAACATATTTTTCTTTTACTCGGCATGAACCATCCTGAAGAGTCTCTTGAAAATTAGCACTAGGCCTATCATCACCATCACAGATGATATAGAGTTCAATAGTTGGTCTTGAATTAGGATCGTTAATGATTTTGTTATGAAAGTCATCTTTAGTGATTTTCTCATTGTTAACGGCCGCTTGATAAGCTTTCAATATTGTACTCTTGCCATAATTATTACCCCCTACAAGAACGACAATGTCATCTAGTTCAATACTGATAGGGGTATTTCCAATAGACTTAAAATTTGAAATTATGAGCTTTTCCAGTTTTACTGACATGAAATATATACCTGTTGTATCTTATATATTATGTTAACGCTTGTAGGTTGGTGCTGAGCGAAGTGAAGCCCAACGTTTACCGAGAAAGCTAAATTTATTTTAATAATCGATTTTATATGTTCAAAAATTATTTTTTGGGGAAATTATATCTCCCGTTTGTTGGGCTTCGCTGTGCTCAGCGCCAACCTACAACATATCCCTAGCCGATTATTCCCGACCCGAGTCACTATTAATGGCCCAATCTGGCGTTATCCATCCTGCGGCGATATGGCGATGAATGGAGGAGTAAGGCCAATCGACAGGTTTGGCACAATAACCATGTTTGACCGGATTGAAATGGATGTAATCGACATGGGCTTGCAGATCCTTGTCATCCCGGATCAGATGCTCCCAATAACGGCGTTGCCAGATACCGCGTTCCCGTTTTCTGAGTCGGCTCTCCCGTATCCGCTCTGTTTTGGCAATGCCCCGCGAAAAGCCGGCCTTGATCAGAGACCAGCGCATGGGATAGTCACTGTCACTCGGCGGTAGTTGCCAAATGGCATGGAGATGATCCGGCATCACCACCATGGCAATAATCTCGAAGGGGTGTTGCTGTTTGACGTGGCGGGTCACTTCGCGCAGCAGGTCGATATGACGTACCAGCAGATCCTGCTGTCGGTCAGCCAGGTTGACGGTGAAGAACCAAGATGCCCCACTGGTTGTTGCTCGGCGATAGCGCATGGTTCTCCTTTCCGGTATCGGGGTGAAATATCCGGTCTGTACGGTTACACGAAATGGGAACCAACTAACCGGAGGCATACGTGTTGGGCTTCGCTACGCTCAGCGCCAACCTACGCAATGCATCAATCACTGTGCAAAACCCACGCTACCGCCCGTGGATTACAGCCTCCAATATGCTCCATTAACCAGCGAGGGCAGCAGCCCATCACAGATGAATAGGCACCGGATGGCTATGTTAATCCAATCGAATCTGGCCATACCAGTCAAAAAGTGACGTAAGTGTCAGTAATGACTGATTTTTTGCGCTGGCTCAACAAATCGAACTGAGTGGGCACCGGATTCCCATGGCCCTTGATTTTATTGGGGTTGGCGGGTATGGCGGGAAAGTAGGGGGCGGGCTTGCCGCTGAGGAGGGGCTGGTTGGGGACAATCCCGCTCCGCCAATCGGCGTTATAGTGCGGGCGATGGTTGCCCTCTGCTCCGCTCCCAAGCTGGCGAGGCGGGGGATCTGCGGCAACAATCAGCTGTTGCAATCAAAGCCATTTGCAACACATCGTCATGCAAATATGACCATGCAAACAGATCACCAGATAGAGAGGAGATCACCCATGAAGCGTACCATCCTGTTCGGCCTGCTCTGCGGCAGCGTGCTGCTGGCCAATCCGGTCTTTGCCAACGATGCAGCCCAGTTGCAGTGCGAGGCGCAGGCTGCGGCCAAAAAGCTTAACGGCGCCGCCAAGACCAGCTTTGTCGGCAAGTGTGTGAAAGATGCCGCTGGCGCCGCGACCGGCGAGTGCGAGAAGGCGGCCGCCGACAAGAAGCTGGCCGGTGCGGCCAAGAACAGCTTTATCCAGAAGTGCGTGAAAACGGGCGCGGCGATGGATCCGGCGGCCAAGTGCGAGAAGGCGGCGGCCGACAAGAAGCTGGCTGGCGCGGCCAAGAACAGCTTTATCCAGAAGTGCGTGAAGGATAGCGCCGCCAAGTAAGGCATTTTCTCATCCGGTGTGTTTGCGGGGGCCATCAGGCCCCCGTGCTTTTTGGCGCACTGAACGACACCTCTTGTGGAGTAAGGTGCACTTCTCTATGTAGCAAAGAGCGGGATCTGGTTGTGCCTCTCATTACGTCCCATCTCCCCGGTGAGGGAGCCCTGCTCTGGTGGCTTGAGCGAACGGATCGGTTCTCTGGTCAAGGCTCATATTTATTCCCGGTGCCATACCATGCGCTTGGTGAATGATGGTGACATTCCTCTGCCTCTGCTCACCGGGCGCATCGTCAAAACAGACGAGGGTGCTTGGGCTGATTTTCACAGCCAATCCTGCTTGACTCCAGCGTTAGCAGGGAGTGCTCACATTGACTGATGTCATCTGTGGTGACGGTGTTGTGGCTTGCTCTCAGATATATTAAATAAGGGATGTAACGCTAATTACTGTTTGTTAATAGCGTAATTTTTACTTATCTGTCTCTGCCATTTTTGGCCTCTTGTTTCACGTAAGATTATTCTGATTATTAGGCTGTAATTTCCGGTTACAATTTTGTTCAAGACCATGCCATCTACCAGGGTCACATACCCTTGATTCATATATGTCAGAATTTGTCGTATATGAATGTGCCGAGAACGATAATGTACCTGACAAGGCACCACTAAAGCTTCTGGCGCTGAAAATCTTTATTGAAAATCGCCATGTCATTGATTTTATTTGTTTTTTTTGTTTTGTTTTTGATGATGCGGAGTAACGCGTGTGCTTTACCAGTCTCAAAAGAAATAAATATGGTCTTGAGAGGGCTGGTGCCGTGCGGGTCGTGCTGTGGCGGCTTATTGATATGTCGTCAAATATTAAAGTTATTACTCTGGATCATCCCTTTTTAATATCGGCCTTGCTTCAACTGTAATTTATTACAGTTGTTGCCAGTACTATTGGCTATAAGCTCTGCCCTTCTTGATAAAACCTCAAAATCGGGTACTAGAGCATGGGAAAAGGAATTGATGGCGCTACTGTCGCGCCCAAAGAGCGTATAAATATCAAGTATGTACCGTCGACTGGTGGTCAACAGGGAGAAGTAGAACTTCCCCTGACCATGATGGTGGTCGGCAACATGAAAGGACGCACCGAAGATACCCCCATCGAGGAGCGTCAGACTGTCTCCATCGACAAGAATAATTTCTCATCTGTCATGAAAGAATCGGCATTGGAACTGAACTTCACCGTTCCAAATCGTCTGGAAGAGAACAGCCAGGACGAGCTGCCGGTTTCGATCAAAATCCAGTCCCTGGAAGACTTCACTCCTGACAATGTGGCCCAGCAAGTGCCCGAACTGCGCAAGCTGCTGGAGCTGCGTGAGGCGCTGGTTGCCCTGAAGGGGCCGCTCGGCAATATCCCTGCTTTCCGCAATCGTTTGCAGGATCTGCTGTCCAGTGATGAGGCTCGTGAGCAGTTGCTCAAAGAGCTGGATTTGATCAAGCCAGTCGAGTGATCGGCGGGTTGTATTGACTGAACGAGAAGGAACAAACATGTCTTTGGTCGAAGAACAGGTTCAAGCGGGGGCGAATGCCGCCTCCTCGTCCTCTTTGCTGGACGAAATCATGGCACAAGCACGCATCACGCCGGTTGATGAGGGTTACAGCGTCGCCAAGCAGGGGGTCGCAGCCCTGATCGCCAACATTCTGGATAGCGGTACTGCCAGCAGTCCGGTCAACAAGGCACTGGTGGACAGCATGATTGTCGAGCTCGACAAGAAGCTCGGCAAGCAGATGGACATCATTCTCCATGCCAAGCCGTTGCAGGAGATGGAGTCCTCCTGGCGCTCCCTGAAGTTGCTGGTGGATCGCACCGATTTTCGCGAAAACATCAAGATCCAGGTGCTGCACGCTACCAAGGAAGAGCTGCTGGAAGATTTCGAATTCTCACCCGAAATCACCCAGTCCGGTCTCTACAAGCATGTCTACTCCAGCGGTTATGGTCAGTTTGGTGGTCAGCCGGTGGGGGCCGTGATCGGTGATTACGCCTTCACCCACAGCGGACCCGATATCAAGCTGATGCAGTATGTCAGCGCCGTCGGCGCCATGGCTCATGCCCCCTTCATCTCTTCCGTTGCACCGACCTTTTTTGGTGTAGACAGCTTTACCGAGCTGCCCTCCATCAAGGATCTGAAATCGGTATTCGAAGGGCCGGCCTACACCAAGTGGCGCGCCTTGCGTGAATCGGAAGATGCCCGTTATCTGGGACTGACCGCACCGCGCTTCCTGGCCCGTCTGCCGTATGACCCGACCGAAAACCCCATCAAGGGCTTCAACTATCAGGAAGATATCAGCTCGGATCACAATCACTATCTGTGGGGCAACACCGCCTATCTGATGGGCACCTCCCTGACTGACAGTTTCGCCAAGTACCGCTGGTGCCCGAACATCATAGGCCCGCAGAGCGGTGGTGCGATCCACGATCTGCCGGTGCACGTCTATGAAGCCATGGGTCAGCTGCAGGCGAAGATCCCGACCGAAGTGCTGATCACTGACCGTCGTGAATACGAGCTGTCGGAAGAGGGTTTCATCACCCTGACCATGCGCAAGGACAGCGACAACGCCGCCTTCTTCTCTGCCAACTCGGTGCAAAAGCCCAAGGTGTTCCCGAACACCAAGGAAGGACGCGAGGCCGAAACCAACTACAAGTTGGGCACCCAGCTGCCCTATATGTTCATCATCAACCGCCTGGCGCACTACATCAAAGTGCTGCAGCGCGAGCAGATCGGCTCCTGGAAGGAGCGTCAGGATCTGGAACGGGAGTTGAACAGCTGGATCCGGCAGTTTGTGGCCGATCAGGAGAATCCGCCGGCAGAGGTCCGCAGCCGTCGTCCGCTGCGCGCCGCCCAGATCAAGGTGCTGGATGTGGAAGGGGAGCCGGGCTGGTATCAGGTCGCCATGTCAGTGCGCCCGCACTTCAAGTACATGGGGGCGAGCTTCGAGCTCTCTCTGGTAGGTCGACTGGACAAGGAATAAGGCCCGATGCCGTATCTCTCTTCCTGGGATAGAGGAAATGCGGCCAGCCTGTTCGATCGCATACGGGGGGAGGGGCTGAGCCCTTCTCCCCGTTCGGAGGTTGAGGAGTTGGTTGATTCTGTCAAGCGGCAGCTCGAACAGATCCTCAACACCCGTCCCGGCAATTGCCGCAGTGCTCCCGAGCTTGGTGTCATCGATCTCAATGACGCCACTCAGGGCAGTGCGGATATCAAGGGGCGGATCCGCGAAGCGATCCGGCAATGCATCCGTCGTTATGAACCGCGGATTGTGCATGTGGATGTCCGTTCACCCGACTATCAGGCGAGTCCGCTCGAGATGTCGTTTCAGGTGACGGCCCACGTGAGGCTGGAGCATATCGAGCAAGTTACCTCGTTCAACGTCCAAATGGACAGTCACCGCCACTACCGCATGGTCTGATCAATGTCGCTGGAACATTACTTCAGGGATGAGTTGGCATTTTTGCGCCTGCAAGGGCGCGAATTTGCCGATAGCTATCCCGAACTCACCCGTTTTTTGTCTGAGCAGAATACCGACCCGGATGTGGAACGCCTGCTGGAAGGCTTTGCGTTTCTCACGGGCAACCTGCGCGCAAAAATTGAAGACGAGTTTCCCGAGCTGACCCACGGTCTGCTCAATATGCTCTGGCCAAACTACCTGCGTCCCGTCCCCAGCATGACTATCATGCAGTTTTCGGTTATTCCGGGGGCCATCGCCCAGCCCGCGCTGGTGAAGCAGGGCTGCCAACTCGACAGTCTGCCTATTGACGATGTGACCTGTCATTTTCAAACCTGCCACGATGCCTGGGTCTATCCGGCCGAGATGCGCGAGGTGACGGCGCAAAGTGGCAACGATCTCTCAACCATCTCGCTCGATATTGCGCTGCATGCCCCCTTGCTGCTCAGTGAGTTGCAGCTGGACAAGCTGCGCTTTTTCCTGGGGGGCGACAGCTACACCGCTTATGAACTCTACTTCTGGCTCGCCAACCAGCTCTCCCATATCGAGCTGGAGATAGACGGCAAGCGCTTTCGTCAGGAGGCCAGGGCCCTCGAATCGGTCGGCTTCGAGCGCGACGATGCGCTGTTGCCCTATCCGAACAACGTCTATTCCGGCTACCGGATCCTGCAGGAGTATTTCTGCTTTCCGGAGAGCTTCCTCTTCTTCGAACTCTCCGGTGGCGAGTGGCCCAAACAGCCGCTGCCGGTGAGTGAATTCAAAATTCATTTCTGTTTCGACCGGCCCTTGCCGGCGGAACTCAAGATCCGTCCCGACTCCTTCATGCTCAACTGCGTGCCGGCCATCAACCTGTTCCAGCACGACAGCGAGCCGGTCAATCTCAACGGCCGTCAGGCGGAATACCCGCTCAAGGCGAGCTATCGCTATGCCGACAGTTTCGAAATTTTCTCGGTGGATCAGGTTGAAGGTTGGGTCGAGGGCAATCTGGGGCGCTCTCGGGGCACGCCGCGCATCTATCAGCCATTCGAAAGTTTTCAGCACCAGATAGAGCGGGCCAAGCAGCGGCTGGCACTCTACTACCGGGTGCGGGTCAGGGAGTCGGTGAGTGGTGATGGTTTCGAGCACAGCCTCTCGTTTGTGCGGGGCGATGAAACCACCACGGTCGACCTCGATGAATCCATCTCGGTGACGCTTACCTGTACCAACCGCTCCCGCGCCGCCCGCCTCAAGGTCGGCAGCATCTGCGTGCCGACCGGCAGCTCGCCGTCGTTTGCCACCTTCCGCAACCTGATCCGGCCGACCCGGCCGCTGCGCCCGGCACTGGATGGCAGCCTGCACTGGACCCTGATTTCCAACCTGTCGCTCAACTATGTCTCTCTGCTGCGCCGCGATGCCCTGGTGCAGGTGCTGCGTACCTACGACTTTCCCGCTTTGCACGACAAGCAAGCAGAGCAGGCGTCGCGCAAGCGGCTGGCGGGGATCGAGGAGATCGAGACCAAGCCGGTGGACAGGCTGGTGCGCGGCATGCCGGTGCGGGGGCTCAAGTCGGTGCTCTCCATCCGCCAGTCCGCCTTTGGCAGCGAAGGGGAGCTCTATCTCTTCAGCACCGTGCTGGCCCACTTCTTCTCGCTCTATGCCAGCGTCAACGCTTTCCACCTGCTTGAGGTGGTCAATCTCGATAACAAGGAGCGCTATCAGTGGCCAGTCCAGATCGGTCAGCACTCCCTGATGTGAGCGCCGCCAACGAGGCGCCCCGTTTTAATTTCTTCCAGCTGGTCGAGCTGCTCAACCGGCTCGATGGCGCCGATCAGGAGCGTGGTCTCGACCACCTGCCAAGTGACGAGAATATTCGTTTCAAGGCGACCGCATCGCTGGGGTTTCCCACCAGTGACGTGCTGCAGATTGGCCGCGACGAGAAGGGGCGCCACGAGCTGGAAGTGGCCTTTCTGGGTCTGCACGGCAGCCAGTCGCCGATGCCGGGGTATTACCTCGACTCATTGGCGTGGGAGTACGCCCAGGGTGAGCAGAAGCTCGGCCTGTTTCTGGATTTCTTCCACCACCGTCTGCTGACCCTGCTGCACCGGATCTGGCGCAAGTATCGCTACCACGTCCGTTTTCAGGACGACGGTGAGGATGGGTTCTCCCGCCTGATGTTTGCGCTGGTGGGGCTTGGCAACGACGCCGTCTGCCAGAGCCTGCCGGTCAACCGCGCCAAGATGCTCTCCTATGCGGGCATGCTGGCCAGCCCCAGCCGCTCGCCCGAGGTGGTCGCCGGTCTGGTGGCCCACTGCTTCGATCTGGCGGATGTAGAGGTGAGCGCCTGGCAGTGGCGCAATGTGCCGATCCATCCGGAGCAGCAAAACCGCCTGGGCGGTGCTTGCACCACTCTGGGGCATGACTTCGTCATCGGTGACAAGGTCAATGATTGTGCCGGCAAGTTTTTATTGAAAATCAATGATCTGAGTTTTAGCCAGTTTCTCGGATTTCTCCCGAACGGGGAGCATTTCCACGCCTTGGTGACCTTTGTCTCCTTCATCTTGCGCGATCAGCTGGCCTGGGATCTGCGGCTTGGCTTCGGTCAGGAGCAGGCCAAGGGGCTGAGATTGGGGGAGGAGCAGAGTGCCCGTCTGGGGTGGAGTACCTTTCTCGGCCAACCGCCGAGTGACCCGTTCGTGACGATCTGTGTACAGGAATAAGCACAGAAATTCAGTGTAGGAATACGTGCAGGAGTGAATGTGGACGACTTTAACCAGCAACTATCTCTGGTGGTGCTTAACAGCGAGCAGCTCGACGGCAGCCAGCAGGTGCAATATCGCTTCGACGAGATGGGAGGCACCCTGGGCTCCTCCGAACAGGATGACTGGCAACTGCGAGACAGGTTGGGGGCGGTGATGCCGGCCCATGCCCGGGTCGAGCTCAATGACGGTCGTTTCTGCCTGTGCGATCTCAGCGGCCAGACCTACATCAATGGTGCCACCTCGCCCATCGGGCGGGCTCGCAAGGTGCATCTGGAGCAGGGAGACGAGCTGGTGGTCGGCCCGTTCCGGCTGCGCGCCTATCTCGGTGCCATTTCCCCCGAGCAGAGCCTGCAGCAGGTGCTGGGCAACCGTCCAACCGAACAGCTTGACGAGTGGCTGGCCAGCGATCCCCACCACACCCAGACCCTGGATGATCCTCGGGCCCTGGCAGTCGATCCCCTGCTGGCATTGCAGCAGGAGCGTGCGGCTCCTGGCCCGCTGATGGATACCCAGCCGCAGGCTCAACCGCATTTTCAACCGGATATGGACACCGTATCCCTCGCTCCATTTTCTGCCGTCGAGAACACCATGAACCAAGAATTTCTGGATATGCCCGCCATCGAGAACCACCCCGACTTCCAGCCGCTGGAGGACGTTGATCACGTCGCCCTGACCCCGCTGATGCGCGGGCTGGGTCAGCCGTTGCAGTTGCAGGACACCCGACAGGCCCACGACATGCTCGAAGAGATGGGCAAGACAGTGCGGGCCATGGTGGAAGGGTTGCTGCAACTGCAAAGCGATCAGGCGGCGCTGGCAGACAAGCACCTGCGCCCCATCGAGGACAACCCTCTGCGCCTTGGCCTCGATTATGACGAGACCCTGGCGGTGCTGTTTGCCGAGCAGAAGAGCCCGGTGCACCTGAGCGCACCGGCCGCGGTGGCCGAGAGCCTGCACAACGTGCGCATCCACCACGTGGCAAACCAGCAGGCCATCAGTGCGGCGCTCGACAGCATCCTGCAGGCCTTCTCACCGGAAGCCTTGCTCGGCCGTTTCGAGCAATACCGCCGCAGCGGCGCGCCGGGTATGGCTGATGAGGGGTGGGCCTGGAACATGTATCAGCACTACTACCGTGAGCTCACCTCTGCCCGTCAGCAGGGGTTCGACAAGCTGTTCCATCAGGTCTACGCCCAGGCCTATGACCAGGCCGTGCGTCAGCAACAGGGACTGATTTGATGATACGTGCACTGTGGTTTGGGGCCTGTCTGCTGGCCCTGGCCGGTTGTACCACCATGGGCAAGATGGCCGATGTGGTCATGAACCCGGATGTCCAGGTGGGGAGCAACGATGACCAGCCCTCCACCCTGGGGCTCAGCCTGCTGGCGGAGCCTGACGTCAACCCCAACGAGAGCGGGGAGGCGGCACCCATCGAGTTTCAGGTGGTGCTGCTGGCGGAAGATTCCAGGCTGCTCGCCACCGACTACGACCAGGTGACGGCAGATGTAGAGAAGGCCCTTGGCAAGAACTACCTGGATCATCAGGACTACACCCTGCTACCCGGCCAGTTCAAATACCTGCCCCCCGTCAAGCTTGACGAGAAGACCCGTTACATCGGCGTGATTGCTCGGTACGCCGATCCGGACAGCGCCGAGTGGCGCAAGGTCATCAAGGTCAAGAGCAAGGGAACGGCCTATCAAATTCTGGTGCACCTGCGCCTGGATGAAGTGGAACTACAAAAAGAAGAAGAATAATCATGTCGAGTCGAAATCGGGTTATCTGGCGTGAAGGGCTCTTTATCAAGCCCCAGCACTTCCAGCAACAACAGAGACATTCAGATTACGCGCTGCACGCGCGTTTGAGCGCGCTGTCCGACTATTTCTACGGGTTGCAGTCGCTTGCCATCAACGAGGATTACCTCGGCTTTGGCCGCATCGCGCTGGTGGGGGCCACCGGTATCATGCCGGACGGCACCGTCTTCAACATTCCGAACGATGATGTGCTGCCGACCCCGCTGGAGATCACCGATGCCTCGGTGGCCAACCAGAAGGTCTATCTGGCGCTGCCGCTCTCGGTGAGCGGGGTCAACGAGGTCAATCAGGGCGGTCAGGTAGCAACCCGGCTGCAGGCTCATCGCCACGATGTGCGGGATCTCCACAGCGAAGGGGGCGACGTGGTCTCCCTCGAAGTGGGGCGGGTCAGCCTGCGCCTGATGCTGGAGCGGGAAGATCGCAGTGCCTATGCGTCCCTGGCTATTGCCCGCATTCTGGACAAACGTCCGGACGGCGGTCTGGTGCTTGATCCCAACTTCATGCCCTGCAGCATCAGCGTATCCGCCATCCCGACTCTCAAGCGCTTCCTCGGCGAGTCGGCTGGCCTTGTGGCCGAGCGGGCTCGCAGCCTCTCCCAGCGCATCGCGTCGCCGGGTCAGCAGGGGGTTGCCGATGTGGCCGAGTTCATGATGCTGCAGCTACTCAACCGCGCCCAGCCCCAGCTCTCCCATCTGGCGCGCCTTGGCACCCTGCACCCCGAGCGGCTGCATGAGGCGCTGGTGCAGCTCTGTGGCGAGCTGATGACCTTTACCGACGAGTCCCGCCTGCCGCCCGAGTTCCCCGCCTATCGTCACGACGATCAGCAGGTGAGCTTCGAACCGGTGATGCTGGCCCTGCGTCAGGCACTCAGTACCGTGCTGTCGCCCCGCGCCGTCTCCATCCAGCTGCGCAAGCACCAGTACGGCATCATGGTGGCCATGGTGAGCGAGAGCGAGCTGATGCAGAGCGCCGACTTCGTGCTGGCAGTGCGTGCCCGCATGCCGCAGGAGCAGCTGCGCAAACAGTTGCTGCAGCAGACCAAGGTGGCGTCGAGCGACAAGATCCGCGAACTCATCAGCCTGCAGCTGCCCGGTATCCCGCTGTTGCCGCTGCCGGTGGCGCCGCGCCAGTTGCCCTATCACGCCGGTTACAGCTACTTCCAGCTCGACCGTCAGAGCCCTGCCTGGCAGATGCTGGCGGTCAGCAACACGCTCGCCTTCCACATTGCCGGCGATTTCCCCGAGCTCGACATGCAGCTCTGGGCCATCCGTAGCCAGTGATCGCATCAAGGAAACAAGCAGAAATGACCACGGACATTATCAACAACGAGCAACTGAGCGACCTGCTGTTCGATCACGCCGAGCAGCTGGACATGGATTCGGACTACTGGTTCCGCCTGCGTGGCCAGAGCATCAACCCGATGATCGATGCGGTGACCCCGCTATTGGGGCTGGTGCAGCGGGTGCGTCTGTTGTCGCGCTACGACCGGGTGCCCGAGCTTTATCAGCGGGTGGTGACCGAGATCCAGGCCATCGAACAGGAGTTGATGGCGCAGGGTTACGAGAATGGCGTCGTCCTCTCGTTTCGCTACATCCTCTGCACTTTTATCGATGAGGCGGTGATGGGGCGCGACTGGGGCAGCCAGAGTGAATGGTCCCAACATTCTCTGCTGGCCCGGTTTCACAACGAGACCTGGGGCGGCGAGAAGGTGTTCGTGCTGCTGGCCCGCCTGCAGGAAGACCCGGTGCGTTATCGCGACATTCTGGAGTTCATCTACCTCTGTCTGTGCCTCGGTTTCGAGGGGCGTTACAAGGTGATGAGCAAGGGACAAGGGGAGTTCGAGCGCATCGTGCGCCAGCTGCACAAGCAGTTGTCCCCCGAGGCTGGCGGCGAGGCGCCCAGTGTGTTTCACCTCGATCTGGGGCAGCAGGCCTCCCGCTATCAGCTGCGCAAGCAGGTATCCCTGCGCAGCCTGTTCATGGGTGGCGCGCTGATCCTGGCGCTGATCTTTGGCCTCTATCACCACCAACTCAATAACCAGACCCAGGACGTGCTGCGTCAACTGGGCGAATTATTAAAATAAATACTTAAGGAGAGCACGCCTTGATTCGTATAGAGCTACCGGTACTGGTGGAAAGACTCAACCCCATCTGCCGTCACATGCTGGAGGAGGCTGCAGCCCTCTGCGTCAATCACCAGGGAGCCGAGATCCGCATCGAGCACCTGCTGCTCAAGATGCTTGAGACCCCGCTGAGCGACGTGCGCCAGATCCTGAAGGTGGCCGAGGTGGAGGTGGAAGAGCTCAAGACTCTGCTGCAACCGTCCGCTGCCGACAGCAGCTATGGCCAGGGTTACCCCTCCTTCTCGCCCATGCTGGTGGAGTGGCTGCAAGACAGCTGGCTGCTCGCCTCCGCCGAGCTGCAACATGCCCAGCTGCGCAGCGGCGTCATGCTGCTGGTGCTGCTGATGACCCCCCAGCGCTATCTGCCGGGCTCGGTGACCCGCCTGCTGGCCAAGGTCAATCGCGAGCTGCTGCGCCAGCAGTTCGACGAGTGGGTCAAGGAGTCTGCCGAGACGCAAGTGACCACCGCCTCCGGCGACAAGACGGCCCAGGCCGCCTTGCCGGCCGATGCCAGCCTGCTGGCCCGCTTTACCGTGAATGTGACCGAGCAGGCCCGCCAGGGCAGCCTGGATCCCGTGCTCTGCCGGGATCACGAAATCGACCTGATGATCGACATCCTCTCCCGTCGTCGCAAGAACAACCCCATCGTGGTGGGCGAAGCCGGTGTCGGTAAAAGTGCCCTCATCGAGGGGCTGGCTCTGCGTATGGTGGCGGGTCAGGTACCGGAGAAGCTGCGCGGGGTCGAGCTGATGACTCTGGATCTCGGTGCCATGCAGGCCGGCGCCTCGGTCAAGGGGGAGTTCGAGAAACGCTTCAAGGGGGTGATGCAGGAGGTCAAGGACGCCGTGCAACCGGTCATCCTGTTCATCGACGAGGCGCACACCCTGATCGGGGCCGGCAACCAGGCTGGCGGGCTGGATGTTTCCAACCTCATCAAGCCGGCGCTGGCCCGGGGCGAGCTGCGCACCATCGCCGCCACCACCTGGGGCGAGTACAAGAAATACGTAGAAAAAGACGCGGCCCTGTCGCGCCGCTTCCAGCTGGTGAAGGTCGGTGAACCCGATGCCGACGAGGCCACCGTGATCCTGCGCGGCCTGCGCAGCATCTACGAGAAGGCCCACGGGGTGCTGATCGACGAGGAGGCGCTGCAGGCCGCCGCCCAGCTCTCCGCCCGTTACATCTCCGGCCGTCAGCTGCCGGACAAGGCTATTGACGTGCTCGATACCGCCTGTGCCCGGGTGGCCATCAACCTCACCACCCCGCCGCGCGCGGTCAGCCACCTGCAAAACGCGCTGCGCCAGCGCGAGCTGGAGATCCGCCAGCTGGAGCGCCAGAGCCTGATAGGTCTTGGTGACAACGCAGAGCGCCTGGCCGAGTTGCAGGCGGCCCAGCAAGCTTGCCGTGAAGAGCTGGCCGAGCAGGAGGCCCGGTGGCAACAACAGCAGGGGCTGGTGCACCAGATTATCGAGCTGCGCGCAGCCCTGCTGGCCGATCAGCAGGATGAGATGCTGGCCAGAGAGGCGCTGGATCTCGCCGATGCGCCGCTCGATCCGCAGGCCGCTGCCGAGCAGCTGGCCACCCTCGAGCGCGAGCTGGCCGAGCTGCAGCAGGGGGAAGTGCTAGTCTCCGCCCACGTCGACAAGACCCAGATTGCCGCCGTCATCGCCGAGTGGACCGGGGTGCCCCTCAATCGCATCTCCCAGGGGGAGCTCGATGTGGTTACCCGTCTGCCGGAGTACCTCGGCGAGCTCATCAAGGGGCAGGATGTGGCGGTGGCCCACCTGCACAAGCACCTGCTCACCGCCCGCGCCGATCTGCGTCGTCCCGGCCGTCCGCTGGGGGCCTTCCTGCTGGTGGGCCCGAGCGGGGTCGGCAAGACCGAAACCGTGCTGCAGATTGCCGAGCTGATGTTCGGTGGTCGCCAGTATCTGACCACCATCAACATGTCCGAGTATCAGGAGAAGCACACCGTCTCCCGCCTGATCGGCTCGCCGCCCGGCTACGTCGGTTTCGGCGAGGGGGGCGTGCTGACAGAAGCTATTCGCCAGAAACCCTACTCGGTGGTGCTGCTGGATGAAGTGGAAAAAGCGCACCCGGATGTGCTCAACCTCTTCTATCAGGCGTTCGACAAGGGCGAGCTGGCGGACGGGGAAGGGCGCATCATCGACTGCAAGAACGTGGTCTTCTTCCTCACCTCCAACCTCGGTTTCCAGACCATCGTCGACCATGCCGAGCAGCCCGACGTGCTGCTGGATGCCCTCTATCCCGAGCTCGCCGCCTTCTTCAAGCCGGCGCTGCTGGCGCGCATGGAGGTGATCCCCTATCTGCCGCTCGGTCACGACACCTTGGTGCAGATCGTGGGCGGCAAGCTCAACCGGCTGGTCAAGCTGCTCAAGGAGCGCTTCGGTGCCGAAGTGGTGCTGGACGACGAGGTGGCAGAAGAGATCCTGCTGCGAGCCAATCGCAGCGAGAATGGCGCCCGCATGCTCGAATCCGTCATCGACGGTGCCCTGCTGCCGCCGGTCTCCCTGCAACTGCTGCAGCGCCTCTCGGCTGGTGACCCCATCAAGCGCGTCCACTTTTCCGTGGCCGATCACCAGTTCGTGGCCGAGGTGGGGGCTTGAGTATGGAGCAAGCCCTCGCATTTGCCCTGGCCCTCACCGCCCAGCGCGATGAGCCGCACCTGTGCCACTGGTGGAGCTCGACCGTTCATGCCAGCTTCCAGCCCAGGGGGCTGCTGCTCGGCATGCTGGATGTGAGTGGCCGTCAGCTGGAATGCAAAGGCTGGGTCAGGGGGAAAGACGTGGCGCTGGGGCTGGCGGTGGACGATTTTTCCCACCCCCTTGCCTATGTACTGCACAAGGCCCAGTCCCGCACCTGGGACTCCCTCTACGGCGGTGCTCGTATCGAGCACGCCGGTTTTCGCGCACTGCTGGCCAACCTTGGCCAGCAGTGCGGGCTGCACGCCTATCCGCTGCTGGATGGCAACGGCAAGCCGTTTGCCGTGCTGGCCCTGATGGATGAAGGGGAAGTGCTGCGGGCCTGGGTCGATGGCCCCGAGCTGGCCCAGCTTTCACAGGTCTTTTGCAACCAGCTCACCCTCATTCGCGATCTCGGTCGCAGCCGGCGGGATCAGGGGGTACTGCGCGACTCCCTGCGCCAGATAAAGGGCGAGGGGGAGCGGCTGCGTCAACACGAGAAGCTGCTCGGCGATCAGCTGGTCGGCCAGTCGGCGGTGATCCGCGGGCTGCGCGAGCAGATAAGCCAAGCCGGCCAACACAAGCTGACCGTGCTGATCCAGGGGGAAACCGGCAGCGGCAAGGAGGTGGTGGCAAGGCTGGTGCACCAGTGTTCCGATCGCGCCAACAAGCCCTTTGTGGCCATCAACTGCGCCGCCATCCCGGAGAACCTCATCGAGAGCGAGCTGTTCGGTTACCAGAAGGGAGCCTTCTCCGGCGCCCTTGCCAACAAGACCGGGCTGGTGGCGCAGGCCAACGGCGGCACCCTGTTTCTGGACGAGGTGGGGGACATGCCGGCTGCCATGCAGGCCAAGCTGCTGCGGGTGCTGGAAACCCGCAGTTACCGGCCGCTCGGGGCCGAGCAGGAGTATCACTCCGATTTTCGCCTCATCGCCGCTACCCATCAGCCGCTCACCCGCCATGTGGAGGAGGGGCAGTTTCGGGCCGACCTCTACCACCGCCTCTGCCAGTGCCTGCTGCTGATCGCCCCCCTGCGCGAGCACATGGATGACGTGCCGCTGCTCTGCCAGCACTTCATGGCCCAGTTTGCCGCCCAGGATGGCAAGACGCTCGCCGGCTTGCAGCGCAAGTTCTTGAAACAGCTGCAGACCTATGACTTCCCCGGCAACGTGCGCGAGCTGCGCAACCTGCTGGAGGTGGCCTGTGCCCATACCCGTCACGGGGAGGAGGTGGGGCTGGAGGCGCTGCCGCTGGAGCTGCGTGAGCGGGTCAGCGTCGAGTTGCCCAGCACCATGGACGATTACAACCACATCCGCGATCTGCGCCGGGCCATGCAGCAGTACGAGGCTTCCGTCATCGAGGCGCGGCTGCGCCACTTCCAGGGCAATCGGATGCTGGTGGCCGAGAGCCTCAATATTCCCAAGCGCACCCTGGATCACAAGTGCCAGAAACTGGAGGTGAACTGATGAGCATCATGAGTTTGTTGCCCCTGCTGCTGGCGACCGGCAATGCGGTGCCTCCCCTTGATATGGCGGCGTGGCAAGCGTGTCGTCGCGAGCCATCCCCTCTGATCCGGCTCGCCTGCTATGACGCCCTTGGCAATGAGGCGACGCAATCAGGCAACAAGGAGAGCACCAAGTCTCCGGCCTGGCTGGCGATAGCGGAGCAGGAGTTGGCCCGAGTGCCGGATAGCTCACCCTTCCTGTTGCGACAGGATGAGGAGAGTGGCACGGCGGTATTGACCCGTCCGGCCCTGCGCGGTGCCACCCTGGCGATCGGTTGTGTCAACAGCATCACCCATATTCGCTTGCGGCTGGATGCGCCGTGGCGCGGGGAGAGTGTCGAAGTCGCGCTGGATGGACAAGCGACTCGCAGCAGTCAGAGCTGGTTTATCCGGGATCAGGGATGGCTGCTCGAATATGGCCGCGGTCTGCCCGCCATCGAGGAGCTCAAGCGCTGGCAGGGCCATCGCGAGCTGCAGGTGCGGGCCGACAACGGCGCCCTTCTGCGGGTCGATTTGAGCGGCCTGAAAGAGGCGCTGGCACCGCTGCGTCAGCAGTGCCGATGGTAGGGGGGAAGATGAGCTATCAACACCCTTGGTGTGCACGCCTGCTCACCAGCTTGCCGGATGAACAGATCAGAGGCGCCGTGCTGGCCGACGAGCCGCGCTGGGACTATGTGGAGACCGAGCTGGTCAAGCTGGGCTCCCTCGCTCACAGCCAGGTCGATCTCAATGCGGTGGCCGAGGCCTGCCTCGGCTTGCTGGAGAGCCGCACCAAGGATATGCGGGTGCTGGCACAGCTGTTGCGCTGCCTGCAGCACCCCGCCAAGGCGACCCCGATGGGGGCTGCGCTGAGCTTGCTGGAAGCCTGGATCAAGGCTTACTGGCTGTTGGCCTGGCCCGGGAATGCGACCCAGAAGCAGCGATTGATGGTGCAGATCATCAAGCGCTTCGAGGGTGCCCTGCCGAGGGTGAGCGAGAGCGCCTCTGCGGCGGAACTGGCGCAGTTGCTGGCGCAGGCAGAACAGCTGGAGGCCGTCTGGCTGGCCCAGTGCCCTGACAAGGGGGAACTGCTGGATCCTCTGGTGATGGGGTTGAAGCGGGCCCAGCGACAGCAGGTTGTCCAGGCTCAGGCTGATTCCGCTGGCCAACCGTCGAACAGCTCTGTCTCGGCCTCCGCCAGCGCAAGCAGCATGGCGAGCGCTATGGTGCTCAGTGGCAGCAGCAAGGGCTCCGGGGTCGAGATTGACAGCTCCAACGATCGGGCATGGCGACAGACCCAGCTCAAGGTGGCGGAGCTGCTGATTGAGCGCCAGCCAGAGGTGGCTATCGGCTATCGGCTGCGTCGTCACGCCATCTGGGCCGGCATCACCACCCCGCCGATAACGGCGCAGGGGAACAAAACCCAGCTGGCCTCAATGTCGGCAGACATGGTGGATGAATATCGCGCCGCCATGGGCACGCCAGATCTGGCGCTCTGGCAGCGCATCGAGCAGAGCCTGACGCTGGCCCCTTACTGGTTCGAGGGGCACAGGCTCTCGGCCGAGGTGGCCCAGAAGCTGGGATATGGCGCGGTGGCGCAGGCGATCATGGCGGAGCTGGATGCGTTTTTGCAGCGCCTGCCAGCGCTGCGGGATCTCACCTTCAGCGATGGTTCCCCGTTTCTCTCCCCCGAGTGCAGCCGCTGGTTGCAGCCTGCCAAGAGCAGTGGGGGCGGCAGCGGACAGGCCGAGCTGGCCGAGGAGGTCGCCTTGCGTCATGGGGAGCAGGGGATTGCCGCCGCGCTCGCCCTGCTTGATGAACGGATGGCACAGATGAAAGAGCCAAGAGCCCGCTTCCATGCCTTGCTGGTGCAGGCGGAGTTGTTGGAGCAGGAAGGCATGGAGGCGCTTGCGCGCCAGCAATATCAACACTTGTGGCAAGAGGCGGAGCGCCTTGGGTTGTCGCAGTGGGAGCCCGGGTTGGTCAGCCGCCTGGCCCCCTATGCCACCCATTTGCCGAAATAAGTGCCGAAATGAGTCATTGAGTCGGAGTTGGATCACATTTTATGTTCAAAACCATTTTTACCTTTCTGCGGCAACAGCTGCCGAAACTGAAACCCTCCTGGCCCCTGCTCGGTGTGGTGCTGTGGGTTGTCGCCCTGCTCCTGGTGTGGTGGCTGGGGCCTCGCATCGAGATCCGTGATGCCAAGCCATTCGAGCCCTTGTGGGGGCGGGTGGTGTTTACCCTGCTCTGGCTCTGGTTGCTGCTGGGGGTACTCTCCTGGCGGGTATGGCGCAAGATGAAGCAGCTCAAGGCCGAGCGCCAGCATGAGGTGCTGCTGGAACAAGATCCGGTCAAAGGGCTCATCGACAAACAGGCGCAGTTCCTCGAACGTTGGTTGCAAGCCTTGAATGAACACCTTGGCAAGGGGGCGCTCTACGCCATGCCCTGGTATCTGGTGCTGGGTCTGCCCGGCAGCGGCAAGAGCAGCCTGATCCACCGTGCCAATCCGGCCAACAAGCTCAATCCCAGACTCGATACCGAACTGCGGGACGTGGCGCAAGGCCAGCTGGTCGATTGCTGGCTGGGGGAGCAAGCCGTGATGCTGGATCCGGCCGGTGCACTGTTGTCACAAGCCGAGCCCGAGCTGGACCCGCAAGCTCGCAAGCATGAGCGGCTCTGGTTGCATCTGCTGAACTGGCTCAACGAGCACCGTCGTCGTCAGCCCCTTAATGGTCTGGTACTGACCGTTGATTTGGCATGGCTGTCTGCGGCCAGCGTGGCCGAGCGCAAGGCGTATGCCCAGCTGATGCGTGCCCGGTTGCAAGAGGTGTCGGCCACCATGAATACCCGGCTGCCGCTCTATGTCACCTTCACCAAACTCGACATGCTGCGCGGCTTTGATGTGGTCTATGAACAGCTGGATAAAGAGGCCCGTGACGCCGTGTTGGGGGTGACCTTCAACCCCAGCAGCAGTCAGGGCAAATCCTGGCAGCAGGATCTGGCGCTGTTCTGGGATCTGTGGGTCGACAATCTCAACCGCAATCTGCCGGAAATGATGCTGGCCCGGCTCGATGCCGCCCAGCGCAACGCCCTCTTCTCGTTTGTTCGTCAATTGGCGGGTCTCAAGGATTATGTGACCAGCCTGCTCGATGAAACCCTGACCATTGAAGAGAGCAAGCCACTGCTGGTGCGCGGCGTCTATATCAGCTCCGTCTATCAGCAAGGTGTCCCGTTCGATGCTTTTGCTCAGGCCGCTTCCCGGCGTTACAGCTTGCCCGAGCCGATCCACTCCGCCCTGCGCGGGGAGTCCAACACCTATTTCGTGCGCAAGCTCTTCTCCTCGATCATTTTCCCCGAGGCCCATCTGGCCGGAGAAAACCGGCTGCATACCCTCTATCGCCGCCGCCGGATGACCATTGGCCTCGGCTGTTTGTCGCTCTTCTCTGCCGCCCTGATCGGTGGCTGGCACTACTTTTATCGGGTAAACGAGGAGGCGGGTCGCAATGTCCTGACCAAGGCGCAGGCCTTTATGGAGACGAATGAGGTGGCCGATGCCCACGCCTTCGGGGTGAGCCAGTTGCCGCGTCTCAACCTTATTCGCGAGGCGACCCTCTCTTTCGGCAACTACCGCGAACGGATGCCGCTGGTGGCAGACCTTGGTCTCTATCAGGGGGATGAGATTGGCCCCTATGTGGAAGGCTCCTATCTGCAACTGCTGGGGCTGCGTTTCCTGCCTGCCCAGATGCAGGGACTGCTGGAGGATCTGAACCGGGCGCCGGCTGGCAGCGAGGAGAAACTCGCCATTCTGCGGGTGATGCGGATGCTGGATGATGCCTCCGGCCGCAACAAGGAGCTGGTGGAGCAGTACATGGCCAGCCGCTGGCAGAAAGCGTTCCCGGGACAGGGGGCGGTCCAGGAGCAGTTGATGGGACATCTTGACTATGCCCTTGATCATACCGACTGGCACGCTGCTCGCGCCGCCCGGGATCAGGCCGCCATCACGGCATTTGTGCCATTCAAGGAGCCAGTGTATGGCGCCCAGCGTGAACTGGGCAAATTGCCCATGTATCAGCGGGTCTATCAGAATCTGGTGGTGAAGGCGGGTGATGTGTTGCCGCCGGATCTGAATGTCCGTGACGAGGTGGGCCCCACCTTCGACACCGTGTTTGCCCTGCGCAACGAGAGTGCTGGTCAGGTGCCGCGTTTGCTGACCTGGCCCGGGTTCAGTGATTTCTTCCTCAAACAGGACAAGGCGCTGATTGATCTCACCGCCATGGATGCCTGGGTGCTGGGCCAGCGCAAGCTGAGCCAGTTGAGCGAGGCCGATCGCAAGGATATCACCCGTCAGGTCAACGATCGCTACGTCACCGATTATGTCAACCAATGGCAAACGTTGCTGACTAACCTTGACATCCAGCCTCTCTCCAGCCCCGAGCAGGCGCTTGATGTGCTCTCCACCATTACCGGTAATGATCAGCCGTTCCTACGGGTGCTGGCTGCGCTGGATGACAACACTCGTATTCGCAAGATCTCCGATGCGGAAGGTGATCCGGCGCAGGCGATCACTGCCCGGATCGGTCGCCCCTTTATGGCCACTAATGGCGTCTTGACTGGCCGTGGGGAACAGGGGCCGCTCATTTCTGAAGTGAACCAGAAGCTGATTGAGCTGCAGCATTATATGGAGCTGATCGTCAATGCCACCGAGCCGGGACAGTCAGCCCTCAAGGCGGTGCAACTGCGTTTGACCAACAAGTACGCCGACCCGGTCTTTGCTCTGCAGCAGTATGCCCGTGGCCTGCCAGAACCACTCAATCGCTGGGTGGGGCAGCTGGCGGATCAAAGCTCGCAACTGGTGGTCGATCTGGCCATGTCATCCCTCAATCAGGAGTGGCAGGCGAAGGTGCTGGCACCGTTCAACAGCCAACTGGCGGATCGCTATCCGTTCAATCCGGGTTCTGCCAAGGATGTGCCGCTCTCCGAGATGGAGCGCTTCTTTGCCCCCGGTGGCACCCTGGACAGCTTCTATCAGGTCAACCTGAAACCCATGGTGGAGGGGGGCTTGATGGAGGGAGAACTGAGCTCACCTATTCAGGCGGAGCTGATCAAACAGCTGGATCGCGCTGCGCGGATCCGCCAGATCTTCTTCAGCCAGCAGGGCAATCTGGAGGTGCAATTTGCCCTCGAGCCCATCGAACTCACCGCCAACAAGCGGCGTAGTGTGCTCAACCTGGATGGCCAGTTGCTGGAGTATGCCCACGGCCGTCGCAACAAGATCCCGCTGGTGTGGCCAAACACCATGCGCGACGGGGCCGAGAGCAAGATCACCCTGGTACCGGCTGCCCGCGAACGTTCACCGCGCAGCGAGGGCTTTGTCGGTCCCTGGGCCATGTTCCGCCTGATGGACAAGGGGGAGCTGACTCAGGTCAACGAGGCCACCTTTGATGTGCGCTTCCCGGTGGATCAGGGTGCCATGACCTATCGGGTCTATACCGACAGCGCCCAGAACCCCTTCACCGGCGGCCTGTTCAGCCAGTTCAGCTTGCCTGAATCCCTCTATTGATCATGTTGGGGGGCGTCATGCCCCCCCGCATTTTGGAATCCGATATGTCACAGAATCAACAAGGCCAGCAGGCATTGAAAGTGGGGCGTGACCCCAGAATGTTGCCGGAGTACGAGGCGCTGCGCGCCGAGATCAACAAGCTTAGCCACGCCTCCCGCCCCGAGGTGGATTGGGTCAGGATTCATCAGCTTGCCAATCAAATCTTTGAAAAGCACGGGGTGGATCTGCAGACCGCCATCTACTTCACTCTGGCGCGCTCCCGCATTCAGGGGCTGAGCGGCTTTACCGAAGGGTGCGAGTTTCTCGCCAACCTGATCGTCACCCAGTGGGAGAGTTTCTGGCCACCGGTGCATCAGGAGCGGGCCCGCATCGAGATGCTCGACTGGTTTATTGCCCGCATCAGCGACGTGATCCGCCAGTACCAGATCAGCCACGAGGACAAGCGGTTGATCTACCGCTGCGAGCGGGCACTGCAACTCATCAGCGAGAAGTTGCACAACGCCGGTTTGAGCCGCATCCCCCGGGTCGAGAATCTGGTGCACTTTATCGAGGGGTACACCCATCTGTTTGACGAGACCGAGATTGTCATCGTCTCCGATGAGCCGGGCCTCAAGGATGAGCTGCAGATCCCGCCGATGGTCTTCTTCAAATCGGACATGGACCACGATCACGGAACGCCGATGGCATCGGTTGCCCCCGCTCTGCCGCAGGGCAGCATTCTGGTGGGGCGCGAGAAGGGGCAGATGAAGCCGACCGTGCTCAAGATTGAGCAGCACCGCAAACAGCGGCCGGCCTGGTTCTGGTTTGGCTGTGGCCTGCTCACCTGCGCCTTGCCCATGATGGGATGGCTTGGTTGGCAACATCAGCAGCAGGAGAAGGTCATCGCGGCGCAACGGTTGCAACAACCCGCTGCAGCGTTACCGCAGGCCCTGAGTTATGACGACATTCGCCAAGCGCGCATCGTGTTGGGGGAGCAGACCTTGCAGGGGATGGAGAGCGAGCTTGTATCGCGTTATCAGGCCCAACTGGATTGGCTGGAGCAGACCTCTCCCCTCTACTGGTACCGTTATGGCGAGGGGCTGCGCAATTCGCTGCAGATGCTCTATCCCGACTCGCTGGCGGTCAAGGCGCTGGACAAGCAGTGGCAGACCGCGCTGGCCGGCCAGCAAGGGGATCTCAACCGGGTGCCGACCTATCTGGAGGCGCGCGCCGGGGTCGATGCCCTGATCGATCAGCTGCTGGAGCTGGAGCGTCAGCGCAAGACGGTCACGATTTCCTACCTCAAGTCTCAGCTCTACGAGGTACAGAAGAACCTGATGCAGGAGGTCCCGTTCAGTTTACGTCTGAGCGAACTGGAGGCGCGAAAAGCGTCGCAGGAGCCTATTACGGCTGCCGAGCTGAAAGGGATAGAGAGTGACTTGAAAGCACTCAACATCCGGCTTTACCAACTGCAACAAGGGCTATCCGGTAGCTGATTGCTCTGTTATGCGCAACCAGTTGCGCATACTACAGATGGTTGCACTGCAGATGCAATATTTTGCAGGGGGATTGCCCAGTTTGCGCAATCCCTTGCGAATGGATAACCCTGTCATCTATCGAAAGAGGTTAACCATTTGATTTTATTTGGCTAATTTCGCCAGCGCTGAATGGCATAGCCTGTGCTGTGGCCTGTTCTGTTTATCCGCTGTTTATCAAAATCGCCTGTGCCTGGTGCGTTCCATCGGGCACAGGGGCAGAGGGATGATGTCTGTGCGTCTACCCGCTCATATGGAGAATGACTATGTGCCCCGCTATCGCACTGCTCGGTGACATCGGCACCGACCACGATGGCTTCCCACCGACCCCGGTGATAGCTGCCAGTCCCGACGTGTTCCTAGATGGCAAGCCTGTGGCTCGTCAAGGTGATCCACTGGCGCCCCATGACAAGCCCAACAACCCGCCGCACCCACGGGCCATTGCCGGTGGTGTTGGCTCTGTGCTGGTGAATGGCAAACCCATCGCCGTCACCGGCACGGCAGTGGATTGTGGTGGCGTGGTGATTGGTTCGGGCAGCGGACAGGCCGGTTAGAGAGAATGGCCACAGTTTGGCTCGGTTATGAGGTAAGGCCGTCAATGATGGCTTTATCTCATCATCGAACCACCAAGTAGCGCGCCGCGGGCGTGCGGTAGCTATGGAGAAGGCACAAGATGGCCAATAGCACAGGATTACAATTCACCGCCAAGGTGGGGGCGTTGCCAGAAACCACCTTCGTTGTCGCTGCCTTTGATTTGCATGAGAGGCTCAGCGGACCGTTTGTTCTGACGCTGGAGCTGGCAAGCAGCCAACCCGATATCGACTTTGGTGCCGTGCTGGACCAGCCGTGCGAGCTGCTGGTGTGGTACAACGGCGAGCTGCAACGCCGGGTCTGCGGGGTAGTGAGCGAGTTTGCCCAAGGGGACAGCGGTTTTCGTCGCACCCGCTATCAGTTGCAAGTCAAACCGGCCATGTGGCGGTTGGGATTGCGCCAAAACTCCCGCATCTTTCAGACACAGAAGCCCGAGGAAATTCTTTCCATTCTGCTGCAAGAACACGGTATCACCGACTACGCCTTTGCCCTGAAAAATGAACATGCCCAGCGGGAATACTGCGTTCAGTATCGCGAAACTGACCTCGACTTCCTCAATCGCCTTGCCGCAGAAGAGGGGCTCTTCTACTTCCACGAGTTTGAAGCAGGCAAACACCGCATCGTCTTTGCTGACGATGCCGCAGCCCTGACTGCTGGCCCCGAGCTCTTTTTCAACCTTGGCAACCGCTCGCTGGAACAAGGTCCTTACGTGCGCCAGTTCCACTACCGTGAGGCGGTACGGCCAAGCGATGTAGAGCTCAAGGACTACAGCTTCAAGACGCCGGCTTATGGCCTCTCCCACAAAAAGCAGGGCGCAGAGCTCGAGCATCAGCGCGATACCTATCAGCATTTTGACTACCCGGGTCGCTACAAGCAGGACGGCAGCGGCAAGGCCTTTGCCCAGCACCGGCTCGATGCCCTACGCAACGATGCAGTGGCGGGCAGCGGCAAATCGAATAGCGCAGCCCTTATGCCGGGGCTGTTCTTCTCACTGACCGAGCACCCCAACGATAGCCTCAATACCGACTGGCAAGTCGTCCATATCCGCCACACCGGCGAACAGCCGCAAGCGCTGGAGGAGGAGGGCGGCAGTGGCCCGACCGTTTATCACAACGAATTTGGCGTGGTGAAGGCGAGCACTACCTGGCGGGCGCGTATCGGCAGCCCAGAGGCGCCAAACAAGCCCATGGTGGATGGCCCGCAAATTGCCATGGTGGTTGGTCCCGAAGGGGAAGAGATTTACTGCGACGAGCACGGCCGGGTAAAACTGCAATTCCCGTGGGACCGCTACGGCAATTCCAACGACCAGAGCTCCTGCTGGGTACGGGTGAGTCAGGGCTGGGCTGGCGGTCAGTACGGCATGATGGCCATCCCGCGTATCGGCCACGAGGTCATCGTCTCGTTTCTGGAAGGAGACCCCGACCAGCCTATCGTGACCGGCCGCACCTACCACGCCACCAACCGGCCACCTTACGAGTTGCCACTCAACAAGACCCGCACTGTGCTGCGTACCGAAACCCACAAGGGTAAGGGCTTCAACGAGCTGCGCTTTGAAGACCAGGCGGGACAGGAAGAGATCTATCTCCACGGTCAGAAAGATCTGAACGTGCTCATCCAGAACGATGTCGTTTGGCATATCAAACACGACGAGCATCGGGATATCGACAACGAGCGGGTCACTCGCATCAAGGCCAACGACCACCTGACAGTCGAAGGCGAGAAGCGCGACCAGATCAAGGCGGACTACTCGCTGACGGTGGATGCCTCCATGCATCAGAAGCTGGGGCAATCGCTGCTGATTGATGCCGGCCAGGAGGTACACCACAAGGCAGGCATGAAGATCGTGTTGGAGGCCGGTGTCGAGCTGACCCTTAAAGTGGGTGGCAGCTTCGTCAAGGTCGATGCTGATGGCGTGACGATAAGTGGTGGCTCCATCAAGATGAACTCTGGCGGTAGTCCCGGTTCTGGCTCCGGTTGGGCTGGGCAGATGCCTATCCTGCCTGATGATGTCGAGGCGGTGCCCCCGCTGCCCCCGGTCGACACGGTTCGCCAGATTGCGACTCTGAAATCGGCCGAGCCGGTCTGCGAGATATGTGAACAGCTGGCCAAGGAGGGCAACTAATGGTATTGCCAGCGCTCACCTTGGCAGAAGGTGAACGTCTTTATCTGTTGCTCGATGGCGGGCAGATCCCTGAGCTCGAACGCCAACTATTTGAGGTCAGCGACTGCCCGGCTTACCAGCCGCTCTATCTCTACGCCCCCTGGGATAGCCTGCGGGAGGTCTCTCCCTGTCTGGTGGAGGCCAGCGAGCCCTTGCTCGGCTGGTTCAAGAGCCTGTCAGCCAATACCGGATGGTTGCTCGCCTCCGCTTTGCCTCTCTTGCCGCTGGCGGATCAGTTGCGCCAGCTTATCGAGGTCGAAAGCCCTTACGGCAGCCGCATCTTGCTCAAACTGGCCGCCCCGGAAACCATGGCATGTCTGATGGTGGATGCAGACCCCTGGCTGTGGCGGAAAATTGCACAAGTCTGGCTGCCAACCCGCACCGGTTGGCGCCATTGGCAGGTCAAAGAGACGCTTGCCGAGCCGATGGGCGACACATGCAGACTCACCGATGTGCAATGGGCCCGCTTGGGCGAAGTGAGTTGGCAAAACCAGTTGGATGCGACTTATCGCCATATGCAGGTGTGGTTTTCTGAGAGGCTGGCGCAGCAGTCCGACCCAAAGGCATGGATTGCCCACTGGGCCAAACAGGCTTATCAACTGGGATTTCAGACCGAACGCGACTTGCTGCTGTTTTTCAATGTGCTGGGCTTCCTGGGCGAGTCATGGTGGCAGGGTGATGCCTACCCGATCGTGAGCAGGTTGTTGACTACCCCCTCGGCACAGACCCCGTCACAGCGTGTTGAACAGGCAGCCAACTGGGCAGAGCAACACGCCATTGCACAGGAAATAACGTCATGAGCACCCCGAACCAAGCAGCTGGAGCTGCCGGCAACAAGGATTGCAAGAGCCCGGTTGGCACCTGCCCCTTTAAAAATAAAGAGATTGCCCTGGTACCGGTGCGCTATGCCCTTGATGAGCCTTTCGCACCTCCTCAGAAGCAGCAGCATCCATTGCCCGCCGGAGCGGGTTTTGTTTCACCGCTCAAGTTCAAGGAGAGTTGTTATGCCCTGCGCCAGCTGCGCGATGGCTGGCTCTATGTCTATGACGAAAAAGCCAAGGTGTTGGATGAATATGAAGTGAAAGATGCCATGTTCATCAGTCAGAGCAAGGGGAGCAAGGGCCATCTGCTCTACCCGGCGACTCATTCGTTGTCCCTCATTTACTCTCCCCAGCGTTGGACCGGGCGTATCAAGAAAGAGATGGAGAAGAACAACGGCTTGCGCAGTGCCTGGATGCGGCAGGTCAAGCTGGGCAGTTTTGCAAGCACCATGAAGGCCGCACATTGTGGTTTGCCTGATGCTCTAGATAAGGTTGCGGATCTCGGTATGCCAAATAACGGCTTTGTGCTCTCTTGCACTCCACTGGCCAAGCCAGCCGAAGAGGATAAGCAAGGTATCAAACTGTTGGTACACAAGCCCGCGGCTTCACCAGCCGCCTACAAGGCGGGAATGCCGGATCCCCAAAGCGCTATGGTAGTGGCTCTGGAGGATCCGTTGGCCGATCTGGCAGACCTTTCCATGAAGGTCAATCAACTGCTGGCCAAGCGCGAAGCTTTGATGGGCAAGGATGAGAAACTGCGCAAGGCAAACACGCACAAGTTGATGATGGCCGAGGTGACGCGCAATCTGGCCCGAGTGCGCCTCGATGAGAAAGAGTTGCCCGCCTCCGTCAGGGGCAATGTAGCCAAGGTTCATGCCTTTGAAGAGGCGCTGGATGATTATCTTGGGAATCGCTATCTAGCCGATATGGAGAACATGACGGCAGAGCCGGGTGTAATAAGGCTGGATTCTCCTCTGGAAAAACAGGCCGAGGCCAAGTTGAAGGTCCTGCGGGAACAATATGGTTTCAATCCATCCCACAAGCAGGTCAGTCAGTGGAAAGAGCGCGCAGCGTTCCAGGACGAGGTCAATTGGAGTGGCCTCAATGCCTTTATCAAGCAGTATCAGGGGCCACTCAATGAACTGGATCTGGCTGTGGGCCGTGCCCATGAGGACTTGCGCAATGGCCTGACCCGCCTCAAAGCCGATCCGCTGCCCTTGGGGCTCGACAACTGCACGGCCGAAGGGCAAGCCTACCTGCAAACCCTGTTCGCCGAGGCGGGGCAGGCTCTCTCCCTCAGTTGCAGCACAGAGGGCAACAAAAAAACGCTGGAAAAACTGCTCGGCGAGAAGGTCAATGACAACTTGCTGGCGCTGGCCCCCTATGGTTTTGATGCGGCGCTGCACAAAGGACTGAGTGAACAGACGGTCGACAATGTCTGGCTCAGCACCTCCTCTGGCGATATGACGGCACTCTTCGGTAGAACGGCCGACCTGGAGGCGCTACTGGGTGATGACGGGCTCAAGCAGAAACCCTGGTTCCAGGCTGCCGAAGCCGTGATTGACGCCATGAAGGCGGCAGCAACGTCATTGGCCAAGGGGGCACATGCCCAGATCATGGCGGCCATCTTGCCCCACGCCTGGAAGAACAGCCTGGCAGGTAATCTGAGGCTGGTGCTGCTGGAATCACTGCTCGGTGATCAGCCGCTGCAGGTCAACAGCGGCTATCGCCTGCTCTCCAACAGCTTCCAGCAGAAGATCTGGTCCATTACCAAACAGATGGCATCCATCAGCTCACCACCGCCAGGCCACAACACCACAGTGCAGGCTATCAACGGCGAACTGCGCAGTCTGCAGCAAAAGCTGGATACCTTGATCGCCCGTGAGATGCCCATGCTGGTGAAACTCAAAGGCGATCTCTACCAGCAGCAGGCCAGGCAATATATCGGCGACTATCTGGCAAGTGTGCGCAGCGGCGTAAATCAGCGCATCACCGCCATGAACGAGAGAGTCCCCAATCTGACGACCTTTGGCGGCTTGGTGGCCCTGCTTAACCTCTGGAATCTGACGGTGGTCATGGCGGCTACGGCGCAAAATGCCCAGTCGGTTGGCCGGTTGCGCGCCAATATACAGCTGGGCTCGGCCTTCGCTTGGACCGGCAATGCCATCGCCGCGCTCTATCAGGGGGTGGTTTGGGAGCAGTTGAAGCCATTGTCAAGAAATGGCGAGCCATTACTTAGGATGTCCTTGAAAGAAGCTGGTGTCGGTGAGCATGCCGCGCTGGTGAAAACCTTCTCGCTGCGTATGCTGGCCTTCTCTGGCCTGGGCATGGCGGCGGCCGGGGCTGAGTTTTGGGATACTTTGCAGGCTAGTAAGGACCCCTTGATAAGCGGCATGGAGAAGACGCTCTTGCAGATGAAAGTGGGCGTATTGGGCGGACAATTCTTAATTTTTTTGGCACAGTTTGCGCAATTAGGCATCAATGGCTTGCTGGGCTATTCATCCATCGCAGCCATCTGTGCAAGCTGGATGGGCATTGGCTTCTTTGTGCTGGGAGCCGCCTATCTGGTCGTGACTGTACTGCTCAATATCTTTAAAACTTCGGATCTGGAAAAGTGGTTATTGCAATCCACTTGGGGCAATAACCCTGCTGGCTGGTCTGCCGAAGAGGAGCTGGCCCGCTTCGAGCTGCTAGTCAATAAACCGGGGGCCAGCCTGAGTGTGGTACGCACGCCCCCCCAGGGGTGGATGGACAGCGGCCGCGCCCAATGGCAATTGCAGCTCTCGCTGCCTGCGCATTTGCGCGGGCAGACCATCGGGCTGAAGGTCATTAGCCAACCGCTCGCCAAGGCTGGCCAGATGATACCTGCCCGCACTAAAGAGGATGTGGCACGCTATCAGGTCGCCATGCAGCCCAAAACCCTGGAGACACAGCGCGGACGTTGGGATGAGCTGGTCTATACCTTGCCGCTGGGGGTCGATATCAATAGCGCCATCAAGCTGGAGCTGGGTTATCTCGGGGGCATGGTGCAGCAAGAATTTATCTTCAAGGGCAGCAGTAGCAGTAGCGGCCCAATCACATTGGCGACAAGCTCCGGCGGCTTGGGTACCATGCCCGCGCTGTTGGTTGGCAAGCAAGGGAACAGATAATGGACAACGCAAACGAAGTCATTGAGGTGAGCGAGCAGGAGACCCCTTTTCATCTGCTACCGCAGGAGGAGCAACAGCGCATTCTCGATGCCAATCAAAAAAGGGTGCGTGAAGCGCCAACCCTCCATGAATGGGATATCAGGGTTCCCACGCCATTAGCCTGGATTATCATCATAATAATGTGCCTCTTCTCGACACTATTTCTCGGGGGGGGAGGGCTGTTATTGACCGCGGGTGAGGATTGGAGCGGGGTATATATTATGTTGAGCGTCTCTGCTGTAATGACACCTTATTTTCGCTATTTGGTTATGGCAGATAAGGATTACCACTACCGGTTAACCACTGAAGGTGTCATCGTTACTTATCAGGATGCGATACCCGAAGCAGCCTATACCATAGTCCGTGGCTTGGCGTGGTTTGGCGTGGTGGTATGTGTGCTCGCGGTCGCCCTACTGGGGCCATTGGCCCTGGTGGGTGCCGGTGGCATGGCGCTTTTCGCTATATTTTTCACTGGTTTCCAGAAAGAGGTAACGACTCTATATCTTGGTTTCAATAAAAACTGTACTTATGTGTGTAAGGTTGTGAAAAAAAAATCTTTGATTAGATTTGAAACGGTTCCTTTCGAAGATGGTGCATTTTCAGATTTACACTGTGAACATAAGGATTTCATCTTCATCCTTAAGCTGCTTATGTCAGAACTTGATTGTAAAGAGTATAGGGAGTTCAATACCGAATTTTCCCTTCGCAGATCCCCTTTAGGCGTCCTTGATGTCGGCCTTAAAAGAAATTTTGATAAATAATGAGCTGTATTGGCAGGGCGAGATATCGAACGTTTTTCAGGCTAATGTCGAGCCAAAAAAACAGAGATGGTTCATCAAATAAGCAGCCCAAAACCCTGGAGACACAGCGCGGACGTTGGGATGATCTGGTCTATACCCTGCCGCTGGGGGGCGATATCAATACCGCCATCAAGCTGGAGCTGGGTTATCTCGGGGGCATGGTGCAGCAAGAATTTATCTTCAAGGGCAGCAGTAGCAGTAGCGGCCCAATCACATTGGCGACAAGCTCCGGCGGCTTGGGTACCATGCCCGCGTTGATGGTCGGCAAGCAAGGGAACAGATAATGGACAATGCAAACGAAGTCATTGGGGCTAATGAGCAGGAGACCCCTTTTCATCTGCTACCGCAGGAGGAGCAACAGCGCATTATCGATGCCAACCAAAAAAGGGTGCGCGAAGCCCCGACTCTCCATGAATGGGATATCTGGGTTCCTACACCATTCGCTTGGCTAATGATTCTAACAGTTACAACAATTATGACGTTGTTCGCTGTGGGTTGCGTATTGCTTGCTGGTGATGGTGATTGGGGGTTTGCTTATCTAGCATTCTGTGTCGCTATGGCAATGACACCGTATTTTCGCTATTTGGTTATGGCAGATAAGGATTACCACTACCGGGTAACCACTGAGGGTGTCATCGTCACTTATCAGGATGCGATTCCCGAAGTGGCCTATACCATAGTCCGTGGCTTGGCATGGCTTGGTGTGGTGGTATGTGTGCTCGCGGCCGCCCTGCTGGGGCCATTGGCCCTGGTGGGTGCAGGTGGTATGGCGCTCTTGGCTGTATTTTTTACTGACTTTAAAAGTGAAGTGACAGAGCATGAAACCATGTTTAAAAAAGAGTGGCCCTACACGCTGTCTATTTCCAATAGGAAAAAAGCTCTGAGATTTGAATCCACCCCCTTTAAATCAGCACATAGCGATAACATATATTGTAAACCTGAGGATTTTGAATGGGTCGTTGAACTGATTAAAGCGCAGATTAGATGCGTCGAGATAAAGTTTATAAAGGGCCATCCTGTCACGTAAAGTTATTCACTAATAACAAGCATAGAGTCGATATGTAAATTAATCTGGGCTTGTTATTTAGATATTGAATGGCGGAGGACAAGCTGGCCCGCTTCGAGCTGCTGGTCAATAAACATTAAGCCATGGGGCAGAGAGGCTGCAATTCAGCTTTTCTGCCCCTTGATTGACCAATAATGGCACTACCTGTAACCGGCCCTGTTTTATTCGCCCCTTTTTCACTCTGCGAAGAATTTCTCATGACCCATCGAGTCCTATGGCTGGCACTGACCGCCAGCATCTTAACCGCCTGCTCTGCCACTGCGCCACGCACTGATACCGAGCTATCCCAAGCCGCAAAGCAGGGGGATGGCCGCGCCCAGTATGAACTGGCCAGACGGCTTGCAACCCAACCCGATTACCCCAATGCCATGCACTGGATGCAGCAAGCGGCCGAGCAGTCTGGCCCCTTGGCCGCCGATAAACAGATCCGCGCCAATGCTGCTTGGCAAGTGGGTGACTGGTATCAGGCCGGGCTCGGGGAGCCCAAAAACCCGACGCTCGCTACCCAGTGGTGGCAGCGCTCTGCTCGCCTTGGCAACAGCAATGCCAGCTATCAGCTGGGCCTGATGTGTCAGGAGCAGCATCAGGGCAAGTTGGTCAGTGAATGCCTCGACTGGTTCGAGAAAGCCGCCAGACGGGATCATGCCGACGCTCAGTTGGTGTTGGCACGGTGGTACAGCACACAACCGGGGGCAGATAGGGACGCCGTCAAGTGGCTTGAGCGTTCTGCAGAGCTTGGCAACCGTGATGCCCAGTACCTGCTGGGCGAGCGCTATGCGCAAGGTAAAGGGGTCGCCAAACGGCCGGATCTTGCGCAGCGCTGGAACGACAAGGCAGCAGCCCAGCAGCAACCGGACGCTTTGCTAAAGCAAGCCAGACAGGCCGCCCCCATCCATGGGTTCGCTGCCTATCAACGGGCGGCCAATGCCGGTTCTGCTGAAGCCGAGCTCTGGCTTGGCCAGGCTTATCTGGCCGGGGAGCTGGTATCAGCAGACCCTGCTTTGGGCCGTTACTGGCTGGAGCTGGCCGCTGCACACGGTTCCCATGAGGCCGAATATCAATTGAGTTTGCAGCAGGTAGACCGGGAGCAGCAGATCCACTGGTTAATGCGTGCTGCTGACGGTGGTGTGACCAGGGCATGGTTAGATCTGGCAGCACTGCAGCAGGAGCAAGGTGAACTGGAGCAGGCCAGAGCCAGCTATGCCAAGGCCGCCCGGCAAGGGAATAGGGCTGCACTCTATGCCTACGGTGAAATGCTGCGTTTGGGGCAAGGGGGCAAAGAAGATTACGCGTTGGCACTCAAGCAGTATCGGCTGGCGGCCCAACAGGGTGATCGTATGGCACAATACCGGATGGGAACCATGCGTGAAGAGGGACTGGGGGCTCCGCGCAACCGGGTACATGCCTATGCCTGGCTGTCATTGGCGGCAACAGAAGGGATGCCGGAGGCGGTGCAGGCTCGTGACGAGCTGGAAGCAGCGATGACCAGGCCGGAAGTCAAACAGGCGCAGAAACTTTCAGAGCACTGGTTTGGCAAGATGCCATCACCGGCGAGGAAAAGCTAAACAGCGTAGCTGCGGGCTCCGGCCTTTTTCTGAATCGAGGTCAGAACGATACGATCGCAGCCCCTCTTCAGCGGGAAGAGGGGCCGCAATAGTGTTCCCAGGCGGGCCGAGTTAGCCGAGGCTGGCCCAGGCCAACCGCAGTTTCAGTCCCGGGCCCGAGCTCCAGCCAGTGGTGGAGCTCACCACTTTACCCTGCTTGATGATGAGGAAGCTGGGGGTGACGCTCACCTGCCAGCGGGCGGCAAGGTCGCCATGCTCATCATTGTGGGTCGGGAAGGTCAGCCCCTTCCTGGCCATCCCCTGCTGCAACCTGGCTTGGTCGCCGGAGCGCAGCGCCACTGTCAGCACGTTTTCGCCGTCTCGCCATAGCTGCTCCACTGTCGGTGTGGTAACACGGCAGACTGCGCACCAGCTGGCCCAGTAATAGATCAGCAGTGGTCTGTCCCGACTCATTGTCTGCAGGTCGGCCAGAGTGCCATCTTGCAGCAGCAGTTGAGGCAGCGGGCTTTCCTCTGGCAGCGCCGGACTGCGCCAGAGGTCCAGCGCTGTCGAGATAATCACCGCCAACAGCAGCAGCCAGAGGGCTTCCTTGCTCCAGCGGCGCAGACGGAGGATCCGGGATGATGTTGCTGTCATGACTCCCCCTTGATGACCAGTGCGTTTTTGACGTTGCGCCCGAGCGCTACATGAGGGAGATCAGCCGATTGCCGATAATTTCCCCCTTGCGCTGCGGGTATGCCCCGCTCTCCCGGCAGGGTCTGTATGAGCAGGATATATCTCATCTTGTTTCTCCTTGAACAGGGGCGTGCGCAGCTTGCTCCAGAGTGGCCAGCAGAGTTGCACGATCCAGCAGCGGAGAGAGGATCTCGCCACCTGGTAGCCCGGGGCCATAGATTTGGTTGAAAGGAATGGCCACACTGCCGCGTTGGCGCAAGAAGCTGGCGATGCTGTCGGAGGGGCGGCTCCAATCCCCGCGCAAGGCCACCACATCGGGGGCACTCAGGGCTCGTTGCACATCATCGCGCAGCAGCACGTTGAATTTGTTGGCTTTGCAGGTGATGCACCAGTCAGCGGTCACATCGACGAAGACCCGCTTGTGTTGTGCCAGTGCGTCCTGGATGGCCAGCTCCGAGAGAGGCTGCCAGTTGACGCTATCCTGTGGTGGTTTGCCCTCCATGGTGAAGGCGCCGCCGAGCAGCAGGGCGGCGACTAGCAAGCAGCCCAGCGCCAGCCCCAGGGTTACACCGCGAATACCGTGGCGCCATACGACAGCCAGCAGCAGGGCCACCGATATCAGCACCATCAGGATCACCACCCTGTTATGGCCGATATGGTTGCCAAGCAGGCTGAGCAGCCAGAGGCTGGAGCCCAGCATCATCAGGCCGAGCAGGATGCGCAGGCGCCCCATCCAGCGTCCCGGTTTTGGCAGCCAAAGCGCGAGACGGGGCAGGGCGGCGATGAGCAGCCATGGCATGCTCATGCCAATCCCCAGTGCGGTAAAGACAAGCCAGAGTTGACCGGATGGTGCCCCGAGCGCAAAGGTGACTGCGGTGCCAAGGAAAGGGGCGGAGCAGGGGGTTGCCAGCAGAGTGGCAAAGCAGCCCTGCAGAAAGTGACCGGCCATGCCGTTGCCACCCGCGGTTGCCAGGCGGGTGTTGACATTGCTGGATAACCTGATCTCGAACAGCCCCAGCAGGTTGGCACAGAACAGCAAGGTCACCACGACCATGAAGCCGATAAACCAGACGCTCTGGAACTGGATACCCCAGCCGACGGCCCCCTGGGTGGCGCGCAGCAGGGTGCTCATCAGTGCCAGCGTCCAAAAGGAGACCAGGATACCTGCGCTTGCCGCCAGGAACTGCAAGCGAACCGGGCGACGCTCACGGGTCTCCAGTTGCAGTACTGATCCCAGCTTGAGGGCCAGCACCGGCAACACACAGGGCATCAGGTTGAGAATAAGCCCACCAAGCAGTGCAGCTCCCAGGATCCAGCGCAGCGAGTGGCCACCAGCGGGTAGTGGCAGGGGATCACCTATGGTGACCTGGCGCTGCCAGGCTTCATCACCATTGACCAGTACCACGCCCAGTTGCTGATGACGGATATCCGGTGCATCCCCTTGCCAGCCATCGCTGACCGGAATGCGGGCAATCAGGGTATTGCCCTGCACCTCCAGGCTGGGCTCGCCAAACTCGACCCCCTCCAGCTGCTGGATGAAAATCTGCGGAGCCCGCCACCCCTCTTGCTGCTTAGCGCTCAGCTGTAGCCGGTTTTGCTGGTAGCCAGCCTGGAGGTTGACGCTCTTGGGCATGGCTTGTGGCAGCTTGCTCATCGCCTGTGCATAGGCAAGATCGAACCCGTCCGGTGCCGTACCATCCAGAGCAAGGGCAAAAGGGTAGTCGGTCAGGATGCAGACGTTGCTGCAGGTTGAAAGGCGTAACGTGCCGGTCAGCTCCTTGCGGTTGCCATGGCCAAGGCTTATGGGAAAGGTAACGGCCTGCTGATACCCCTGGGTCGACATGCCGCTGACCGCGAATCGCTCTGGCACTGGCCAGTGCCATTGTTGAGTGAGTTGGGGATCATCCCAGAGAATTTCAGGGGCAATTCCCCCTTCACCCGGGTTTTGCCAATAGGTTTTCCAGCCGGACTCGAGTGCCAGACTGAGCAGCACCCGGGGCTGTGCCGGATCCCGGCTATCTGCTTGCAGCCGGATTTGTGCGTGATCGTTGCGGGGGCTGGTGAGCCAGCCGGTATCGCTGGCCAATCCGATGGATTGCCACAGCAGGCTGCCCAGCAAGAGGGCAGTCTTGAAGATGTTTGACATGGTGTTGTCTCTTGAAAATGAAAGTCAGGGTTGTTTAAGCCGCGACTGACTCATTCTCGCCAGACACAAAGGGTGAGATGAAGCCGCCGTTCTGGCGGGGAGATATTTCTGGGTGGGGGGAGGGGGGGCGAGCAACGGGGCAGTGGTGCCAGCAGGGCGATCAGGAATGCGATGGCAAAGAAGAGCTGTTCGGCGCATTGCAGGCTGGCGGCACTGAGCCACTTGCCGTTGAGCTGGCAACTGCCGGGTTGCGGCGTTGCGGCGCGGCCATCCTCATCGACATCGATGGCGGAGGATGGGGCGGTCAGCATATGGCAGCCAGCGGCTATCTCCAGCTGAGCCAGCCTGGTCAGCGGCTGGAGTGCACAATTGAGCAGCAGAATGCAGACCAGCAGCAGGAGTCTTGTCGCCACGCGTTGTCGCAAAATCATGTTGCTCCTGCCCTCTTGGAATGGGGCACATCCTATCGATCAATGACAGCCCGGGCAAGCCGGTCGGATGAAGCCCCGTTTCTTGCAACCGGTGAGTCGCCACGTTTGCCCTCGTAGCTGGCCGAGTACCGAGCGTGCTGGCCAGATCAGTCTGCCAATGCTTCGGACAAGGGGGGAGTCGTTCAGCTGCCAATCGCCGATAATGCCCCGCGCATTCCGGCGGTCGGGGCCAACAGCCCCCTCGAGCCCTGAATGGAAATGGGTATATGGGATCCATGCCGCGACGAGGAAGGCCGGGTTGGAGATGGTTCATTTGGTGCAAGATCATCTCTTTAGGTCGTCAAAAATTGAAACCGTTTTCAGAAATCCTTTTCAATTGTGATCCGCTTCAAAGCTTTTTAATACGTCAACCTCTAGCATTGGCCCCACGAATTAGGGGCTAGCGCTCCCGATTTTCCCGCTGTGGGAGGTAACCGGATGATCCGGCTATTTCCTTCGTTACTTTCGACGGTCATCACGGATGGCCGTTTTTTTTTGAGTTATTTCACGGTAAAGGGTCGAGTGGGCGGCGCTTTACCGTTAAAATTCCGCTTTTGCATCTGCCCGTGAGTTTTGATGTCTGCCTCCACCCTCTCTTCGGATAGTTATCTCCTGCTCAGTGCCTTGCAACTGCAGCGTGTCGCCAGTACCCGTCTGTTACAAGAGACGCTCGGCGCGGGCCATGAGCTCGCCGGCCACCTGACCCGGCTGCACGATGCCGGCCTGATCAGATTGCGCGGGGAGCAGCAGTGGAGCCTGACTGCCGAAGGGACGCTGGCGCTGATCCTGGGGGTGCGGGCCGGTCTCTGCCCGGCGCCGGACTGGAGCAGGGTCTCCTCGGTGACCGGCCAGGATCTGGTTCACGGGCTGGTGCGCGAACTGTGTCGGGGCAAGGCGGGGGAGATCCCGGCCTTTTTCTCTTCCGGCGATCTGCTCACCCTGCTCGATACCCCCGATGCCCATCAGCTGCTGGCGGGCTCCAGCCCCGCCTGGCAGCAACTGCTGCTGGAGCACTTCTCGCTGCAACTCTTGCTCGATGCCCCCTATGAAGAGCGCTGGCCGCTGGCCAATGCGCTGGTGCGCTGCGCCCCCGAGGTGCAGACCCGGGCCAAAGCGTTCGAGGCGGAGTGGCGCTGGCTCTGCGGGGATGGCGAGAGCTCCGATTCCAGCCTGTTGTGGCCTGCCCTGCAGGCAGTGGCCTCGCAAGGGGAGTGTGGCCCGCTGGGTGAGCGGTTGCTCACCGCACTGGGCCAGTGGCAGGCAGAGGGTCATGAGGGACAGTGGCCGCGTGCCTTTAGTGCCTTGCTCTGGCTTGGCTGGTTACAGCAGGCCGATCCCGTCATTGCCAGCGAGCAGCGCAAGAAGTGGCAGCGCAGTCTGACTGGCCAGTTCCCCCTGCTTGCCGACTTGCTCAGCCAGTGGGCGGGCGATCGCCACGGTCAGGCGGTCGGGCTGTTCGATACCCTGCAACTGCCGGTGGAGGAGCTCCACTGGGGCTACCTCTGGCTCGATCTCTGCTCGCTGGCCCGTCACGGCGCCCAGAGCGCGCAGGTGGCCATGCTGCACAAGTGGGATCTCTCCCACCTGCTTGACGCCGACCCTCATCATCGGCTGATGGCGTTTTGTCAGGATCTGCTGCGCCTGCTGCTGGGAGAGGGAGCCAAAGGGGCGCCACTTGGCCAACTGCGCAACAGCGAGGCCGAAGACGAAGAGTCAGAAGAGGACGCCGGCGAGGAGAAGGGGGCCGCCTCCGCCAGCTGGCTCAACTGGTTGCAGGGGCTGGGACGCTCCAGTGGTGTACGCAAGCCGCAGGAGCGGCTGGTGTGGCTGCTTCACGCCGACGGCCCCGAGCTGGAGTGCAAGATCCAGAAGCTGAGTACCAAGGGGGAGTGGACGGCAGGCCGCCGGGTCGATCCCACCCTGCTCTCCACCCAGTATGCGGCGCTGCTCGATGAGCACGACTGGGCAGTGGTGCGCACCCTGCCGCGGGTGATGGGACGCTTGCCCCGGGATGTCTGGGCGCCGCTGGCCGATCACCCCCGCCTGTTCAACGCCAAGGGGCAGAAGCTGCAGCTCGCCATCACGGCGCCGCTGCTGCAGATTATCGCGACCGAAGAGGGGATGAGTGCCTTGCTGATCCCAGATGCAGCCGCCCGCGGGGCCCATATCATGCCGCTGGCGCAGGACCTGTGGCAGCTGATCCTCACCCCGCAGCCGCTGCTCGACCGCTTGCCAGCGCTCGAATCCATCCCGCTGCTGCCCGCCGAGGGGCTGGCCGAGCTGCAACGCACCCTGGACGCCATTCCCGAGCTGCCCTGGCACAGTCAGGTTGCGGGGCTTAGCGGCAACGCCGAATTGGCTCCCTGGCCGGGCATTCCTTCGGTGCAACTGGATTGGCAGGATGGTCAGCTGTCGGTCAAGCTGGTGACCCGCTTTGAGGATCTGCCGCCCCAGCCCCTTGGCAAGGGGGAGGCGATCGTGCGGCAGGGGATCAAGGCGTACCACTACTGGCAGCGGGATCTCGGGGCCGAGAAGCTGCAGGCCCAGCTACTGCGCAATCAATTGCCCATCGGCCTGCCCGGCAGCGAGTGGCTGCTGCAGGGGGAACAGGCGCTGGCGCTGGTCAATGCCCTGCCCGAGCTGGTGGATGCCGGTGTGGTCATTCACTGGCATCAGGACAGCGCTCGCCTCAAGAGCCTCGATGAAGCGGCTCTGAGCCTGCGCATCGAGCGGCGGCAGGACTGGTTCCAGGTCGAAGGGGCGCTGGCCCTCGATGAGCACCAGATCCTCGATCTGCGCCTTATTCTGCGCCAGATGACCCCGGGGCAGCGCACCGTTGAGCTCGACGAGAAGACCAGCCTGATGCTGAGCGACAAGCTGGTGGAGCGGCTCACCATGCTGGGGGCCATGCTCGATGAAGAGCAGCGCATCAACAACAAGCTGGCCTATCCGCTCACTCGCCTGCTCTCGGTCATTACCACCGAAGGGGATGCAGCGTGGCAATCCCTGCAGCAGGAGTGGCAGCAGGAGGTATCCTGCCCACCGGAGCTGCTCACCGCGCTGCGGGATTACCAGAAGGAGGGGGTTCGCTGGATGGCGACCCTGGCCCATCACGGTTTTGGCGCCTGTCTGGCCGATGACATGGGCCTTGGCAAGACGTTGCAGGCGCTTATCGTGCTGCGGATGCGCCAGCACCTTGGCCCTGCGCTGGTAGTGGTGCCCAAGTCGGTAGTCACCAACTGGCAGGAGGAGGTGGCCCGTTTCGCCCCCGAGCTGGAGGTGGTGATCTTTGACAATCCCGCCGAGCGCGAGCGCATTATTCGCGAGGCCAAGGCCGGTCAGGTGATCCTCATCAACTACGGCATGCTCGGCAGCCTAGCGGAGTCGCTCAAGTCCCGCCGCTGGTCCAGCATGGTGCTCGATGAGGCGCAGCAGATCAAAAACGCCGGCACTCAGCGCGCCAAGCTGTTGTTCCAGCTGGAAGGGGATTTTCGCCTCGCCCTCTCCGGCACGCCCATCGAGAACCATCTGGGGGAGTTGTGGAGCCTCTTCACCTTTATCAACCCGGGGCTGCTCGGCAGCCTTGGCGAGTTCAAGCGTCGCTTTGGCAAGGCGGTCAAGGATCCCCAGCACATGGCGCTGCTGCGGGCGGTGATCAGCCCCTTTATCCTGCGTCGTCTCAAGCAGCAGGTGCTGACCGAGCTGCCGGACAAGACCGAGATCATTCACCACATCAGCCTCTCCCCCGAAGAGCGCCAGCTCTACGAGGCGACTCGGCGGGAAGTGGTGCAGCAGGTGCAAAGCGCCGATGGCCGCGCCCTGATGCATGTGCTGAGTGGCCTGACCCGGCTGCGCCGCCTCTGCTGCTCGCCGGAGCTGGTGATGCCAGAGTGGTCGCAAACCAGCAGCAAGTTGGACGAGGCGATGGCCCTGCTGGAAGAGGCGATCGACGGCGGTCATCGGGTGCTGGTGTTCAGCCAGTTCGTCGATCTGCTGAGTCTGTTGCGGACCCGCATCGAGCAGAAGTCCTGGGACTACTGCTATCTGGATGGGGGCTGCTCCGCCAAGTCCCGTCAGGACTCCATCCTGCGTTTTCGTCACGAGGAGGTGCCGCTGTTCCTCATCAGCCTCAAGGCGGGGGGCACCGGCCTCAACCTCACCCAGGCCGATACCGTGCTGCACCTCGATCCCTGGTGGAACCCGGCGGTTGAAGATCAGGCGAGCGATCGGGCGCACCGGATGGGCCAGACCCAGCCGGTGACCGTGTACCGGCTGGTGTGCGAGCAGACGGTGGAGGAGAAGATTGTCGCCCTGCACGACGAGAAGCGGGCGCTGGCCGATGGCCTGCTGAGCGGCCAGTCCGAGGTGCGTGGGCTGGATGTGGAGAGCCTGCGAGCCCTGCTGATGGGCTGATTGGCGACGCCGCCTTTCATACCGCCTATCGAGATAGAAAAGGGGAGAACATCCAGAGATGTTCTCCCCTTTCTCGTTTGGGACGCAGATATGGGGTACTCGTTTATCGCGGCAAGGCGGCCCAGCTATTCCTGATCCAGTCACCCCTGATAGAGATAGAGGTGCAGCCGCTCGATGATGGGCTCGCCGCCAATCTTGCGATCTCGCCGCGCCTGCCGGCTCTTGGGGGGATAGTTGCCCAGATGGGTGACTGCAGGCGGGGTATCCGAGCAGAGCAGCAGAGGCAGGCTCGCCTTGATCTGCTGCTTGCGCGGGGTGCGCTCCAGCCAGAGCAGGTTGATCATCGGGTGGGTCTTGACCGGGCGGCGGATCCGCAGCTCGGCATCGGCAGGCAGACGGCGAATGTCGTACACCTCCTGATCCACCATCTTGCTCCACTCCTCGTTGTTGGAGAGGGCCGGTATGTAGCGGCGGCTGCGCTCCAGCATCTCCAGCACCTGTTCGCGGGTGAGGCGATTGATGGTCTGCTTGTCAGCCCAGGTAAAGCCGAGGGATTGCAGCTCCCCCGCCAACAGGGTCAGCTTGCGGTAGACCTGCAGGGTGATCACGCCGGGCAGGGCGGTATGTACCAGCTCGAACTTCTCATCCCGTCCCCCCGCCTGTTGCACCAGCCCCTTGAAATCAAGCTTGCGCTGGTTGATCTCCTCAACCAGCGGCTGGAGCTGCGGGGCGGCGGCGGCAGGAAAGCGCAACCAGCCGGGCAGCCGGTGAGTCGCCTTGGTGGAGCAGCCGGGGCGGGCGCTGTGGTCCCGATAAGCGGCGAGGGTGGCCGCCAGTGCGGCTTCACCGTTGAGATAGCCCACCTCAATTTGCTCGATCGGGTCGTGCTCTTCCCCCTGCGCCACCGGGGGGAGGGGATAGACATGGGCCTCCTGCAGCTCGAGCTGGCCAAGCAGATCGGCCAGCTGGTTGAGAGAGGTTTCAATGGCGGCCATCTGTTGACGCAGGGCGGCGGTAGGGGTAAAGGTATCCATCGATGATCCTGTGGTCTGACCCGCTGTTGACGACATCAGGTATGACATTGCTGCGGGTAGCAAAACTACTGTATAAATAAACATACCAGCATGCGGTTGGAGTGCCAAGAGGCACTTTGAGGAGGGGGCAATGTGCGCCTCTGAATGGGGATGTGGTAATGGTTTTATTTATGTTTCAGAGTGTTAAATAAAGATCACCACAAGATCATTAAATTAACAATCACGTGTAGCTCCGCTGTTGCCAGCTGTTCACACCTTGTCCATCCCTGCATATGTAAAGCAGTAAAATGCATATATAGATGGGTGCCATGCAGCACAATATGCTGTGCGACTCTGCTGGCCAACTGTTAAAATAATTATTTGTTTAAAATCAAAGCGTTAAAATTAAATCCTGCCGTTTTTAGACATTAGATTTACTAATGTAACGTATCAAAATTCGTCAATTGAGTCGGCCCTGTTCCCTGACTAAGCTTTGCGCATCAAATAAAGCCCAGTGCGTAAACAAATATTCAGAGGAGCCACATCATGGCCAACATGGCTTATACCGAAACCGGTTACCAGCATTCCAGCCAATTGAATCTGGTTGCTCGCGTTAAAATGACCGTTCTGACCTGGCTGGAGCGCAGCCGCAGCCGTCGCCAGCTCTCCGAGCTGCCCGAGTACCTGCTCAAAGACATCGGCCTGAACGAAGCTGACCGTTATCAAGAGACCACCAAGCCGTTCTGGCGTGGTTGATCTACCGGGCATGGATGCCTTGTTTTTCTGCTGAGTCGTTTGCTGTTCTGCCCCTGTGGGGACCAACTGCCAGGTCTGTTATTGTCTGTTTTATCTCCCCCCGTTTTCCCCCTGTTATTTGTTGATCCTTTTTCCTCTCCTCTTTATTCCACATCGCTACTGTCATTGCTGTCATCGTTCGATTGTTATCACATTTGTATCGTTAATGTTTGAATTTGTTTAAAAAATGATTTTAAGCCACGATGCCTTGCGTATAATCCGGCCATAGTATTCCAGAGCGAGAGGGTGAGACGGATGATTCCCCAGCACGATTTTTTGGCCTTGACCCGCAGCCATGAGTGGCAGCTTGAGCCCTTTGAATTTGCCCTGCCCGATGGTGCGCGGGTCAGCGTCTGGGATACCGGCGTGCTCTGTCTGGAGCCTGCCCGTGGCGCGGGCGATCAGCCGGGAGGACGCAAGGATATCGTCCTCTCCTGCGGTATCCACGGCAACGAGACTGCCCCCATCGAGATCTGCAACCAGCTGCTGAGCCGTCTGCTCTCAGGCGAGCTGAGCGCCCGCCATCGGGTGCTGTTCCTGTTTGGCAATCCGGCGGCGATGAATCTGGGGCTGCGAGAAGTGGAGGAGAACATGAACCGGCTCTTCTCTGGCGCCCACAGCAAGGGGGAGGGGCTCTGCAATCGGGAGCGGATCCGTGCCATGCGCCTCGAGCAGTATGTTAGCCGCTTCTTTGCCGATCCGGCTCGTCCCCGTTACCACTACGACCTGCACACCGCCATTCGCGGCTCGCGCCACGAGAAGTTTGCCGTCTACCCCTTCCCCCACGAGCGGCCTCACTGCCGCGAGCAGGTGCAGTTCCTCGGCGCCTGCGGGGTGCGTACTATTCTGCTCTCCGCCAGCCCGACCACGACCTTCAGCTACTACAGCTCCCGCCAGCATGGCGCCCATGCCTTCACGGTGGAGCTGGGCAAGGTGCGCCCGTTTGGCGAGAACGATATGACCCGCTTTATCGAAACCCGTCAGGCGCTGCAGGAGCTGGTCACTCAGGATGAGGTGGCACTGGAGCCGTGGCGGGCGGATGATTTCACCCTGTTTGCCATCGATCGGGTGATCACCAAAAAATCGGCGGACTTTCGCTTCCTGTTCGCCAGCGATGTGGACAACTTCACCGAATTCCCCCAAGGGTTCGTGCTGGCCGAGGATGGTGAGCTGCGTTACACAGTCGAGAAGCCGCGTGAGGCGGTGGTCTTCCCCAATGCAAATGTGGCGATCGGTCAGCGCACCGTGCTGATGGTGGTGCCGACAAGGCTCTGGGAATAGCGGTGATAGTTTTGCCTGCAGAGCGGTGATGCATCCGCAGGTGGCGCCAAGCCATTGTTTTAGTCGGCGGCTCAGACACAGCAGCGGTTAGCAGCAGTAATAATAAAAAACGGGGCCAGTCAGATGACTGGCCCCGTTTTTTATCGGGTTCAAGCGGTGAGGCTTAGCTGTTGTTCTTCACAAACAGGGTCAGCTCCTGACCGGGCTTGAGGTAATCCCCTTTATCCAGCTGATTCCAGCGCATCACATCGTTGATGGCCACCTGGAAGCGAGCAGCGATGGAGGAGATGGAGTCGCCACGGCGAACCTGATACACCATCGATTTGTCGCTCTTCTTCCCTTGCTTGGGATAGACCACCAGCTTCATGCCTGGCTTGAGCGCCGACTTGGCATTCAGACCATTCCACTTGGCGAGCTCTTCGTGGGAGACGCCGTGTGCCTGGCTGATGCTCCACAGGTTGTCACCCGAGCGCACCTTGTAACTGACTTTGGCCTTCTGGCTGCTACCACGGCTTGCCAGCTGCTGCGGTTTGCTGGCGGAGCTGGCCTTGCTGCTGACCTGACCGTGGGTCGGGATCACCAGTTGCTGACCGCGACGCAGGTTGTTGCTGCGCAGATTGTTGGCCAGCTTCAGCTCGTTCACGCTGACGCCATGATTCTGGGCAATGCGCGACAGGGTATCGCCACTGGTGACCTGATAGGAGCGGGTTCGAATACGCTCACTCTTGGGCAGATCGGCCAGTGCCAGCTCCAGAGTATCGGCATACTCTACCGGTACCAGCAGGCGGTAAGGGCCACGGGGCGACATCACACCACGGCTCAGGGCCGGATTGACCTCCTTGAGCTGTGAGGTACGCAGACCGGCCAGTTGGGCGGCCACATTCAGATCGATCTGGCTGCCGGTCTCCACCACTCGCAGCTTCGGCTCGTTGGCGAGCACCGGCAACTGGATATTGTACTTGTCCGCATTACTGATCATGTCAGCCATGGCGAGGATCTTGGGCACATACATCCGGGTTTCGCGGGGCAGATCGAGCGACCAGTAGTCGGTCGGTTTGCCTGCGCGCTGGTTACGCTGTATGGCGTTGCGCACCCGTCCTTCCCCGGCATTGTAGGCGGCCAGCGTCTGCAGCCAGTCACCGTCAAAGAAGCGGTTCAGGTACTCCAGATAGTCGAGCGCCGCATTGGTGGAGGCCAGCACATCGCGCCGTCCGTCATACCAGTTGTCGTGGCGCAGACCGAAGTTTCTGCCTGTCGCTGGCACAAACTGCCAGAGTCCGACGGCATTGCTGCGGGATCGGGCATGGGGATCAAACATGCTCTCGATCATCGGGACAGTAATAAGCTCCATTGGCAGCTCACGCCGTTCAATCTCCTCTACCATCAGATAGAGGTAGGGTTCAGCCCGGCTGGCAATGGTCGCCAGATGCTTATCATTGCGCAACAGCCACTCACGTTGCTGGCGGATGCGCGGATTGTCCGGAGTTTCCAGTTGCATATCATCGCTGATACGCACCCACAGATTGTCCGTATCTTCCATTTCGTCCAGCTGTTCATCGCCAAACAGGAAATGGGAAGAGTGTTTTTTATGCGCTTTTTTCTTGACCTGGGGGGACTTGATCGGCTCGATTGCCGTTAGCGCCCGGTCATCCTGATGGCTCAGGTTTTGGCAGCCGCTGAGCAACAGCGCTGCCAATAAGGCCGTTCGTACCTTCATCTCGTTCCGGTCATTTTTAGGAAAAACAGCTCGCATCATAAGGGGCAATGGCCCCCTGATCAAGGTTTGTTCAAAAAACGTCCTTCCACTGACGCAGGATGGTGAAGGTATCTACCGGATTTTCCACGCATTTTAGCCCATGTTTTTCAGCAGAAAATTTCACTGAATCCTGTTCGCATCGCAGAAAAATGTTGAAAGTGCGTTCGTCACCCAGCCGGGTTGGCAGACTTGGCAGCCCTTGTTGCCGCAGTTTGCTGATCAGCCCGATCTGGCGGCGGATCGCCGGATTGTCCGGTTCAACTGCATAGGCAAAGCACAGGTTGGAGAGTGTGTACTCATGGGCGCAGTAGATCAGGGTCTCGTCGGGCAGGGCGGCAAGGCGCTGTAACGAGTGGTACATCTGTTCCGGCGTCCCTTCAAACAGGCGGCCACAACCGGCCGAGAAGAGGGTATCGCCACAAAAGAGCATGCCGTTGCCGTGGTAGGCGATGTGGCCGCGAGTGTGCCCGGGCACATGGATCACCTCGAGGGCGAGGCCGTGCCAGTTGATCTGATCGCCATCTTCCAGCCACTGACCGTGGTGATCCGGCATCGGGTCAAGTTTGGGGCCATAGAGCCGGGCGTGGGGGAAGTGGGCAAGCAGCTCGGTGACGCCCCCGACATGGTCGTTATGGTGATGGGTCAGCAGGATGGCATCGAGCACCAGCCCCAATGCCTCAAGCCGCTCTAGCACGGGTGCGGCATCGCCCGGATCGACCACCAGGCAGTGATTTTCGTGGCGGATCAACCAGATGTAGTTGTCATTAAAGGCTGGAACTGTGATCACTGGATACATGAGTCTGCTTCTCTTTAGGGAGGGTATCTTATATAACAGGATGGCGTTCGAAACCCCGAGTTGAGCCCTATTATGCAGGTGGCACGTACCGAACAACAAATCGAGATCCCGACCAGCTGGTCTGCATTGCCTATGGGGGACTGGGTGGCGGCCGAGATCCAGGAGCGGCTCGACAGCTGGTGCCCCAACTTGTTCGGGTATCACTTGCTCAAGGTCGGAGCCCTGAGCGCCGAGCTCTCCTGCAAATGTTCATCCATTCGTCATCAGGTGGGTGTCGCGCCTGAGGGACGACTGCTGGACATCTATGGCGATCCCCTCGAGCTGCCGGTGCGAACCGGCAGCGTCGATGCCTGTCTGCTGGCTCACTGCCTCGATTTCTCCGCCGATCCCCATCAGGTATTGCGTGAAGCCGAAAGGGTGCTGACCGATGATGGCTGGCTCATCATCAGTGGTTACAATCCGGTGAGTCTGGTGGGAGTTGGCCACTGTATCCCTTTTTTACGGAGCAAGTTGCCCTGGTCTGCTCGGATGTTTACCCCTGGGCGGGTGACGGACTGGCTGCATCTATTGGGGTGTGAAGTGATGTTTGACGAGCGTTTCGGTTACTCGTTTATGGGTAAACAGAGCTGGCACAGCTGGTGGCGGGAGAGTATCGGGCGGGATTATTGCAAGGCGTTTGCGTCGGTATACGTGATTGCTGCCCGTAAACGGCGTTTTCCACTGATCCCGGTGCGGCGGCGCTGGCAACTGCCAAAGTCCCTCGCCACACCGGGCATGGCCCGTCAGGGCTGGTAACCGGTATCCTCGGCCAGATCCTTGCCGCAGGCGGCATCTCTGGCCAACTCGTCGCACCGTTCGTTCTCCGGATGGCCGGAGTGGCCCTTTACCCAGAGCCACTCAATCTGGTGGCGACCCACTTCTGCATCCAACTCCTTCCAGAGATCGACGTTCTTGACCGGTTGCCGGTTGGCGGTCATCCACCCCTTCTTTTTCCAGCCGATGATCCACTGGGTGATCCCCTGGCGCACATATTGGCTATCGGTGGTGAGGCGCACCTTGCAGGGCTCGTTGAGGGTTCGAAGCCCCATGATGGCTGCCATCAGCTCCATCCGGTTATTGGTGGTCAACTTGAATCCGGCGGAAATTTCCTTGCGGTGCTTGCCGTAGACCATCACGGCCCCGTAACCACCCGGGCCCGGATTGCCGAGGCAGGAGCCGTCGGTATAGACATCAATCTGTTTTAACATGAGCAATCAATCTGTTTTAACATGAGGCTTGGGGTAAACTAGCGAGTAAGTAAAGCCGAAGTTTGACATAGATTGGATCATGAACACACCCCAACTGAATCGCCAGATCATTCTGGATACTGAAACCACAGGTATGAATACGGCGGGCGGCCCTGTCTATCTGGGGCACCGCATTATCGAAATCGGCTGTGTGGAGGTGATCAACCGCAAGCTGACCGGTAACCACTATCACGTCTATATCAAGCCTGATCGTCTGGTCGACCCGGAAGCGATCCAGGTGCACGGTATCACCGACGAGTTTCTGCGTGACAAACCGTCGTTCAGCCAGATCGCCGACGAGTTCCTCGAGTTCATCCGCGGCGCCGAACTGATCGCCCACAACGCGCCGTTTGACGTGAGCTTCATGGACTACGAGTTCAGCAAGCTCGGACTCAACTTCAAAACGGCGGATATCTGCACCATCACAGATACCCTGGCGATGGCGCGGGATCTCTTCCCCGGCAAGCGCAACAACCTGGATGCGCTGTGCGATCGTTACGGTATCGACAACTCCCACCGTACCCTGCACGGGGCTTTGCTCGATGCGGAGATCCTGGCGGACGTCTACCTGCTGATGACCGGCGGCCAGACCAAACTCAATCTGGCCACCGAAAGCAACGAAAACGAAAGCAATCAGGACACCAGTATTCGTCGGTTAGAGAGCAACCGACCCGCCCTCAAGGTGGTGCGTGCCAGTGCCGAGGTTCAGGCCCTGCACGAGGCGAGACTGGATCTGGTACAGAAAAAGGGAGGAAGTTGTCTGTGGCGGCAATGAGCAAGTGGTGTGCCGGTCTGCTGTTGTTGCTCTCGCTGGGGGCGATGGCGACCGAGGTATTTGCCCCTTCCGATATTCCGCTGCTGGATAACCGCTTTCGCATCGATTACGGCGTGAAGGAGATCACCTTCATCATCAAGCGCAAGCCGGGCACCCCGTCCGTGATCCTGGTTCGCCCCGATGGCAGCAAGCTTTACGTGGGCAAGGTCAAACCCGCAGATGTGGGTTGGCTGGCGCTGCCGGAGCATGATCTCATTACCCTGCGCAATCCCATGCCGGGCCCCTGGCAGGCGATTGGCGAGGTGGATCCCGACAACCGGGTGCGCATTCTCTCCGATATCCGGCTCGATATCGCCGCCCTGCCGATGCAGCTCTATCAGGGGGAGGTGGTCAAGCTCAAGGCGTGGTTGCTGATCAATGGTCAGCCGCCGAAAGATAAATACTATCTCTCTGATCTTGGCATGACCGTCAAGCTGCAATCGTTCAGCGATGCCGATAAGAAAGAGGTCGTGCTGGATCAAGTACTTGGCCACTATCGCGATGATGGCAAGGGGCTCGACGAAGTGCCGGGCGATGGCATCATGACGGCGGAAGTGACGCTGCATGATATTCCCGGTGGCAAGTACCGCGCCATGTTCAGCACGGGCAATCAGGTTTTTGTCCGTGCCCGTTATCAGGATGTTCTGCTTTACCCCTATCCGTTCAGCTATAACTTGTCGCCGCCTTCGGATGAGCTGGGTGCCAAGCTCTCACTGCTAATCGACCGTGATGAGCTGGATCCCGCCTCCGTGGTGGTCAAGGGGAGTGTGACCAGCAATGTGGGCGGCCTCTACGAGTTCAGCGAGACCGCCAGCGACCCCAAGCTTGATATCGATCTCTCCAACATCAAGGAGGTCGGTCAGCATGAGGTGAAAGCAACCCTCTATGGCACCACTCGCCTCGGCCGTGAGCTGAAAATCGAGTTGCCGGTGAAAACCTTCAATGTCTTCCCGCCACCGCCGCCTCCTGTAGAGGTGATGTCGGCCGCCGCTCAGGCCTCCAGCGCCGAGTCTACCGAAGAGCAGCCTGAAGAGGGAATGGGGTGGCTACTTTGGGTTCTGGTTGGGGGTGGGGTACTACTGGTGTTGCTGGGAGGCGCAGGTTTTGTGGTGATGCAAAAACGGCGTGCTTTTAAACGTGCGCTAGCAGCAGCTCAGGCTGAAAATCAACAAAACGGCCAACCGGCAGCCAAGCTAGATCTCAACTTGCCAGAGCAGTAGCCCAGACTCGGGAAAAACGATACACCAGAGAGAAGAAACCGCCCTCGATAAGCAGGGCGGTTTTTTTAGCTCGACCCCTTAGGATAAGGGATTGGCAGCAATCAGTGATCGCCGATATAGACATCCTTGTTCTGCTCGCGGATTTCGAGGAACTTGTCCAGATTGGCCATCATCAGCTCGACCAACTGGGGGTCGAAATGCTGCCCCTTCTCCTCTTCAATCAGGGCCAGCACCTTGTCCAGCGGCCATGCTTTCTTGTAGCAGCGATCCGAACCCAGGGCATCGAACACATCGGCCAGTGCCACGATCCGTCCTTCCAGTGGGATATCGGCCCCCTTCAAACCGCGGGGATAACCGCTGCCATTCCACTTCTCATGGTGATTGCCTGCTATGGTGGCGCCAATCTGGAACAACGCCAGATCGCTGCCGGAGAGCATATCCTGACCGAGTTGGGCATGAGTTTTCATGATCTCCCACTCTTCCGGGGTCAGCTTGCCCGGTTTGTGCAAAATGGCATCGGGAATCCCCACCTTGCCAATGTCGTGCAGTGGTGAGGCCCGTTTAACCAGCTCGCTCTGCTCTTCGCTCATCCCCAGCAGATGGCAGAAAAGCTCGGTGTAGAGCGCGACCCGTTTGACGTGTAACCCTGACTCCTTGGAGCGGGTTTCGACCAGTTCGCCGATGCGATAGATGATCTCCCGCTGGTTGTCGGCGATCACCTCGTTGAGCCGGATATTTTCCAGTGCCACTATGATGTTTTCGGTAAACAGGGTCAGCAGGCTGGTATCGATCTGACTGAGCTGGCGAGTGGTCTCGATATGAAACAACAGGTGGTGGCGCGGGTTTTGGCAGTAGAGCACCATCTGGTTGGTGTTGTAGATATTGCAGCCCCGGGTCATGGCCTGACGCAGTATCTCGGGTGCCTCTGTCAACCGCACCGGGGGATGACCTGGCAGCAGGGGCTCCAGCAGTTGATCCTTCACTTCGTAGGCATATTGTTTTACATCGTAAATCTGGGTCTCTCCCAGATGGAGCAGGGCGCTCAGCTGCTCTTGGGCGCCTTCGACAAACTGACGCAGCGCCCGTTTCTCAAAGATCCCCTTGGAGGCTTCGATGACTTTTTCCAGCCCTTGCCGGTTGCTTTCCAGGGTGCGGATATCCCGATAGGAGCGCAGGCTGGCCCGCAGCAGGGTGCGCAGCTTCTGGGAGGTGAGCTCGGTTTTATCCTTGTAGTCGTTGATGTCGTAGTTGGTCACCACGTCATCTTCCGGCGCTTGGCCGGGTTGGCCGGTACGCAGCACGATGCGTACCATCTTGTTTTGCAGCTCTTCACGGACATATTTGACAACATCAAGACCGGCGTGATCGACCTCCATCACCACGTCCAGCAGCAGCAGTGCAACATCCGGGGTGGTGGCCAGCAATTTTTTTGCCTCTGCAGCCGAATAGGCATGCAGAAACTCGATGGGACGATTGTCAAACTCGAATTTGTTTAAAGTGATCTTGGTGATGCGATGCACTTCCGGTTCATCGTCAACAATCATCACCCTCCAGCCTGCTTGCTGCGCGTCGGGGAGGGAGAGCTCGTCATCATCAATAATCAGGATCTGGTCATCCATCATACAATCCTGTTTGGCATCCTGTGCTTACATTAACTGCTTCACTAAGGATAGGAAACTTATTGAGAAATAAAATTTGATCTCGAAAAACTATGGTCGAAATAGGCAAATGGAACCCTGCGTGACAGTGTTGTTGTCCGGCTGCTTTCTTCGTCCAATCATGGGACTAGCGTGCATAAGCCCGTTTCTCTGTTCGGGGGCTGATGGTAGTGATTAGTGATGTTTGAGCCGGATAGACGAGAAATAATCGCATTTGATAGTGATTCCCATTTGTGTGTAGCATAGGCAACACACTCAACGAGGAGCCTCATTGTGTCCCCATCTCTGCCTCCCAATCGTCCCCGTCTGCTGACTGTCAAAGCCATTACCCAGATCACCCCCCATTTGCGTCGTATCACCTTTGGTGGCAGCGAACTGGCTGACTATCCCTTCACCTGCGGTGGGGCCCATATCAAGGTGATGCTGGCCCAGCCCCATCAGGTAGAGCCGGTGCTGCCTGCAATGACCCCGAGCGGCCCGCGCTGGAGTGACCCGGCTGACAAGCCGGTGATCCGCACCTACACCATCCGCGCGTTTCGCCGTGATGAGCAGGAAATTGATATCGACTTCGTGCTGCACGGTGACGGCGGGCCCGCCAGCGCCTTTGCTACCCATGCCAAGCCGGGAGAGAAGGTAATCCTCTCCGGGCCGGGTGGTCCCAACCCTATGCTGCAACCGGCCGATCACTACTGTCTGGTAGGGGATCTCACCGCCTTGCCCGCCATCATGGCGATGTGCGAGGTGATGCCTGCCGATGCCAGAGGGGAAATTGCGATTCTGGTGCCGGATCAGGCCGATGCTCAGCCGTTGACGCTGCCGGTCGGGGTGCGCTGTCACTGGTTTGTCGGCGAGCCCGAGTCCAGCGGCCTGCTGGAGCATGTGATTGCTCTGCCGCTGGTGCGCGATGGTGGCTTCTTCTGGCTGGGTGGGGAAGAGGCGCTGGTGCTGCCGCTGCGCCGCCATTTTCGGTCTGTGCTCGAGGTGGATCGCCAGTCGCTCTACGCCGTGCCGTACTGGCGCCGGGGCAAGAGTGAAGAGGCCTATCACCAGACTCGCCACGATGTGATGGATAATTAAGCGAATGCGAAAGAATACCTGATTCACTCTTGCAAATAAAAATGATTTGCATTTAGTATTGCGCCGTCTCGATGTCAGTCGGTACGGCGCTTTTGTTATTGATGGCTGCGAGTGGCATAGCACAACGCAGGGCCTGCCGTAATGCACTGATGTTCGGGGTGATGGGGCATGGACGACTGTTCATGCCAATGAACTCCATCACTTTGCACCGGGTCTGGCGAGGTCAGACAGGGATGTCGGTGGTGTTGGCCTTGGTTGTTTTATGTGGAGTGTTGATGATGCGTACATCATCCCGACGATTTGCAGTGCATCCGCTGGTATTGTCCCTTTTTGCCCTGCCAGTTCTGGCCCAAGGGACTGAGCCTGTCATCGCTCATGAAACTATGGTGGTGACGGCGAGTAAAACCCGGCACAGCGAGCTGACCGCCCCGGCCAGCGTCTCTGTGGTGACCCGGGCCGAGCTCGACAAGCTCAATGTCAATGATCTGACCGGCGCTCTGAAACAGTTGCCGGGGGTCAATATCAGCCCTGCCACCAGCTACGGCCGCAGCGAGATCAAGTTGCGCGGGCTGGAGGGAGATTACACCCTGTTGCTGGTCAATGGCCGGCGTATCAGCTCCCGCGATGCTCTTACCTCCGGTTATGGCAATGATTTCGATCTCTCCGCCATCCCCATGGCGGCCATTGAGCGTATCGAAGTGATCCGTGGCCCTATCTCCTCCCTCTACGGTGCCGATGCGCTGGGTGGGGTGGTCAACGTCATCTTGCGCCAACCCGGGGAGAAGACCGAAGCGGCGGCCACCTATACCTTCAGCGACCCCACCGATGGTCACGGCGGGGATATCAACAAGGCGAGCGCCTATGTGGGCGGGGCACTGATCGACAACAAGCTGCTGGCCAACCTGGTGGTAGAAGGGAACCACCGGGACGCCTGGCAGAGTGAGCAGAGCATCAACCCCAAGGCCGATGCCATCGAGCAGCGTGAAAAGCTGGGGATCCTCTCCAACGTCAAATGGCTTATCGATGATCGTCAGGATCTGGATGTGGGGATGAACTACGCCAAAGACGCTCGGGAGGCCAACTGGAACAACTACGGCCAGACGCCGCGCAATATCCAGCAGATGGAACGACTGGGGCTCAATGCCACCCACGTCGGCCGTTGGGAGCAGTTCGACAGCCGGGTCGGCTATGCCTTCGAGCAGGTTGATCTCTTTGATGACTCCGAGCTGATGACGGCGCTGAGCAAGACCAGCGGCGATGTGAGCCAGACCAACCACACCTTCGATGGGCAGGTGAGCGGTAATCTGGGCAGCCACCTGCTGACCAGCGGTGTCGAGTACCGCATCACCGAACTCAAGCATAACGTCAACCTCAAGGGGGGCGATGTCAGCGTCAACCAGAGCGCGCTCTATCTGCAGGATGAGTTTGGCTTTGGCGATCTGGCGTTGACCCTGAGTGGCCGGGTCGATCACCACGAGACCTATGGCACCGAGTTCAGCCCCCGCGGTTATGCCCTATACAGCCTGACTGACAACTGGGTGGTCAAGGGCGGGATTGGCAAGGCATTCAAGGCGCCGACCATTGCCCAGTCCAACCCGGATTATGCGGTAGCTGCCTGTCGCGGTCGCTGCGCCGTGGTGGGCAACCCGGATCTGAAGCCGGAAACCGCCGTCAGCTACGAGCTGGGCACCGCCTATGATGGTTCGTTCTGGGGCGCCGGGGTTACCGTCTTCCACAACGATATTAAGGACAAGATCCAGAGCGAGGCATGGACCTCCACCTGGCGTCCGGCGGTGATGACCTATCAGAACGTCAGCAAGGCCCGCATCAAGGGGGTGGAGCTGAGCGGCTGGTTTGATATTACCGATGCCCTGACCCTCTCCAGCAACGTCACCCTGATCGACGGGGAGGACAAGACCAGCGGCAAGGATCTCTATCGGACGCCGGAGCATACCGCCAACGCCAAGCTGGAGTGGCAGGTCATCGAGAGCCTGAGTACCCAGCTCGGCTGGAACTACACCGGCAGCCAGATCCTTCCGGTTCCGCGCATGAGCGGCACCACCTATGAGACCACCGCCGGATTCCACACCCTGGATGTCGGGGCAGTCTGGAACGCCACTCGGGCACTGGATCTGAAGTTCGGACTCAACAACCTGACCAATACCAAGCGTGACTGGGTTGCCACCGAGGCCGATCAAATCCTCGACGGGCGCACTGTCTATGCCGGAGTGGCCTACAAGCTGTAATGGCTGAGCGGGAGCTCGCCCTGGCGGGCTTCCGTTGTTGTCAAGGGATCACCTCGGGTGACGGCTTTTATTTCAACCACATGGCATTGCAATCATAAGGAGTTAAAGGGTGCTTAGAGACCAGACCTCGCTGTTCTGGCTGGGATTGTTCCTCCTGTTCATACTGCTTTCTCTTTCGCTCGCCACCGGTGCGGGCGTCTATGGTGCCAGCGAGGTACTCGGCTACCTGATGGGGGATGCCCGCTGGGCTGGCGACGAGAAGCTCGCCATGGTGCTCAATACCTTGCGACTGCCGCGCACCCTCTGCGCCATGGTGGTCGGCGCCTCTTTATCTCTGGCTGCCTCCTTGTTGCAGAGTGCGACCCGCAACCCGCTGGCGGAGCCTGGCCTGCTCGGGGTCAACGCCGGGGCCGTCTTTGCGCTGGTGGTGGGGCTTACCTGGTTCGGGGTGGAGTCCGCCTACGGCTATCTGCTCTGGGCCGGACTCGGCGCGCTGCTCGGCAACGTGATTGTGCTGGGGCTTGGCATGATGATTGGCCGCTCCAACCCCCTCAAGCTCATTCTGGTCGGGGTGGCGCTCTCCGCCACCTTCGGCGGTCTCTCCAGCTTTTTGCTGCTCTCCAACAAGATGGTGCTGGAGCAGTACCGCTTCTGGAACCTCGGCTCCCTGTCGGCGGCCAATCTCGATGCCATCATTGCCGTACTGCCCTTCGTGCTGGCGGCGTTTGTCATCACCTTGCTGCTCTGTCGCCAGCTGACCCTGATGCAGATGGGGGACAGTCAGGCCCAGGCGCTCGGGATCCGCCCTAACCGGGTGCGAATTGGCGTGCTGCTGGCCGCCACTCTGTTTACCGCCAGTGCCATCGCTATCGCCGGCCCCATCGGCTTTGTCGGCTTTCTTGCCGCCTACTGTGGCCGACTGGTAGAGCCGGTGAAGCTGTCGGTGCAGGTCTGTTTCTCCGCCCTGTTCGGCATGCTGTTTCTGCTGTTGGCCGACATTCTGGCGCGCTGGCTGATCCAGCCGTTCGAGCTGCCAAATGGGGTCATTCTGGCCCTGATTGGTGCACCTGTGCTGATCGCCATCGTCCACCGCGGGGGCTTTCGTACCCTGCTGACCGTCAAGTGAGGGGCTGATGCGCACACCTACCGATATGCTCTGCCTGCGGGCCGGCAACCGCTCTTTGCTGATCCATCTGCCAAGCTGGCGCTGGCTGGCTCTGCTGGCCATGGCGTTGCTGGCGCTGGCTCTGCTGGCCCTGAGCGTTGGCGGCGGCAAGCTTGGCTTGGCCGGGGTGGTCAACACCTTGCTGGGGGAGGGGACGCGGCTTGAGCAGCTCACCCTGTTCAAGATCCGGCTGCCGCGCATCCTTGGGGTCGTGGTGGCGGGGGCGGCCATGGGGCTCTCGGGCTGTCTGGTGCAGACGCTGGTGCGCAATCGGCTGGCTACACCCGACATGGTGGGGGTCAACAACGGCGCCTCTCTGGCCATCATCGTCTTCTCCCTCTACCTGACGGTAGGCAGCTGGCCCTGGTGGGCTGCCCCCATCGGCGCCATCTTCGCGGCGCTGGTGCTCTATGCCCTCTGCCGCAAACCGGGTGAGCAAGGCTATCTGTTCGTGGTGATCGGCATCGGCCTCTCCGAGCTGTTCGAGGCGCTCGGCCAGTTTGTGATGTCCACTCAGGCCCTGCTGCACCTGAGCTCCCTCTATCTGTGGAATATGGGCAGCTTTATCGCCGTGGGTTACAGCACCATCACCCCCATCGCCATTCTGTTGCTGCTGCTCTGCCCCTGGATCGTCTATCTCTCCCGCGCGCTGGCGGTGCTGCGCTTTGGTCCCGAGATGGCCAGAGGGCTTGGCGTCAACGGCGATCGGGTACAACTGGGCATTCTGGCCCAGGCCATTCTGGTGGCGGCGCTCGGCACCGCCATCGGCGGCCCCGTGGTCTTTATCGCCATGGCGGCCCCCATTCTTGCCTCCTGGCTGGTGAAAGACCGAGTGGTGCCGCTCTGGCTGGCAGCACTCAGCGGCGCCTTGCTGCTGCTTGCCAGCGATACCCTGGTTCGGGTGCTGGCCAGCCCTCACGAGGTGGCGACCGGCATCATGACCCGCATTCTCGGCGGCCTGTTGCTGCTGTTTCTTCTCGTTAACGATCGCCAGAGGGCTGACTGATGACGCTCACCGTAAATCGCCTCCACTTCGCCTATCAGCAGACCCCAATTTTGCGGGACATCTCTTTCAGCGTGCCGAGAGGCAAGCTGGTGGGGATCGTCGGCCCCAACGGCTGCGGCAAATCGACCCTGCTCAAGCTGCTATCCGGCCAGATGAAAGCCCAACGCGGCGAGATCCTGCTCAAAGGCAAGCCGCTTGCCAGCTACCCCATGAAGGGGCTGGCGCGGGAGCTCGCCTATCTGCCCCAGCGGCCGACCCTGCCTGCCGGCATTCTGGTGGAGCAGTTGGTGCAGTATGGCCGCCACCCTCATCAGGGCTGGTTCAATCAGTGGGGTGAGGAGGATGCCCGCATGGTGCGTATTGCCTGCGAGCGGATGCAGCTTGAAAGCATCTGGCAGCAGAGCGCAGCGTCCCTCTCCGGCGGGCAGGCGCAGCGGGCCTGGCTTGCGATGATCCTGGCGCAGGACAGCGACATGGTGCTGCTCGACGAGCCCACCAGCGCCCTCGATATCGGTCACCAGACCGAGGTGATGGAGGCGATCCATCGCATCACCGCCGAGGGCAAAACCGTGCTGCTGGTGATCCACGATCTGGCGATGGCGGCCCGCTACTGTGACGAGCTGCTCGCCATCGGCGAGGGGACCATTGCCGCTATGGGCCCGGCCCGGGAGGTGGTGACCAAGGATCTAATCGACCGGCTCTACCAGACCAGTGTTGACATTCTTCATGCCCCCGGCGATGGGGCGCCCATTATCGTACCCCGTCGCCACGAACATGGCCGCACCCTGCGTTCGGCGAGTTGAGTCATATGGGCCTGCTCTGTGGGCCCACCGAGTGTATTTACGCGGCCGATTATCCGGGCCGTGCAACGAGAAGGAGTGAGATGATGAAGCGTTTTGCCGCCCTGGCAGCAGCCATCCTGATGCTGGCCGCGCCGCTGGTTCAGGCGCAAGAGATGCGTGAAGTGACCGATGCGTTTGGCCAGAAGGTGCAGGTGCCAGTCCAGCCAACGCGGGTGGTGGTGCTGAGCGAGCTCGAACTCGACAGCACCCTGACCCTGGGGCTGACCCCCATCGGCGCCGTCAATGGCCGTGGTCAACCCACCTTGCCTCGCTATTTGCTGAACAAGGCGGGCATGGGGATCCAGGTGATCGGCGATCTCGACAGCCCCAATCTGGAGTCGCTGATTGCGCTGGAGCCCGACCTTATCCTGATAGGCCAGACCCGTCCCGAGCTGCTGACCTTGCTGGGGGAGATCGCGCCGACCGTGGTGACCAGCAAGTGGGGTGAGCCGTGGCAGGATAGCTTCCGCCGCACCGCCCACACCCTCAACCGCGACCAGCAAGGGGATACTTTCTTGCTGCAGTATGCCGAGCGGTTGACTCAGGCCCGCAGCAAGCTGGCCAAGCATCAGGGGGAGAGCATCAGCATAGTGCGCTGGAACCCCAAGGGGCCGAGCTTTATGTATCAGGGCACCTTTGCCAGCAGCGTAGTGGAGTCGATGGGGCTGGTACGCCCAAGCAAGCAGCAGGGGACTGGCGCACCCCACTCACCGGCGCTCAGTCTGGAGTCCCTCAACCTGCTGGATGCTGACTGGCTGGTGGTCGGTACCCTGAGCGCCAGCGGCGATGCGGTGGATGCCATGCGTCAGGCGGAGCAGACCCCGGCGTTCCAGCAACTGCCGGTGATCAAGGCCAAGCGCTTTGGCGCCGTGGACGGGTCGCTCTGGACCTCCAGCGGTGGCCCACAGGCGGCCCTCAAGGTGATCGAGGATGTGGAGCAGTTGCTGGCAACCCGCAGCTGAGTGCTATCGCGCGCCAGAGGTTGACCACACGAACAGGTTGATCAAAAGAAGAGGGAGGCTGATGCCTCCCTCTTGCGTTGTCACTGTCTATCGTGACCTCTTCGGCGAGCCAGAGCCGTTTATTGCGGTTGGATGGCTGTCACTGTGAGCTTGCCGCTCTGGCTTTCGGCATGAAAGTGGATGGCATCCCCCACCTTGAGCCCTTTGAGCTGGGCCGGATCTGCCACTCGAAAGACCATGGTCATGGCGGGCATCTTGAGATTCTCGATCGCCTCGTGCTTGATGCCGACCTTGCCGCTCCCCTCATCGAGGCGGGTAATGACCCCCTTGGTCATCACCATTGCGGCCTGTTTGCTCATCTCACCCGTCTGGCTCATCTCGTGCCCTTCATGGTGCATCATCTCTTCGGCTTGCAGGTTGGTCTGGGTGGCAAGGCCAAGCAGCAGGGTCAGGGTCAGCGTTTTGTAGTTCATGATGGTTTCCTTATCGTTCAGTCAATATGGATCGTGAAATCGGGTTATTCGGATTGCGGGTACGCGCTCTTGCCAAGGCTGCGACTGCGCCACAGGTAGTAGGCGGCGGGCAGCACCAAGAGGGTCAGCACCAGCGCGCTCACCATGCCGCCGATCATGGGGGCGGCGATGCGCTGCATCACCTCGGATCCGGTGCCGTGGCTCCACATGATGGGCAAGAGGCCAGCGATGATGGTGACCACCGTCATCATCTTGGGGCGTAGGCGCAGGGCGGCGCCGTGGATCACCGCCCGGTGCAGACCCGCCTTGTCCGGCTTGCCGCTGGCCACCAGGTCATCCCAGGCATGGTTGAGGTAGACCAGCATCAAGACGCCGGTCTCTACCGCCACCCCCGCCAGAGCGATAAAGCCCACCCCGACCGCCACCGAGAGGTTGAAGTCGAGCAGCCAGAGGGTCCAGATCCCCCCCACCACCGCCAGCGGCAAGGTGGTGAGAATGAGCAGCACCTCCTGAACGCGGCGAAACGCCAGATAGAGCAGCAGCACGATAATGGCGACCGTCAGCGGCACCACGTAGGCGAGGCGCGCCTTGGCCCGTTCCATGTACTCGTATTGGCCAGACCAGGTGAGGGCGTAGCCCGCCGGCAGCACCAGCTGCTTGCCCACCTCGGCTTTGGCCTCATCGACGAAGGAGCCGATATCGCGGCCGCGAATATCGACGTAGACCCAGCCGTTGAGCCGCGCGTTTTCACTGCGCAGCATGGGGGCTTCATCGCTGATGTAGACCCGGGCTACATCCGCCAGCGCGATGCGAGCGCCACTTGGAGTGACCACCGGCAGCAGCTCCAAGCTGGCTACAGAATCGCGATAGCTCTGGGGGTAGCGCAGGTTGATGGGATAGCGTTCGCGCCCCTCGATGGTTTGGCCAACCTCCATGCCGCCCACTGCGGTGGCGAGCACCGCCTGTACATCGGCGATGTTGAGGCCATAGCGGGCCGCTTTGAGCCGGTCGATATCCACCTTGACGTAGCGGCCACCCGCCACCCGCTCGGCGTAGACCGATGAGGCGCCCTCCACCTTGCCAACGATCTGTTCGAGCTGTTGGCCGAGTTGCTGGATCACCTTGAGATCCGGCCCCGCTATCTTGATGCCGACCGGGGTCTTGATACCGGTGGCAAGCATGTCGATGCGGGTCTTGATGGGGGGCACCCAGGCGTTGGTGAGGCCGGGGAAGCGGATGAGGGAGTCGAGCTCCTCTTTCAGCTTCTCCGGGGTCATGCCGGGGCGCCACTGATCCCGGGGCTTGAGCTGGATGCTGGTCTCCATCATCACCAGATCGGCAGGGTCGGTGGCGGTTTCGGCGCGCCCCGCCTTGCCGAACACGTTCTGCACCTCGGGTACGGTACGAATGAGCTTGTCGGTCTGCTGCAAAATCTCCCGCGCCTTGCCCACCGAGATATTGGCTGCGGTGGTGGGCATATACATGATGTCCCCCTCATCGAGCGGCGGAATGAACTCGGAGCCCAGGTACTTGAGCGGCCAGAAGCCTGCCACCGTCACCACGGCGGCGATGGCCAGGGTGGTTTTCGGGCGGGCCAAGACGGCTTTGAGCAGCGGCACATAGCCTTGGCTCAGCCAGCGGTTCAGCGGGTTGGCCTGCTCCGCCAGTACCTTGCCACGGATGAAGTAACCCATGATCACCGGCACCAGCGTGATGGCAAGCGCGGCGGCCGCCGCCATGGCGTAGGTCTTGGTGAAGGCGAGGGGGTGGAACATCCGCCCCTCCTGCGCCTCCAGCGCAAACACCGGCAGGAAGCTGATAGTGATGATCAGCAGGGAGAAGAAGATGGCGGGCCCCACCTCGATGCTCGCCTCGGTGATGATGCGCCAGCGGTTCTTGTCGGTGAGCGCCTCCCGCTCCATGTGTTTGTGGACGTTCTCGATCATCACGATGGCGCCATCCACCATGGCGCCGATGGCGATGGCGATGCCCCCCAGCGACATGATGTTGGCGTTGATCCCCTGCAGATGCATCACGATAAAGGCCACCAGAATGGCGATGGGCAGGGTGATGACCACCACCAGTGACGAGCGCAGGTGGAACAGGAAGGCCAGACAGACCAGCACCACTACCGCGAACTCCTCCACCAGCTTGCCGGAGAGGTTATCGATGGCGCGCTGGATAAGGTCGGAGCGATCGTAGACGGTGACCACCTCCACCCCCTCCGGCAGGCTGCTCTTCAGCTGAGCGAGCCGCGCCTTGACCCCGTCGATGGTGTGCTGGGCATTCTCGCCATAGCGCATGACGATAATGCCGCCCACCACTTCCCCTTCGCCATTGAGCTCGGCCAGGCCGCGCCGGCTCTGGGGCCCGGTGACCACATCCGCCACGTCGCCCAGCAGCAGCGGGGCGCCGCGCACATTGGTGCCGAGCGGGATCTGCTTCAGATCCTCGACGCTCTTGAGATAGCCGTTGGAGCGCACCATGTACTCCGCTTCTGCCATCTCGATGACGGAAGCGCCGGTCTCCTGGTTGCCCTGCTTGATGGCGGTCTCGATTAGGGAGAGCGGGATGCCGTAGGCGCGCAGCTTGTCCGGGTCGACCCGCACCTGATACTGGCGCACCATGCCACCCACGGTGGCGACCTCTGAGACCCCTTCCACCGTCTGCAGCTCGTACTTGAGGAACCAGTTTTGCAGAGAGGTGAGCTGGCTGAGGTCGTGCTTGCCGGTTCTGTCCACCAACGCGTACTGGTAGACCCAGCCCACCCCGGTGGCATCGGGGCCGAGCTGGGGGCGGGCGGAGGCGGGCAGGTTGGGCGCAACCTGGCTCAAATACTCCAGCACCCGGGCGCGAGCCCAGTAGAGGTCGGTGTTGTCGTCAAACAGCACATAGACGAAGGAGTCGCCGAAGAAGGAGTAGCCGCGCACCGTGGTGGCCCCCGGCACCGCCAGCATGGCGGTGGTGAGCGGGTAGGTCACCTGATCCTCCACCACCTGGGGCGCCTGGCCTGGATAGGAGGTCTTGATGATCACCTGCACGTCGGAGAGATCCGGCAGGGCGTCCACCGGGGTTTGCTTGACCGACCAGAGCCCCCAGGCGGTGAGCATGAGGGTCAATAGCAGCACCAGAAAGCGGTTGCCCACGGACCAGCGAATAATCGAGGGGATCATGGTTGGGCTCCTTGCTCATTGGGTGCAGAGAGCGGAGAGCGGTTGCCTGTCAGGCAGCGAATGATGGAAGGGATCATGATTTCTTCTCCACCTCGGGCATCGCCATCTGATGCTGGCTATGGTCCATGTCTTCCATCTTCTCCATCTCATCTGCCGCAGGCTTGGCGGTGTCACCGCTTGCTGGCGTTTGCTGCTGATGGATGGTGGTGATGCGGTACTCATCCCCCTCCTGCATCACCTGCAGATGGAGGGTCTGTCCCTCGACCAGCTTGCTGATGTCGACTCCTTCGGCGACGGTGAATTCCATCTCCATGGCTGGCCACTGCCACTCGGGGATGGGTTGGTGGGAGACCATCAGGGTACGGTTGGCCAGATCGATGCTTTCAACCTCGCCCTGGGTCCATACCTGGGCAGGGCGCACTGCCGTCATACGCTGGAAGTCTGAATCGATGGCCGACTCGGAGTCGAGCAGGAACTGGGCCGAGCTGACGATGTTATCCCCCGCCTCTACCCCTTCCTTGATGGCCACCTTGTCGCCAAACTGGGGACCCAGAGTGACGGCCACCGACTTGAAGCTGCCATCCCCCAGCGCCAGTACCAGCCGGTCCTGGCTGCCGGTACGGATCACCGCTTCGCTCGGCACCACCGGTTGCGGCTCTCCCTTGCCCGCCTGAATCGTCACCTTGGCGAACATATTGGGTTTCAAAAACTCGTCCGGGTTGGCGAAGCGCAGCCGCACCTTGAGGGTACGGGTGGTGGCATCCAGAGTCGGGTAGAGGTAATCGACCCGGCCCTGCCAGTTGCGGCCGGGGGCGTAGTCGAGGGTCATGGTGACCGGATCCCCCACCTTCAGCTGGGCGGCCTGGCGCTCGAACACCTCTGCACTCACCCACACCTGCTTGAGGGTGCTGATGTTAAAGAGCGCCGCGGCGGGCTCCACATACTGGCCTTCGCGCACCTTCAGCTCGGAGACATAACCGCTGCTGGGGGCATAGATACGCACCGTCTCCTGCACCTGACGGGTGCGCTTGAGGGCCGCTATCTGATCTGCCGGTACCTGCAGGGACTTGAGCTTGCCTTCGGCGGCGCGCAGCAGCAGCGGGTTGGCAGTGTTGAGGGCCAGCAGGTATTCGTGCTGGGCGTTGACCAGATCCGGGGCGTAGAGCTCGTAAATAAGGCTCCCCTTGCTCACCTGCTGCCCTTCGCTCTTGATGGCGAGGGTGCGGATCCAGCCCGCCATGCGGGCGTTGACCGCCTCCAGCTTGTCCTCGTCATAACCGACGTAGCCCACCGTCTCGATCTGCTGGTGGATAGGGAGCTTCTCCACCTTGGCAAGCCGCACCCCCAGGTTCTGCTGGATCTCGGGGCTGATGGTGACAGTGCCCGGTGAGCCGCCCTGTTTTTCCTCATAGACGGGGATAAAGTCCATCCCCATGTTGTCCTTGGCCGGTGCATTGCGCTTGTCGCGCGGATCCATGGGGTTGACCCAGTAGAGCGGCGTCTTCTCCTTGGCCACGGTGCTAGCAGTGGTCTGTTTGGCAGCCCAGTAGCCGCCACCGGCGCCGAGGGCCAGCAGCAGGGCTGATACCAGCAGTTTCTGGCTCATCGCACACCCCCACTTAGTGGCAGGGTGGCAAAGTTCTTGGCGGCGATAAGGCCGGTAACAGGGACAAGTGACATCATATCTCTTCTCTTGTGCAGGCCGCCGGATCGGAGATGGACAAGGCATCACCTAAGGGATTGGCGGCAAACGGGGCGCAGCTGTATCAGCGCGCACGGCTCCCAGTGAGCGGGCCGGTTTGGCCGGGGCACAGGGTCAGGCAAGGCGGCAGGAGACGGGCAAGCCGAGGCTTGCCGCTGCCGCAAGAGAAGATCTTTCTAGTGTCGCAGCACCGACAACATCAGGTGTCGGCGCGGCCAGGAGGGGGGATGGGTACCGCGTGATCGCAGGAAGGGATCCCGCAACCAGTTATCAAGCAGTGCAGTTGCGAAGTTACTGCCAAGTAGCAGGGGGAAGATCAGCAGGGCGACCAATACACCCAGCAGAGCTATCGCGCCGAAGGAGAGGGCATTGACGCCGGTCTGCATCTGGCACTCATCGCCCATGGCCGACCCCTCGTATCCCTGATGGCAGGAGAGGGCCATGGTATCGCTCGGGTGAGACATTGCGGGCATCGCATGAGAGCTCTCGCCATCCGCCATCGCCATGGATGAATCCAACATCACCATTGGCAGGGGGCTGCTTTGGGTCGTCTCGGAGGAGAGGGGAGAACCATGCCAGCTGATGCAGAGGGTCAGATTGCACACGAGCAGCAGAGCCAGCAATAGCCGGGCTAGCAGGGCAGAGGGCAATCTTGTCGCAAGCTGGGTGAGTGACAATCCGGTCATCCTTTAGGATCTGGTATCCAGACTCTAAACCTTGCTTCTGGGAGAAGGTCAAGGCGAGGGCTGGCGCTGTTGTTGCAGATAGATGTCGCTGTATTTCTCCAGCAGCTGATCTATCCACTGCCTCATGCCCGGCGCTTGCAGCATGGGTTCCAGCTGTTCGAGGGTGCCAAGATGGGGAGATTGTAGTGAAACAGAAATATAGAGCTCACCGCGCTGCAGTGGCCACTGCAGATCAACCATTCCGCTGCTCGGGTAATTTTCGCTCAAAAACAGGCGGCCGGAAGAGCGGCCATAGGGAACGAAGTCGACCCGGTCACTGGCCAGCAGGCCAAATACCTGCTTGAGGGAGTTGACCCTGTAGATGCGGGTATTTGCTTGCAAAAAATCATCCATTTCGCTGCCAAGGCTGACGCCTATCATCATGGCTCCCCGCAGTCCGGTCAGATCCTCCCGTCGCTGCAGCAAGCGGCTGCCGGGTTGGCGCACGAACACCGCCATGTCATTGATGGCCATGGGCGTTCGGGTAAAGCGGGAGTAGTGTGCTCTCTCTTCGTTGCGCAGCGCACAGATATTGATGTCGACCTCTCCTTTCGCCACTTTCTGCTGACAGCGGGCCCAGGGGCCCACATAGGAGAGATCCACATTGAAACCCAACCGTTGATAGAGGGTACTGACTACTTCGGCACAAACGCCGATGATCTTGCCATCGCTCAGCCAGTTCCAGGGGGGATAATCGTGATGACCACAGGCGGAGAGGGTAGTGGTCGTCAAGGTCGTCGCGAGCCAGAGCTGAGCCAGCATATCCGGATCCTGTGCAAAAAAGTCTCGATGTGTGTCATTGAAGCACACCGCAGACAAAAAAATACCCCCGCACGGGCGGGGGCAGTTTGTTATCGGTGGAACGCCCGTGGAGAGCGTTACGGCTTGGCGCGTTTTTCCGACCCTTTCATGATGAGGCGGAAGAAGAGCGGGATAAAGAAGATGGCGATAAAGGTGGCCGCCAGCATGCCGCCGATGACCGGCCAGCCGAGAGCGTGACGGCTTGCGGCACCGGCGCCGCTGGAGGTGACCAGCGGCACACAGCCGAGGATGAAGGCCAGCGAGGTCATCACGATGGGGCGAAAACGCAGGCGCGCCGCCTCCAGTGCCGACTCGATAAGACTCATCCCCTCCTCGTGCTTCATCACCGCGAACTCCACGATCAGGATGGCGTTCTTGGCGGCAAGGCCCACCAGGGTCACCAGCCCGATCTGGAAGTAGACGTTGTTGGTGAGTCCTACCAGCCAGGTGGCTAGCAGGGCGCCGAACAGGGCGAACGGTACGGCTGTGATCACCGCAAACGGCAGGCTCCAGCGTTCGTACTGGGCTGCCAGGATGAGGAAGATCATCACAATACCGAAGCCGAACGCCATGCCTGCGCTACCGGCAGAGGCCTTCTCCTGATAGGCGGAACCGGTCCACTCCAGCTTGGCATCGTTGCCAAGGGTGCTGTTGGCCACCTCTTCCAGTGCGGCGATCGCCTGACCCGAACTGTAGCCGGGTGCCGGCTGTGCCATGATCTTGGCCGCCTGGAAGATGTTGAAACGCTCTACCAGCTCGGGGCCAGTGGCATCACGGACCGTCACCAGGCTGCTGAGCGGGATCATCTCGCCGGTGTTGGAGCGCACGTAGACGTTGCGGATATCGCTCTTCTTGGCGCGGTAGTCCGCTTCGGACTGCAACTGTACCCGGTAGGTTCGGCCAAACTGGTTGAAGTCGTTGACATAGACCTGACCGAAGGTGGCCTGCATGGTGTCGAACACCGCATTGATCGGTAGCCCCAGCGCCTTGGCTTTCTCGCGATCCAGGTCGAGATAGACCTGCGGCACATTGGCACGGAATGTGGATGTGACACTGGCAAACTCGGGGCGCTCCTTGGCGGCGGCGAGGAAGCGCTGTACTTCGCCCGAAAACTCCTGGGCACTGCCGGAACCCCGGTTTTGCAGGTAGCCTTCCAGTCCGCCGGTGGTGGACATCCCCTGGATGGGGGGCGGGTTGAAGGAGGCAACAAAGCCGTCAGCCAGCCCCATCAGGCTCATCCCCTGCAGGGTTTTGGCCAGCTCGAAGGAGTCCTGGCCTGTCCCCTTGCGCTCGCTCCAGTCCTTCAGGGTAATGAAGGTGAGACCGCTGTTGCTGATGATGGCGTTGGAGAGGATGTCGAAGCCCGAGAAGGTGATCACATCCTTCACATTGGAATTGGCCATGGCGAGCTTGTCGAACTGATCCGCCACTGCCTGTGTCCGGCTCATGGCGGCGGCATCCGGCAGCATGACGGCGGAGATAAGGTAGCCCTGATCTTCGTTCGGTACCAGCTCGCCCGGCACTTTCAGGAAGAGACCGTAGATGGAGAGCAGCAGTACGGCGATGATGGCAAAAGCGACCCCCACCCGACGGTTCAGGAAGGCCACACCCCGTACATAGCCGCGGGTCAGCTGGTCAAATTTATCGTTGAACCAGACGAAGAAACGGGCCGGTTTGTGATGTCCCTCTTTGAGCAACACGGCGCACAAGGCCGGAGAGAGAGTCAGAGCCACCAGACCGGAGATGGCCACCGAGACCGCGACCGTGATGGCGAACTGCTTGTACATCACCCCTGTCATGCCACCCATAAAGGCGACCGGCAGGAACACGGCGCAAAGCACCAGCACGATGGCGACCACCGGACCTGAGACCTCCTGCATGGCGAGGATGGCAGCCTCTTTGGGCGAACATTTCTTCTCGCTCATGATCCGCTCGACGTTCTCGAGCACCACGATGGCGTCATCCACCACGATACCGATGGCGAGCACCATGCCGAACAGGGTCAGCAGGTTGATGGAGAAACCGAGCACCAGCATGCCGGCGAAGGTCCCGATGAGCGACACTGGCACTGCGATACAGGGGATCAGGGTGGCGCGGAAGTTCTGCAGGAACAGGTAGACTACCACGAACACCAGCACGATCGCCTCGAACAGGGTGTGTACCACCTCTTCGATGGAGATCTTCACAAACTCTGTGGTGTCGTAGGGGATCTGGTACTCGATATCCTGCGGAAAGCGCTCCTTGAGCCGCTCCATGGTGGTGTGCACCGCATCGGCGACTGCTACGGCGTTGGCACCGGGCTGCAGATAGGTAGCGATACCGATGGCCGGTTTGCCGTTGGCGCGGGCCACCAGATCATAATCCTTGCCCCCCAGCTCGACCCGGGCGACATCGCGGACCCGGATCTTGGAGCCATCGGGCATGGAGCGAACTATGATGTTCTGGAACTCTTTCACATCTTCAAGGCGACCCTTGGTCTGCACCGTGTAGGTGAAGTCGATGGGGGTCGAGGTGGGCTGAGCGCCGATCTTGCCTGCCGCAAACTGGGTGTTCTGCTCGCGGATGGCGCTAATCACATCACTCGGGGTGAGTTCGAGCTGGGCCAGTCGATCCGGCCGCAACCAGATGCGCATCGCATAGTCGGTACCGCCAAACAGAGTGGTATCACCGATGCCGGGAATCCGCTTGAGCTCGTCGATGATGTTGAGCAGGGCATAGTTTGACAGATAGGTGGTATCAAACGAGCCGTTCGGCGACTGGAGGGTGACCACCTGCAGGATGGAGGTCGATTTCTTCTTGACCGTTACCCCCTGCTTTTTCACCTCTTCCGGCAGCTGGGCCATGGCGGCCGATACCCGGTTGTTGACGTTGATGGTGGCCTGATCCGGATCTGTGCCGATCTCGAAGTAGACGTTGAGGTTCATCTGGCCGTTGGAGGCCGACCCCGACTGCATATAGATCATCCGCTCGACGCCGTTGATCTGCTGCTCCAGCGGTGCGGCGACAGTCTGGGAGATCACCTCCGGAGTGGCCCCTGGATAGAAAGCGGTCACAGAGACCACCGGCGGGGTGATCTGGGGGTACTGCTCGATGGGAAGCGAGCGCATTGCCGCCAATCCGCCCAGCACGATAATGATGGAAATCACGCTGGCGAAGATGGGACGCTCGATAAAAAACCTGGAAAACATACGAGCTCCTTACTTGGCCGCTGAGTGGCTGACCATCTTGGCGGTGATGGCTTTCATCTCGTCGGCAGAGACAGGTTTCACCACGCTGCCGGGGCGAGCCTTCATCAAGCCTTCGACGATGTAACGGTCACCGGCATTGAGGCCGCTGTCGATCAGCACCCCCTCGGAGACCACCGGGCCCAGTTTGACCGGACGGGGGATCACCTTGTTCTCGGCATCGACCACCATCACCATGCGGTCAGCTTGGGACTGGACGATAGCGCGGGGCGGCACCACGATGGCATTCTTGCGGGTGCCCAGATCGATGGTCATACGGACAAACTGGCCGGGCAGCAGCACGCCGTCCTTGTTATCGAAGATGGCGCGGGCACGGATGGTGCCGGTCTGGGGATCGACCCGGTTGTCGGAGAAGTTGAGCTTGCCCGCTTGTGGGTAGACAGAACCATCGGCCAGGCGGATATGGGTGCGCCAGTTGGTGGCGTCCTTGGCTTCAATGGTCCCTCTCTTGACCGAGTTCTCGAAATCGAGGCGATCCTGCTCCGAGTAGGAGAAGTTGACGTAGAGCGGATCAAACTGGGTGATGGTAGTGAGCAGGCCGTTGTCGCCACTGGTGGAGATAAGGCTCCCCTCGGACTGGGAGCTCTTGCTCGCCATGCCGTTGATGGGGGCAGTGACCTTGGTATAGCTGAGGTTGAGCTCGGCCTCCTTCACCTTGGCCTGAGCGGCCTGATGGCTGGCGATGGCCGCTTCATAGTTGGCGATGGTGTCGTCATAGTCCTTGCGGCTTACCACCTGGCGCTTGAAGAGGGGAATGATGCGATCCCGATCGGCGCGTGCCTTGTTGAGTCTGGCCTGCTCCTGGGCCAGGGTGCCTTTGGCCTGCTCCAGCGCCACCTTGTAGGGCTCGGGGTCGATCAGGAACAGTTGCTGGCCGGCGGTAACCGGTTGGCCTTCCACATAAGTGCGCTTGAGCAGGATGCCACTGACCCGGGAGCGCACATCGATCTCGCGAAAGCCGGCAGTTTCGCCAACCATCTCGGTGGTGAGCGGCACATCGGTCAGGATCGCCTCGTTGACTACCACGGGCACGGCCGGCATGGTTTGCGCCGTCTGGTTTGTTTCCCCGCCACAGCCGGCCAGTGCACCGGCCAGCGTCAGAGCGAGCATCCCCTGTTTGAATAATCCTGCTCTGGTGTTTGGCTCCATCATCATTTCACTCCAGTTGGCCCGATTGCGGCCATCATGCACACCTTTTTTTTCGGCTGACGTGATTAACTTCATGATTACAAATTAACTCATTGGATTATTGAAGTTTTTCAATCATAGAGCATGAACATTGAACCCAAGCTGCTTGATCGAAAAAGTTCTCTCTGTTCTTCACAACAGAAGCCGTTCTGCTGCTGAAAAATGGAGTGAAGAGTATCATATGAGAACGAGGTTGCCGACAGGATAGTGCTTACGATGACAATAGCCAGGAGGAAAAAAAGGGGGGGGAGTATTGTGGCGGGCGAGAGGAGCCCTCGCCCGCACTCAATCAATCAGGCGAAGCAGGCCCAGATGGGAGCGTGGTCGGAGGGTTTCTCGATGCCGCGCAGCTCGTAGTCGATACCGGTCTCGGTCACGCTGTCCTTGAGGGCGTCGGAGGCCATGATGAGGTCGATGCGCAGGCCGCGATTCTCGTCAAAGCCCTTGGATCGGTAGTCAAACCAGGAGAAACGCTCGCACTCGGTAGGGTTGGCTGCGCGGAAGGTGTCGGTGAGACCGAACCCTTTCAGCCGCTCCATCCATTCGCGCTCGATGGGCAGGAAGGAGCACTTGCCATCCCGCAGCCAGCGCTTGCGGTTCGCTTCGCCGATACCGATGTCGAGATCGGTGGGGGAGATATTCATATCCCCGATCAGCACAAGTTGGTCGTCCGGCGTGTGATGAGTTTCGAGATAGTGCTGCAGATCCTCGTAGAACTTCTGCTTGGCCGGGAACTTGGTCTCGTGATCCTGGCTTTCACCCTGCGGGAAGTAGCCGTTCATCACCTTGATGAGAGAGCCGTCTTCGCGCTCGAAGGTCGCCATGATCATCCGGCGCTGGGCCTCTTCGTCATCGGTGGGGAAGCCTTTCTCCACCTTGACCGGCTTCTGCTTGCTCATGATGGCGACCCCATAGTGGGCCTTCTGGCCGTGAAACTCCACGTGATAGCCCATGGCCTCCACATCGGCCAGCGGGAAAGCCTCGTCGTGTACCTTGATCTCCTGCAGGCCGATCACATCGGGTTGGTGCTTGTCGATGATGGCTTGCAGCTGGTGCAGGCGGGCGCGCAGGCCGTTGATATTGAAAGAGATGATCTTCATGTCCGGGATGCTCATGTCATTTTTATAAGTGGCTATTGGACTAGGAATCGGCGGTGGATGCAAGTTCGGGGCGCGGGTCAGCACCAGTGGCCGACCCGCTTGGCAGGGAGAGGCGTCAGCGGGTCATCTTTTTGACGAATACCACCACAAACAGCGCCAGCGTGAAGCTGCCGGTAAAGGCTTCGAAGGCGGCAAAGATCCTGGAGAGCCCGACCGGAGTGAAGTCGCCGTACCCCAACGTGGTGAAGGTGACCACGCTGTAGTAGAGGCATTCGAGCAGGAAGATGGCGTTCTCTTCAAGGGGCGCCTCTGGTCGATAGATAAGGTAGTTACCCGCGAAGTTGAGGCCGCAGAAGAAGTAAAAAATGCTGCAGATAAAGATGAGCAGCAGAGAGAAGAGCACCACCCTCATCGGGGCCTCGCCATAGCCGCAGAAGAGATCGACCACCCAGGAGGTAAAACGCTGGGTCGACCAGAACGGCAGTTGCAGGCGGCGCATGGTGAGCTCCTGCTGGATATAGTTGCCGGACATGGTGAAGATCCCCTGCGCCTCGGAGGCTTTGCGCAGATCCCGGTAGGTCTCTTCCGCCTCCTTGAACCAGATGCGCGCCTGTTTGGGATCCCGTTCGCGGCGCCCCTTGCGATCCTGCATCACCCGTTTGCCGGTCTGCATGTTGTCGAGCCGGGTGTTGTGCCAGCGGATGCCGAGCAGGTTGACGTCATCGAGGGTGGCGCACTGGAGGTTGGCATCACTGAGATCGGCTTTCATCAGGCTGCCGCCCTTCATGCGCAGGCCGTAGAGGTGACCACCGCGCAGGTTGGCGCGATAGAGGTTGCACTGCTCCAGCAAAAATCCCTGATCGGACTCCTTGTTGACCAGATTGAGGCCCGCCAGATTGGCCCGTGACAGCTGCAGGCCGTGGCAGAGTCCGCCAGCGCGAACGTACTGTTCAAGCGCCTCGGCGGTGTGGGCTTCCTGATGGGTATGGTGGGGATCATGCCAGTGGCAGAGATCGTGCTCGCCAGCCTCTTCACTGCAGTGGCGGCCATCGGCCACCAGATAACGACACATCGCCATCTTCGTTTCCCTCGCATTGCCGAACTGGTTTCAGCATAGGCGGGGAAAAGGGGGCACGGCGGCGTCTTAGCTGAACTGGTTGAACTCCTGGCGCAGCTTGCGAAAACGCTCCTGCTGGGCCGGGTTGAGGGGGATGCCGTCGAGTACCTCCAGGGTCTCCTTGCATTCGGCACCAAACTCCGGGCTCTTGCGGTTTTTCTGCATCAGTTGCAGCAACACCTGGATCTTGTTGAGGGCGGCACCGGTATTGGCGGGCGCGCGGCGCAGGGCCTCGCGGAAGTGACCGAGTGCCTGTTCAAGCTCCCCGGCCTGATAGGCTTTGATCCCCAGATCGTTGAGCTGCTGGTAGCGCTGACGCCGCTCCAGTACCGTCTTGTCATCCCGGGTTGCCTGAATACAGGTGGTGAGCAGCCGGTCTTCGTCCTCCGCCAGCAGGCTCTGCAGGCTCTCGGCGTACTCAAACTCGCCGAGCTGATAGAGAGCGAGGATGGTTTCGCCAAGCAGGGCGGGGGGCATGGTGGCCGGTTCGTCGAGCCAGTTCTGGTTGGCGCGATAGAGCATCTTCTTGCCCTTGAGCAGCTCGCCCAGCGCGATCTGTACCCGAGCCTGACAGATCTGCTCGAACACCGGGTAGTTGAACTCCGACATCATCAACGAATCGCGGATGCGCGACAGGGCCGAATTGACCTGCTTTTGCAGGTTGGCGATGTGGTAGCTGTCGTTGCTGTTGAGGGCGTAGAGGGTCAGGGTCTGGATATAGGCCCCCAGATAGTGGGGGGTGCGGTGAATGGAGTTGCGGGACAGGTCGATCAGCGACAGCAACACATCCTTGGCCTGGGCATAGTCGTGGCGCAGCAGGCACACCTCCGCCAGTCGGCGGGAGAGTTGCACCGACTGGGGGGAGATGTCCACCGCCCGCCTGAGCTCTTGCTGCGCCTGCTCGTCATTGCCGAGGGCGAGTTGGGATTCCGCCAGCCAGAGGTGAGCCTCCACCATCAGCGGGGTATTTTTGAGGGTCGCCTGCAGATGGCTGACCGCCTCTTCATGGAGCCCCAGAGTGTTGCACGCCTTGCCCAGCGTCAGGCGGGCCCAGCTGTTCTCCTGGCCGGCCAGCAGCTGGCGCATCAAGGCGCGAGCCTCCTGTGCTTCACCCAACTTGAGGTGGGTATCGGCCTGCAAGCAGCGGCAGTAGTTGGCAAAACGGGGCACCGCATCGGCTCGCTCGGCACAGGCGGTAATGAGAGCCTGGAAGTTGTTGTCGGCCAGGGCGGTGAATACCGGTGCCAGGGCATGACGCCGGGCGAGGGCGCGTCTGAGGCGAAACGAGAACTGCTCCTGGGAGAAGGGCTTCATCAGGTACTCGTCGGGCTCGGCCTCCAGCGCACTCAGCACCATGGCGCGGGAGCTGTCGCTGCTCACCATTATCACCACGCTCTGGGGCGGGATCAGGCTCTGGTCACGCAGACTCTCCAGCAACTGGCGGCCATTTTCGCCGACCCCCAGATCGTAATCGATGAGATAGATGTCGAAGCTGCCCTTCTGGCAGCGACGCCGTGCATCCTCGGCGGTATTGGAGTAGGTGATGTTGCTGATACCCAGATTGATCAGCATCGCCTTCATCATCACCTGAAACGAGCGCTGCTCATTGACCATCAGAATGCGTTGTGGCTTGGCAGGGCTCTTCTTTTCTGACGCGTTTTCCGGTGTCTGCATTGTTCTGGGTCGAGGCGCTACGGGTTGATGGGAGAAAGTGTGCCACCAAAGCGTGTCAAGTGGCAATCAATGTGCTTTTGTCACGCAACTTTCAGTTTCCATGTCACGCTCTGCGCCTGGTGGCCAGGGCGATGTGGTTGATCCATATCAAATAAAGCTCAGATGGGGTGGCAGCACGCGGCACACTTTTTAGACTGATAGAGGGGGCAACGACAAGCCCCGGTCACATATAGGCCCCATCAGGCAGGTATCAGGGCCTGCCTCTGTTAGTCCATGAATCACGGAGGGATCAGAGATGAGTTTGCTACCAAGCCGTACCAGTCTGTTCGATGACCTGTTTCGCGATATGGCGTCCGGCTTCTATATTCGCCCCTTGCACGGGGACCCCTTGCCGAGCCAGATCAGGCTGGATTTGAAGGAGAGTGATGGCAACTATGTGCTGCAAGCCGAGTTGCCGGGGGTTGCCAAAGAGGACATCCATGTGGATATCCATGGTAAACAGGTGACGCTGAAAGCGGAGATCCGCCAGTTTGACAGCCAGAACAAGGATGAGCGAACACTGCGCAGTGAACGCTATTTTGGCAGTGTTTCACGCACTCTGGAGTTGCCGGTCGAGGTGGCGCTGGACAAGGTCAGCGCCAGGTTCGAGAACGGTATCCTCACGTTGCAACTGCCCAAGCAGGTGGAAACGCCAGCCCCTCACCGGGTGACCATCGAATAGCCCGTGACAAGTTCATCATCAACCGTAATGAGAAGGCCCCGTTATCGGGGCCTTCTGTTTATCAGTGCTTTTCTGTCGGTTGCTTCGCCAGATAGTGGGCGAATTGGGGCGTGTACTTGGCCTTGAACCCCTGTTCGGTCTTGATGATGAGATAGACCGCCAGCTTGTGCTGTTTGGCAAATGCCATACCCGCTTCGGGCCCCATCACCATCAGCGCGGTATCGAGGGCGTCAGCCTCAAGCGCGGTCGGGGTGATCACGCTGGCGGAGACCAGCTTGTGGGTGACCGGCTGGCCGGTGGCAGGATCGATGATATGGGAGTAACGCTGGCCATCCAGCTCGTAGTAGTTGCGATAGCTGCCTGCGGTGCTGAGCGCCATACCGTTGGGGATGACGATATCGGAAAACGCTCCCGGCTGATCGGAAGGTTCGACGATGGCCACTCTCCACGGTGAACCCTTGCTGTTGTGGCCCTTGCTGCGCACTGCACCGGCCACTTCGATCAGGTAGTTGTGTACCCCCTTGCTCTCGAGCAGGGCAGCGATTTCATCCGATGCCGCCCCTTCGCCCAGAGTGGAGAGGTCGAGATAGAGAGCCGGGATCGTTTTTTCGAGCAGGAAGTGATCCCCTTGCGGGGTCAGGGTCAGCTTGTCGATGCCCACCTTGTGGCGGGCGGCGGCGATGGCCGCCTCATCGGGTCGCTTGACCGGCCGTTTGTCCGGGCCAAAGCCCCATAGATTGACCAGAGGCCCCACGGTCACATCCAGCTTGCCGTTGGTCAGTTTACCGGCATCCATCCCCTGCTGGACTATGATGGCCATGGCGGGCGGGATGGCGAACGGGGTATTGGCGGGCCCCTGATTGAAACGGGAGATGAGCGAGCCCGGATCGTAGGTGGAGATCTCCTTGTTCATCCGGGCCAGCAGGCTCTCAACATCGCTTTTGAGGGCGGGCTCCCCACCGGGGTAGCTATCGCTCAGGGTCACCACATAGTAGGTGCCCATGGTCTTGCCCTGAATACGGGTCTGGGCAGGCGGGGTGGGCTGGCAGCCGGCCAGCGCCAGCAGCAGGGTCAGCAGCAGGCCGCGCAGGGCCGCCACGGGGGTTATCGCAATCATCCGGCGCTCTCATCTGGAGAAGGTTCATATCGGGGCGCTAGCTTAGCCAAGGGGCGCCCGCCGGGCGAGCCCTGATGGGGGCAATCGGAGGGAAAAGGGCAGAAAAAATTAAACATTTTTGAACCTGTGGCTGGAGCGGGTCGTATTGTCCATCCGTGAGGGAGATAGTGGCGAGTAGAGCACCGTCTGGTGACCTAGCCCGCAGCTTTGGCCAAAACCCATCGCCGATTGAAAACAATTGAGTAAAATGAAGGTCGATTTAGACGGCATCTTTGCGAAGCGTTCGCCGCATCCGCCAAGTCGTTGCCATCCATTGCCAATCAAAGGAGAAGATGATGAAAAAGGCGATTACCCTGCTGTTTCTGAGTACTCTGGCTGCCCCGGTTCTGGCGGATGAGTGTGCACTGGTCATCGAAGGCAATGATGCCATGCAGTACAACCTCAAAGAGATGAGCGTGCCGGCCACCTGCAAAGAGGTGACGGTCACTCTGAACCATACCGGCAAGCTGCCTGTGACCGCCATGGGCCATAACTGGGTGCTGTCCAGCACCGCAGACTATCAGACTGTGGCGACGGCGGGGATGAGCGCCGGGGCCGAGAACGGCTATCTGCCCAAGGATGATCCCCGCGTGCTGGCGCATACCAAGCTGATCGGCGGTGGCGAGAGCAGCAGCGTCACCTTCAAGACCGACGGTCTGGCGGGCAAGGATCTCACCTTCTTCTGCTCCTTCCCCGGCCACTTCGCCATGATGAAGGGCTCCTTCAAGGTCAACTAAGGCGGTTACCGGCATCGAGCCGGTCGCCTGAATAGAAAAAGCCGGGATTGCCCGGCTTTTCTATTGAGCTATATATCTGACAGAATTGGCTGGCATCAGACGAGGTTTTTGTTCTAAAGACGCTGGAAGATACACGGAAATGCAATTAGTAAAATTGGTTCTCAGTTGTTGTTTACTCTTGGTGTGTACCATCGCCTTGGCAGCAGAACCTCCGGTAAAGAAAAGTCGTAGTGGTATATGTCATCCGAAAGGGGGGACTTATTACAACCGAACCAAGCATTATATCCCTTATGACACAATGCAAGCATGCCTCGACAGTGGAGGGCGGGCACCCAAACGTTAATCAAATTAGAGCCAGAGTGAAAACTCAGCCAAGTCATAGCATTTGACATTTTTGGTAGCGCATTTTTTCGCCTCGGATTTTAGCCATTCAAATGCAGCTTTTTTATGGCCTTGGCCTTCAATCAAAATGATGACATTTTGTTCAGGAGCTTTTTTTGCGCTTTGTAAAAAGAAAGGAAATTTACGGTCTACAGAGCCGGAAACTTGTTGCTGATGAGGCTCAATACGAGTTAACCCATCAATTGGATGGTTAATTACAAAAGCACTGATTGCTTTAAGCCCATAGAGATCCTCGTAAGGAACTCTGCATTTGAATGTTTTGGCGTTAACTAATTTATTATCCTCAACATAACCAAATTCATTCAAAATCTCTCTAATTCTTTTCTGTAGTTGTTGATTACTTTTTTCTTCTTCAGTGGTGAGTTCTGGTGGTGTTTCGAATCCATCAAGTGTGTATTGCATAGGATCTCTCATCACAAAAGCCATGAGAGACCCATATTACTCCGAGATATATAACTTTCAATATTCGTGAGTGATTTTTAACCGCGGCAGATCCTATTTGAGAACATCCTGCAGGGTAAAGAAGGCGATGGCGGTCTTCTTCTGGCATTCGAAGTGAATGCTCTCTTCCCCGGTCACCACCAGCGTCTCGTTGATGGCCACCTCTTTGCCCTGCACGGTCAGCTGGCCGCTCAGCAGGTGACAGAGGTAGGTCTTCCCTGGCTCGAGGGTCAGGGTCAGCGGGAAGGGGAGGTTCAGCACCCGCACGTTGGCGCTGATGCGAGCCGGATGGTAGATAAGCCCCAGATCGGTCACATCTTTTTTCAGCAACTCGCAGTGGGTCTCCTCGTCGCCGCTAAAGTGCGCCGCCTCGAAGGTGGCGTAGGGGTGGCCGTTGAGCACAAAGCCAGCCCCGCTTACCGGCAGCAAAATGCGCTGATAGCCGGGAAAGGGGGAGAAGGAGCCCGCGCTCTTGATGGGGGCCGAGCTCAGTCGATAGTCAAAGTCGAGTTTGGCAAGGCTGCTCCCCTTGGGGGAGATGAGGATCTGGCTGGTTGTGCCCTGCTGGTTTTTCCAGGGCATCTTCTGGTGGTCAGACTCTTTAATCAGGGTGATCACGGGCACTTCCTCACGATAAAAAACGCAGGGAGCCGGGGACATCAACCCCGGCTCCCTGATAGAGATTGGCGATGGTAAAGGCGATCAGCCCTGACCATCCAGTGCGGCCAGCCGCGCTTCCATGGCGGCGAGACGACTCTTGAGCTCGCTCACCTCCTGCTCCAGCTCGCTCAGACGGTCGGCGGCAGGGGAGGCATAGGCAGCGGCGGGAGCGGCATCCATCATCGCCTGAATATCCACTTCGCCGCTAAACAGGTGGGCGTAGCGGGATTCGCGCTTGCCCGGCTCGCGCGGCAGCTTGACCACGTAGGGGCCACGTTCGATGAGCTGGGTCAGCACCGCATCCACTTCGGTGACATCATCGAAGCTGCAGAGGCGGTTGGTGCGCGAGCGCAGCTCCCCCGGGGTTTGCGGGCCGCGCAGCAGCAGTTCGCATACGATGCCGAGCTCCTGGGCACTGAATTTCAGCTCGCCAAATTCGGTGTTGCAGAACCTGTGCTGGTAGCGGGGCACCCGGGCGTTGAAGCCTGCAGTGTTGACCACCAGCCGCTTGCGGATCAGCTCGTCCACCACGGCGCGGATATCTAGCTCGGAGAGCTCCAGCACCGGCTCGCGGTTGCTCTTCTGGTTGCAAGCATTGACCAGTGCATTAAGGGAGAGGGGATATTGATCCGGGGTGCAGATCTCTTTTTCAATCAGACAGCCGATGACGCGGGCTTCCAGCGGGCCAAGTACTAACTCCATTTCCTACTCCCTTCCAAATCGAGACATCAAGAGCCCCTATCTTAGTCATGGTCCGCGCCGCGTCTAGCGTTGCGCGCCATTTTTGCGAGCTGATCAGGGCGTTGGCGAAAGGCTCGCCAACGCCGCAGACCTCCGCTTTTTATCGCTGCCCCTGATAGAAGCGCGCCTTATTGGCATACATGACGTCGTCAGCCACCCGGCTCAGCTCCGCCAGCGGGGTCTGGTCGCTGCTGCTCCAGCCGATGGCAAAACGCAGCGGGAAGCTGTGCTCCCCATGCTGCACGATGGCGTGCTGCTGGCTTGCCTCCAACCTGCCTGCCAGCTGCTGGCTGGCGAGGTGATCCGCCTCTGCCAGCAGGACGAACTCGTCGCCGCCGATACGGAAAATCTTCTCATCCTGACGGCAGAGGGTGCGCAGTTGGCGAGCCATCTGGATCAGCAGGGCGTCGCCCGCCTCGTGCCCATACTGGTCGTTGGTGCGCTTGAGGCCGTTGAGGTCGAGCATGAAGAGGGCGAGGTGACGCTCCGGATGGCGCGCCAGCACCGCCTGATAGTGATGGAACATCTCTTCGAACGCCTGGCGGTTGGGCAGGCCGGTGAGGTTGTCGGTGCGGGCGACCCGTGCCAGTTCATCGGTGAAGAGACGCCCCTCGATGCCCACCGCCAACTGCTTGGCAAACAGCCGCAAGATGGCCCTGTCTTCGGACTCCAGCCCTTCTGCGCTCACCATCAGATAACCAAACAGCACGCCGCTTTGGCTACCGGGCAGGGTCATGATCTTCCAGAGAGCGTCATCCCACTGGCATTCGGAGTGTTTGACCTCCTCATCCATCAGTTGAGCCAGTTTCTCCTGCAAGGCATCCCGCAAGGGGGCATCGACCCCCTGGGTCAGGGAGTAGTGAGGCTGGCCATCGCGGCGGATCACCAGTCCCCAGCGGTGGCCGGGATAGAGCTGCGAGAGCTGCAGCAGGGCAGAGCTGGCCAGCTCGGCAATATCGATATCCAGCTGCTGGTGCAGACCGAACTGCAACCAGGATTGCAGGATATGGCGGCTGCGCTCCTCCCGGCTCAGGGCCGAGCGCAGGGCGGTCGTTTGCGAGGCAACCTCTTGCTCCAGTTCGTCGTTGAAGCCGAGCAGCCGCTGGTTGAAGGCCTCTTTCTCGCTATTGGCCTGCTGCAGCTGTTCATTTTGTTGATAGAGCGCCCGCACCTGATCCGAGATGGTGCTGGCCATCTCCTGTAGCAACTGGCGCACCTCGTCGTACTCCACAAAGCGCAGCGGTGCCTGCCGTTGCTGGTAGTTGCCCTTGCCATAGCTGCGCACCAGCGCGGCCAGCGAGCGCAGCGGTCGGGTTAGCCAGCGGGTGAGCCAGACGCAGCCGATGGCCACCAGCAGCAACATAACGGCGATGCTGACGGTCAGCAACTGCTGGGATTTATTGAGCTCGCTGACCCTGTCATTGCTGTAGCTGTAGAGGATGATGGTGGGGGTGATCTCCTGCTCCAGCTGGGGCCAGCCAATGGCCAGGGGCTGCGCCATCTTGCTTGGCTCCCTGTCATCCATGGCGTTGGCGCTCTGGTGAGCCCCTTCGTAGAGACGGTTCTCGCCCTGGGAGATCACCAGATATTCGCTCCCCTTGAGATAGGGTTCCAGCAACTGGGCCATCTGCCGCCAGGGGAGAATGGCCATCACGAAGCCGGAAGGGGTCTGCATCACCCCTGCGCGCTGGTGGTTGCGATAGATGGGGGCTACCAGCGCCAGCCCGCCGCTGCGGTTTTGCTCCATGTCGTCGACCAGCACGGGATCATCGACGGGCAGCAGCAGATGCTTGCCCTGTTTTGCCTCGCGGGTCTTGCCCCAGGCCATCAGCTGCGGCATCAGGTTGCTCGACTCGAGGTGGGAGGCCTGGCCATTGATGTACTCCACCACCAACCCCTTGTCATCGATGAGGTAGGCCGAGGTGAGCAGGCTGTTGGATTTGACAAAGGTGGCCAGCGCCAGCCGGGCATGGCTGGAGAAGAGAAAGTTGTCGAGGGCCTGGTGGAGTACCCGATCCTGGCTGAGCTGATTGAGCTGGGTGCCGATCAGCTCGCTGCGAAAGCGGGCTTCGCGGGTCATGCTGGTGAGGGCTCGCTCCAGCTGCGACTGCTCGCTCTGGGCGATGATCTGGTGCTGGCGGATCAGCAGCACAGTGCTGGCCAGCAGTGCCGGCAGCAGGGCGACGGTGAACAGGATGATGATGAGGGTCGGGCCGAGCCGAAAGGTGCGATGTTTCATGGTGTTTTGACCTGCCGGTACTGCTGATCGGCCAGCTGCTGCATATAGTGGGCGGTGTCGGCGGCACGGATCCCCTCTTTAAAGCGCTCGAACCCTTTCTCCATCGCTTGCCAGGCGATGGACATGGCGCTGTCGGAGGGCATGGGGGTACTGAGGGTGAACTGTTCCAGCAGCACTTTTTCCTGAGGCGTGGGACGGCGGCTGATGGCGGTAAAAGCCTGCTGATTGACCGGCAGCAGCGCCCCCTGATGATAGATGAACTGCTGAATATCCTGACGCTGGATAAAGGCCATCAGTGCCTTGATGACGGGTTTCCGATCCTCATCATCCATCGCCCAGCGGGAGGCTCCCATCACGTAGGCGCCGCTCATGGAGTGCATGGGATGGCTTTGCCAGCGGGGCAGCAGGGCGACGCCCAGCTTATCCCCCATGTTCTTCACCAGATCATTGAAGGCCCAGTCCCCATTGATGAGGTAGGCGCTCTTGCCCTCATTGAAGCGGGCGAGGGCGGTGTCATAGTCGCACTCGGGATCGACCCACTGTTCGCTGGCGACGGTGCGGTAGGCCTCCAGCGCCTGCACCATGGCCGGGCTGTCGAGGGTGATGCGCCCTTCGGTCACCGGCGAGCCGCCAAAGGTGTGTAAAAAGGCGGCGAAATAGTACATATCGTGATAGGGCCAGCTGACGGGGTAGACCCCCTTGGCCTTGAGGGCCGGGGTGATAGCAGTCAGTTGCTGCCATTGGGTCATCGGAGTCGAGACCAGCGCCTTGTTGTAAAACAGCATCAGATGGTTGCCCTGCATCATGGGCATGCCCCAGCGTTGCCGATCCAGGGTGACATAACGCAAGGTGCTGGCCATCAGCGCGGGGGAAAACCACTCGGCCGGTAGGGGAGCGAGGGTCATCTGGCGATAGAGGCCGATAAAATCGGAGGGGATCAGCATCAGATCGGGCAGCCCCCTGGCCTGAGCTGCCAGCAGGAGATCCGCTTTGATCTTGCCCGGCTCAATCTGGGTGACGCGCACTCTGTGGTTCCCCTCCTGATTGAAGCGGGCGATCACGTCGTCGATCACGTAACCGGCTTGCTGGGAGTGCCACAGCTCCAGTTCAGGCTCCTGAGCCTGCAGGGGGTGGCTCAATGCGAACAGGCAAAGCAGCAAGAGATGATAAAAAGATCGTTTTCTGCTCATGTTATCATCACCGTTATTCCCTGAATTCCAAGGGAAAAATGTAACAAACTACCGGCAAGATCGGTAGGCTCGGGTGTTAACTAATTGACTGAAACAACAAAAAGCCCGGCGCGTGGGCCGGGCTGGGGGATAAATTGCTTATCCGCATATTCTTCGAGGCATCTATTGTGGATGTTGTTTGAGGATGTCGTATATCTCCTCTTTCAGTTTGAGTTTCTGTTTTTTCAGATCTCTCACCTCGGCGCTATAGTCGCTGGCGTGATGCTTTTCCAACTTTCTAATCTCCGCATCCAGGTCGTTGTGCAAGTCAAACTTCTTCTGGAAATGGACATCACTGCTCTTCAGTTTCGAGATAAGTTCTCTGTACTCTGGGAACATGTAATGGAGCCTCCTTGGTTTCGTTTGATTGTGCCTGTAAGACCAAAGCTACCCCTTAGTGCCGGGGATAAATGTGATCCTGATCGGATTTGGGGGCAATGATTTGGAGTATTCGGCGGGATATTTATAACTTGTTGAATCAAAACAAGATAAGTGATTTGTCAATCTGAATGGTGAGCCAAACTGTGCGACAAGTCACAACAGGGGCAGTGTTGGCGTGAGGGTGCAGGATCAAAAAAAGGGGCCGAGTGGCCCCTTTTTATGGATGCAGGCAACGTTACTCTTTCTCTTCGTCCGCCTGCTCTTTTTTCTTTTTCTTCTCGGGCAGCGGCTTGCCGTCGCGGTGGATCACCTTGCCCGCCTCAAAGCCAATCTGGGCCGCCAGCTCCTCCAGATCCGCCGACTTGGCCTGATCTCCGATGGCGTAGCGATAGTTGGCGATGGAGAGTTTGTCAGCCACCGGCGTGCCCGGGACGATAGGCTCGCGCCAGCCCTGGCCGATGTGGGCCACCAGGGTGCCGTTCATCAACAGCTCGCCGACGATCTCCTGGGTCGGATTGCCCTTGCCGTAGGTGAGACCCTGCGGGTGCTTCTTGCCGACCAGCGGCTCGTTGCTGGCGGGGATCAGCTTGGTGCGGATCAGCCACTTGGGCTTTTTGGTGTTGCCCACCGCCTTGCCGGTCTGGTACTCGTTGATCTTGATGGTCTTGATCATCTGGGCCATGAAGTCCTTGGTCAGCGCCTTCTGGGCGTCGCTGGTTTCATCGATGGCGATGGGGGCCACATACCAGGTCTGGGTGGCTTGAGCCTTGGGAGCGGCAGGGGCAGTTTGCGCCATGGCCAGGGGGCTGAGCAGGATGGCAGCCAGCAAGAGTCCTATCTTCTTCATTGTGATTCCGCTTTTGTTTCAACAAGAATTTTGTTTTGCCAGCGACGACTGCGCCAGCGCCAGAACATGGCCAGACCGCGCACCCACTCGTCGCAGGCCAGCGCCAGCCAGATACCGACCAGTCCATAACCCTGCATGATACCGAGGAAATAGGAGAGTGGCACGGCAATTCCCCACATGGAGAGCAACGCCATGTAGAGGGGGAAACGGGCATCCCCGGTGGCCCGCAGGGCGTTGATCACCACCAGATTGAAGGTGCGGCCGGGTTCGAGGATAAGGCTGATAAGAAACAGTTGTGCCACCTGGGTGATGATGTCGGCATCATCGGTAAAGAGGCTGATGATGGTGCGGCCGTTGAGGGCCGCCGCCACGGCGATGACGCAGGTGACCGCCAGCCCCAGCTTGAGGCTTTTGAGCAGCTGCTGATAGGCGCGATCGAACTGTCTGGCCCCCGCCAGATGGCCGATGATGATCTCGTTGCCAAGGCCGATGGAGAGGCCAAACAGCAGGATAAACAGGCAGATCTGGAAGAAGTAGGATTGGGTCGCCAGCGCCTTGTCCCCCAGCAGTCCGACAAAGGCTGTCACCACCATAAACTGCAGCATCCAGGAGAGGTTCTCTCCTGCCGCCGGCAGGCCGATATGGAGCACCTTGCCCAGCATCTCCCGGCTGGGGTGGACGATATCGCGCACCACCAGTCGAATGCCGGTCTTGCGGGCTACCAGCCACACCAGCAGCACCACGCCGATCAGTCGGCCCGCGACCGTGCTGATGGCGACACCGGCGACGCCAAGCTGGGGCAGGCCGAACCAGCCGTAGAGCAGCAGCAGGTTGCCGACGAAGGTGATGAGGTTGACGATGAGGGTCACATACATCGCCTGACGGGTGTGGCCGTGAGCGCGCAGGGTGGCTGCCAGACAGAGGGCTGCGGCCTCCGGTAACAGGCAGAGACCGATGATCTGCAAGTAAAGCGTCCCGTCGCTCATCAGGTTGGCAGGCAGGTTCATCAGCGCCAGCATGGTGCTGGCTCCCGCCATCACGCCAATGGCCGCTACCAGACCGATCAGCAGGTTGAAGCCGATGGCGGTGTGGATCACCACCCGACTCTTCTCCCGATCGCCGGCCCCCAGATACTGGGTGATCACCACGCTGGTACCGATGCTGACGAAGCTGAACAATGTGATGGCGAGATCGAACACCTGATTGCCGACCGCCAGCGCCGCCACTCCCTGATAGGAGACGTGACCCACCATGAAGGTGTTGAGGGCACCGGTCAGAAAGTGCAGGGCGAGATCGATAAAGAGCGGCCAGGTCAGCGCAAAGAGGGTGCCCGGGCCTGCGTGGGATTGAGATTGCATGGCATGTCCAACAGCTGGGAGGGTACGGGGGAGTGCCCTCTGGGGGCGCATTTAACACCAAGGCCAAGGCCGGTGCAATCCTTGTGCTGGATTGCACCGGCCAGGGGAGCAGGCCAAGGGATCAGGCAGGCGTGGCGCCCGCCTCCTGTTCGCTTGGCAGGGTGAGGCGCGCCGAGTCGGGCAGGGCATCATCCTGCGGCCAATTTGAGCGGATGGCATCTGTGGTGCTCTCCACCACCACATCATCCTTGAACACCGGCTCGCGGTAGCAGCGGGTCAGGCGCAGCGCCTGATACATATCGGGGCAGAGGATGATCCCCTCGTCGCCCACCCGCACGCCCGCCTGCTTTAGCCAGTGGGTCATCTGGCCGTGGCGACCCGCCATCACCATATGGATGCCGCGCCGTTTCAGATCTTTGTGCAGCTCCCCCACCATGCTCATCACGCTGATGTCCTGATGGGTGAAGCAGGCGACCGCATCGATCACCAGACACTTGGGGGCTCGGGGATCCTGCACCAGCAGGGCCAGCACCCGCCGCTTGAAATAGGGGGCATTGAAGTAGGTGAGCGGCGAGTTGAAGCGATAGACCAGAATACCCGGGATCGCCTTGGCCTGTTCGTTGTCCCCCAGGGTACGTACTACCCCCTCGTCATCCATGCCGAGCAGCTGGTCGGTGGGGCGCATCACATTACGCAGGAACTGGAACAAGCCCAGCAACACGGCGAGGGTGATCCCGGGGATTACCCCCATGGTAAGCACGCTGATAAAGGTGACCAGCGCCAGCCAGAAGGCGGATCGATCGGAGTGGCGCAGGGCCCAGAGACCGCGAAAATCGGTGAGTGACAGGGAGGCCATCACTAGCACCACCCCGAGGGCGGCGGTGGGAATATATTTGAGCGGCGCCGTCAGATAGAAGGTGATGAGGGCGATCACCGCCGCAGCGATGATGGAGACCAGCTGGCTCTTGCCGCCGTTGGCGTCGTTGACCGCGGTGCGTGAATCCGCGCCGCTGATGGCAAAGCCCTGGGAGACTGCGGAGGCGAGGTTTGCCATGCCAAGGGCCCGAAACTCCTTGTCCGCGTCGATTTCGTAACCGTTTTTGGCTGCAAAGCTGCGAGCGGTCAGCATCATGGAGACGAAGCTCACCATGGCCAGGTTAAGGGCGGGCAGCACCAGCTCCCGCATCAGTCCGGGGGGAAATTCCGGCATCTGGAAGGCGGGCAAGCCGGAGCCCACCGTCCCCAGGGTGGCAATATCAAACTGGCCGAGATTAAAGCCCCACACCAGCGCAGCGGTCACCACCATGGCCACCATGGAGGAGGGCCATGCCGGTTTGTAGCGCTTGGCCAGCAGCAGGGTGAGCAGAGCCACCAGACTCATGGCCAGGGTAGGCAGATGGGTCTGGGTAATATAGGTCGCCCCGCTGGCGATCCGCTCGATGAGGTAACGTTCGCTGAAAGTGAAGCCGAAGATCTTGGAGAGCTGGCCCACCATGATGGTGATGGCCACACCATTGAGCAGTCCCATCAGGATGGGGCGGGAGAGGAAGTCCGCCAGCACCCCCAGCTTGAAGCGGCTGGCAATCAGGCACCAGAAGCCGGTCATGGCGGTCATGGTCATCACCAGTTGCCAGTGACGGGTCGGGTCGCCTGCGGCCAGCGGCGTCACCACGGCGGCGATGACCGCACAGGTGGCGGCATCGGGGCCGACAATCAGCTGGCGGGAGGTGCCAAACAGGGCGTAGACCAGCATGGGCAGGATGCAGGAGTAGAGGCCGACGATGGCACCCACTCCGGCAAGCTCGGCATAGGCGATGGCGACGGGCAGCGCCACTGCCGCCACCGAGAGTCCGGCGCGAAGATCTGGCATCAACCAGGCGCGCTGGTAATGCAGCAGGGCGGCGAGGCCCGGTAGCCAGCGTTCGAGAGAGAAGAAGTCGCGCATTATTTAACCCATTGAGTTACAACCAGCTTTTCCCCTAGTGTGCCCAAGGTTATCGAAAGATTGCAATCAGGTTATGGCCAGTTTACCTGAAGGTCAGGCCAGATAGCCTGCCAGCGTTTCTCCTTGATGCGCTGGGTAAAAATCTGTTTGTCCTGGCGACATCTGGGGTTGGCACTCACTTGCAGCGACCAGTTTATGGCAAAGCCGTAGGGGGCGAGCCACTCGAACTCGCCATCCTGATTCAGGCGCACGCCTATGCAGGTGGGCACCTCGACCCAGTGGCTAAGCGCCTCAAGGCTGCTGGCAAATGGCGCCACCAGCTGGCGAGTGTGCATGCGGGCCTGATTGCGCACCTCCCACTGCTGATCCGGCAGCCGCTTTGCCAGCCAGGCTTCATGCGTCGCCTCGGCCAGCCCTTGCGGATCGGTTTTATCGAGATAGATAAGGTCGATATCGTTGAGCGGGGTAGGCACCGCCTTGTGGTGAAGGTAATCCCAGATGAGATTGCGGATAAAGCCTGCTCCCAGCGCCCAGTCGGGCAGATCGAGCTCGGCCGCGGCTTGCAGGCAGGCCATCCGCTGCGGATCGGCCCGCAGCAGGGCTTCTGTTTTGGCTTGGAATTGCTGTTCGAGGACGGTGTTCAGAGGTTCAGTTGTTGGCATTGCGGCGTAACCAGACATCAATGTAGCGGCAGCTCGGCACTATAGTGAGCCCCTCCGCCTGAGTCCAGTTGAAGAAGGCACGCGCCAGCTGATCGGCAATCCCCTGCACCCGCAGCTCGGGGGGCACGAAGGTGCTGTAGGCGTCGATGGTCTTGGCATCGAGCCGCCGGTAGCGCAGTCTCGACTCTTTACCCTCCACCATACAGATGAACTGCTGCTGGTTGGCCTGATGGATGATGTCGCTCATGGTGGGCACCTCTGGCATAAAGTTGGGTCTCTCGGCACAACATAACTGTTAGCCAAGGTATAGAACAGATAATGAGAGCCCGTGGTCAATATCATCCCCCTTTGACAGAGGGCGCATCGATATCGCGATGTAGATCAAGGTGCCCGATGGTGAGTCGGGCACCGCGTTAGTGTCAGCACAAGAGTGCTGGCAAAGGGGAGGGATCAGACCCAGGCTCGCTCCAGCAGGGTGAGTAACTGCTCACGGTCGGCGTCCTTGCGATTGAACAGTAGGGCACCGTCGTTGACCGCCAGATCGCGGATCTCGGTCAGTAGCGAGCGATCGCTTACCCCAGCCTCGCTCATGGTGCGCGGCAGCTTGACCGCTTGCCACAAGGTGTCGCGCAGGGAGCGAATGGCTGTGATGGTCGCCTCCGCCCGCTGATGGGCCGGGGTGGCGGCAAAGCGCTCTGCCCCCACCAGCGGCAACAGCAGCCGGGCCAGCTCGCTATCCACCTCGGGGCGGTTGTAGTCGAGCACGGTCGGCAAAAAGAGGTTCATGCACAGCCCGTGGGGCAGATGGCAGCGGGCTCCCAGACTGTGACCGAGGGCGTGCACCAGCCCCACCATGGAGTTGGAAAAAGCCATGCCAGCCAGCGTGGAGCCTTCCGCCAGTTGCAGCCGCAGCTGTTTGTTTTGCGGGTCGTGGATGATTTGCGGCAGGGCGCTGGCGATCTTCTCCACTGCCATCAGGGCCAGCGCATCGCTCACCGGGTTCTTGGCGGTACCGATAAAGGCCTCGATGGCGTGGGTCATGGCGTCCATGGCGGTGGCGGCGGTGATATTGAGGGGCAGCCCCTGGGTCAGGCGCGGGTCTAACACCGCCAGCTGGGGCAGCAGGAAGGGGGAGGTGAAGGGCACCTTGCGCCCGCTCGCCTCATCCTTGATCACTGCAACCAATGTCACTTCTGATCCTGTGCCCGCTGTGGTGGGCACCACCGCCAGCGGCTTGAGGGGACGGGTCAGGCAACCGGCGCCCGAGTAGTCGAGCAGATGATCCCCCCCCATGGAAGTGAGAATGTTGACTGCCTTGGCGGTGTCGATGACCGAGCCGCCCCCCAGCGCCACCAGACTGTCGCAGTCGAGCTCGCGATAGCGTTTGGCGATCCGCTCCACCACGGCGGTGGAAGAGTCGGCCGGGATCTCGTCCCAGATGGCGGCAACCGGCAGCTCCCCCTCGGCCAGCACATTGGCCAGCAGGGTGGCAAGGCCGGTGGCATTGACCCCCTTGTCGGTCAGCAGCAGCGGGCGATGGGCACCCAGGCTGGCCAGCTCGCTGGCCAGCTGTTCCAGCGCCTGTTCACCGGCCAGCAGTTTGACCGGGCAGAAAAAATCGTAATAGCGGCTCATTTCAAGGCTCCTTGCGCGTTAGCCGGTCACCAGACCCAGATAGATGTTGCAGGCCCGGCCAAGCTTGTTGGTCGGGGCGGGATAGTGGCGCAGCAGCGGCCGCGCGATAAAGGCGGGCAGGATCAGGGACTGCAACTGCTCAAGTCCCCGCACCAGATGCATGGCAACGGTCAGATCCCCCTCCACCAGCAGCCGGTTTTCGCCAAATGCCTGATTGACCCCGAGCCGAAAACTCAGGGCGCGAAAGGCGATATTGGGGTGTTTGAAGCGCACCCGTAGCGGATGGATGGTGGCATGAGGGGCGGCTGGCGCACCGGGATACCAGCGGCCACCCTGCTTGTGCATGTTCATGGCGTAGCCGATGCCGCCCACTTCGAGGCGGATTGCCAACCCGTCCGGCAACGGCGCCAATTCGCGGCGTACCGCCTCATCGGTGCGGGCGGCGCGACAGAGGGTGCGACCCACCACCCAGAGCAGAGTGGTGATCCAGAGGCGGCGACCAAGGGCGGCCGCAGGTTCAAACATCCGTGTTTGCATGGGGATTGGCTCCTGAGATGGCTGACCAGAAGAGGGCGAACGCACTGGCTTGCCAGTAGTCGTCCTCTCCCAGCTCCGGTTGATCGACAAACAGTGATGCGCAGGCGAGGAACTGGCCCTGACACACCTCCAGCAACAGTGGCGCGGGAGCCTGCATCAGCTCGCCGCTGGCCTGCCCCTTTGCCAGCAGAGCAGGCAGAAAGCGCAGGGCATCGTTCAGGATCTGGCTGCGGGCCGGTCTGGCCAGCAGCGGAGAGTGAAAGAAGCCCAGCACAAATTTGAGCTCATTGGGGTTAGCCTGCATCCACTCCATCGCCAGCTGCCAGTAGTGGCGGGTCTGGTCGTACAGCGGCAGGGTGGGATCTGCTTCATGGATGGCGCTCCCCATCCGGGTCTTTACATCCTGATAGAGGGCGAGGATCAGCGCCTCCTTGCTCGGAAAGTGGTGGAACAGAGTGCCGTTGGCCACCCCGGCAGCCTTGGCGATACGGGCGGTGGCGGCCCCCTGCAGGCCATCTTCGGCGCAGAGGGCGAGGGCGGCATCCAGGATCTGGCGGCGCTTGTCGGTCATGGTTTGTGGCTGCGGGATAGCCTGGTTCATGGTCATCTCCATCAGCGCAGGAAGAAGGCCATCATCAGCTTCTGGATCCAGCTGTGGTAGGGCGGATGGATCAGGGAGCCGGTGGTGAACTTGCCGCGGGTCAGCACGGTTTTCGCCTTGGAGAAGGTAAGAAACCCCTCGTGGCCGTGGTAGTGGCCCATGCCGGAGGCACCGATGCCGCCAAACGGCACATCATCGGCAGCCACCTGAAACAGGCTCTCGTTGATCGCCATGCCGCCGGAGTGGGTCTCCCGGGTCACCCGTGCCTGCAACTCGGGATCGAAGCTCATCAGATAGAGGGCCAGCGGGCGGGGCCGTTCAGCCACATAGGCGAGCGCCTCCTCCAGGGTGTCGTAGGGAATGAGCGGCAGCAGCGGGCCAAAGATCTCCTGCTGCATCACCTGACACTGACTCGGCACTCCGGTCAGCAGGTGGGGCACCAGCAGGCGACGCTGGTCGTCGCGGGCCGGGTTGCCACAGGGGTGGAGCTGGGCACCCGCCTGCTCGGCTTCATCCAGCCAGCTGACGAGACGTTGATACTGGCGGTCGTTGATGATGGCGCCGTAGTCAGCACTATTGAGCCCCTGCGGGTAGAGCTTGCTGAAGTGGCGGCGATAGGCGGCGATAAAGTTATCCACCTCGCTGCGGGGCAGCAGCACATAGTCGGGGGCGACGCAGATCTGTCCGGCGTTGAGGCTCTTGCCGAAGATCATCCGCTCGACCGCGGTGGCGACCGGCATGTCGGGGGCGATGAGACAGGGGCTTTTGCCACCCAGCTCAAGGGTGAGGGGGGTGAGCTGGGGCGCGGCGGCGGCCATCACCAGCTTGCCCACCATGGTGGAGCCGGTAAAGAGCAGGTGATCGAACGGCAGTGAGCTGAACGCCGCCGCCATCTGGGCATCTCCCTCGATGATGGCGATCTCGTTTTCGTCAAACACGCTGGTGAGCATGGTGCGCAGCACGGCGTTGGTATGAGGGGTGAACTCGGAGAGTTTCAGCATCGCCCGGTTGCCCGCCGCGATGGCGGTGATGAGGGGGCCGAGGCTCAGCATCACCGGAAAGTTCCACGGCACGATAATGCCGACCACCCCGAGCGGCTGGAAGTGCACCTCTACTTTGGCGGGGGCCAGCAGCAGGCCGGTGTGACGGCGGTGGGGCTGCATCCAGCGCTTGAGCCGCTTCTGGGTGTAGTTGATCTGCATGATGCAGGGCAGCACATCGGCGATCAGGCTGTCGTAGTGGCTGCGCTGGCCATAATCTGCCGCCAGCGCCTTGCACAGCTCTCCCTTGTGGGCGAGCAACGCCTGCTTGAGTTTGGTCAGCTGCGCCCGGCGCTCGGCCAGGGTAGGCATGGGGTGAGCCAGACTCGCCCGCTTGAGCCGCGCCAGCTGATCCGGCAGGGACAATTTGATGGCGAGGATATCCTCAGGAGTGTGTTGAAGCTGCGCCGCACCCATGTTGTTCTCCGCATGAAAAATGACCGACTGATTAGTCGGTCTAAATCTAGCTGTTTGTTACCGGAATGTAAAGCTGGCAAGCTGTCTGCCGTTCACCACGAGCCAGACGCAAGAGAGAACTGTGTGTCTCCCCACACTTTTGTGGTTTGCTCGTTGGTGACTTATCTAATAAGGGGTAGTTTTTGGCTATTAACCTACACGGAGAGAGCACTATGACCAGGGAACTGAACAGCTTGTTGGCCCGGCTTGAAGATGTGGTTGAGCGGATGCCGGATTGCTTCAACACCTACGAATTCGCCCAGAAGCTGGCACTGCAATATCAGCCGGAGTTCTTTGCCGCGGGCCACTCTCTGGCCGAGCACGAGGGCAAGGTACTGCGGGTGCTGCACCAGAAGATCGCCGAAGCGCTGGCAGGCAGCGAGATGGTGATTGAAGGGGCGCTGCTCCCCTGCGTCACCCCCTGGGGGGAGAAGGCGACCTCACCGCGCTGGCACCGCAAGCACTGAGGGTCGGAGTAAGGCAGATCACTGCCAGATAGCAGATAACGAACAACGATAAAGGGCGCGGCGCTGGCAACAGGGCCGCGTTTTTTTATGCAGATTGTCTTCAGCAGCGTGTCGTTGTCGGGAGCAAAGGCTCGCTCTGTGATCCCATGCCGGGATACGAGACCGTCAGCCGGGTAGACTCTCCCTTTTGTCGCAGGGTTTGTTACCGTAGGAATTGCTCATGACCCATAAAATCATTCTGGATACCGACCCAGGTATCGACGATGCCATGGCCATCCTGTTTGCCGAGGCCCACCCCGCCATCGAGCTGCTCGCCATCACCACTGTTTTTGGTAACGCCACCATCGACAATGGCACCCGCAACGCCCTCTGGCTCAAGCAGAAGTACGGCATGAAGGCGGATGTGGCCAAAGGCGCGGCTGCCCCGCTGCTGCGCGAGCCGGTTGGCCCCACCACCATAGTCCACGGCCCGAGCGGCTTTGGCGATATGGAGGCGGGGGAGGTGACTATCGCTCCGGATCCTCGCCCTGCTTGGCAATATATTGTCGAGGCGGTGAAAGCCGCGCCGGGGGAGATCACCCTCGTCACTATCGGCCCGCTGACCAATCTGGCGCTGGCGCTACAACAGGCGCCCGAGATTGTCTCGCTGGTGAAACAGGTGGTGGTGATGGGGGGCGCCTTTGGCGTCAACGGCCATCGCGGCAACGTCACCCCCTATGCCGAAGCCAATATCCACGACGATCCCGATGCCGCCGACCGGGTTTTTACCGCAGACTGGCCGGTGGTGATCATCGGGCTGGACGTGACCCAGCAGAGCTTCTTCAGCAGCGCCTATCTGGATGAACTCAGGGACAAGGCGGGCGAGCCGGGCCGCTTCCTGTGGGATGTCAGCCGCTTCTACCTGCGCTTCTACTCCGAGAAGCTGGGGCTCTCCGGTTGCCACGTTCACGACCCGTCCGCCATCGCCTATGTGATCGATCCGACCCTCTTTACCCTGCGCGAGGGGCCGGTGCGGGTTATCACCAGCGGCCCGGCCATCGGCCACACCCTGCAAAAGTTCGATGGCAAACGCCACTCCCACGATGACTGGGCAGCCTATCGTCCGCAGCAGGTCGGGGTGGCGGTGCGCGATGAAGCCTTGCTGGCGCTCTATCGCGAGACGCTGGTGGGCTGGGGCAAGGATTGCTGAGCAAAGAGGCGCTATTACGTTGAGGCGGGGGCTGTGATCGGCGCCAAACAATCGGAACGCTCGGCCGCTTATACTGCCTTATATCAAGAGCTTGGGAGGGATGAAGATGGCCTGGATTTCCTTGATAGTGGCGATTGCGCTGATCTGGTGGTTGATGAAGCTGGGGCGTGGCGCCCTGTTCGAGATCCGCCTTGCCCCCGGCAAGGTAGTGGTCAAGCAGGGCAAGGTGTCACCCGCCTTTATTGAGCATGCCAAGCAGATCCTGCGCCACGACACGGTGCGCGGTCGCATCGTGGGGCAGCGTGATGGCGATGGCGTGAAGCTGATCTTCTCCCGCTCCATCCCCGAACCAGTGGCCCAGCGGTTTCGCAATATCTTCCCCTATGGCGATTACCGCCAGCCAACGGCGCCACTGCCGGGGCCCAAATCCCGCAAGGGATAAGCACCGGAACCTGGTTCATCAATAGCAAACGGGCCTCCAGTGGAGGCCCGTTTTTTATGGCACTTGGCCAAGAGAGAGCTGGCAGCCCTTACTCCTTGCCGTGCAGCTCGCGCTGGGTCTTGACCGCCGCCGCCTTGACGGCGGTGCCTTCATTGCCCCAGGAGGCGCGCAGGGTGTTGACCAGCTCGGCGAGCCGCTCATCATCCATGGTCCAGCCATAGCCCGGCATGTGGTAGCCGAGATGACCGCGGGTGACCGGGGTCTCGGCCCCGTGCAGCAGCACATTGATCAGGCTCGACGGATCGCTCGCCAGCACGGTGCGGTTGTTGACCAGCGAAGGGATGACGTGGTCATTGCCCTGGCCGTTGACCCCGTGACAGGTGGAGCAGTACATGGCGTAGTCCGCCTTGCCGCTGGCACTGGCGTAGGCGCGGGCCCCTTTCTCCGCCACCGGCTCATCTTTCAGATCGGTGAGGTAGGTGGCGATGCTGGCCAGATCGGCGTCGCTGAAATATTGACTGCTGTGAGTGATCACTTCCCCCATGGGGCCCGCGACCGCTTCATGCTGGCTGCGGCCGGTTTTCAGCAGGTCGATCAGCGCCTGCTTGCTGTAACGGCTGCCGCGAATATCGGGGGCATACCAGCCATCCAGCGCCGCCCCGCTCAGGTAGACGGGATCCGCCTCGGTCAGCGCTTTCTCCTGCATGCCAAGCCCGCGCGGAGTGTGGCAGCTGCCGCAGTGGCCGGCACCCTGCACCAGATAGGCGCCGCGGTTCCACTCTTCGCTCTTGCCTGCGACCGGGGTGAAGCGGCTGTCATCGTGGTAGACCCAGTTCCAGCCCATCAGCGGCCAGCGCATGTTGAGGGGCCAGGGGATGTCGCTCTCCTTGTTGGCAATGGCCAGCGGCTGCACCTCCTTCATCAGATAGTGATAGAGATCTTCGAGATCCTGATCGCTCATCTTGGCGTAGGCGGTGTAGGGCATGGCCGGATAGAGGCGATGCCCGTCGCGGGCCACCCCTTCGCGCATCACCTTGATGAACTCCGGCAGGCTGTAGTTGCCGATACCGTGGGTCTTGTCCGGGGTGATGTTGGTGGCAAATACGGTACCGATGGGGGTCGGGAACCCTTTGCCGCCCGCCAGCGGCTTGCTGGTTTCGCTGGTGTGACAGGCAGCGCAATCGCCGAGCTTGGCCACGTATTCGCCTGCCGACATGGCGGGGGCTGCGTTGGCGGCAAGGGCGGGCAGGGCCAGCAGCAGGGCGCTGGCGGTCAGTGACAGGGCGCGGTTCATTGGGCACCTCCCTTGCTCATGGCTACCAGCTCGTTGACGGCGCGCCACGCTTCGTCGATGGCGGCGTGGGCGTAGGGGCTCCAGCCTGCATCCGAGTTGGCGATGGTGATGTTGCCGATCGGCTGGCGACCCAGTTCAATCCATTTTTCGCACTGCGCTTCGTCATCAAACAGGGTGTTGGTGACATAGGAGTAACCGTGAGACCAGCGGTTGACCGTGATGGCGAGGATGTCCTGCTCATGGTTGAAACCGGCGCTGCCCAGCATCCCCTGCAACTGCTCGCGGATCATCTGCTCATGCTGCTCGAACGGCATGCCGAGGATCATGGCGCGCCCCTTGCGGGACTGTTCGCGGGCCGAGAGGCCGCTGCCCGGCAGGGTCGGCACATAGACCATGTGCAGGCACATCGGCTGATCCGGGCTCTTGGGATGCTCGTAGCCACCCATGCTGACCGGATAGTCGAGCTTGACCCGGCTATAGGGTGCGGCGGGGGAGTAGACCTCGTGTACCCCCAGCTTGACGAAGGCTTGCCAGTTCTTGATCACCACCTTGGTGTAGACCAGCGGCGCCTTGGCATTCTGGCGCAGCGCCTCCTTCTGGGGCTCCGGCATCTCGGGCACCATGTAGGGGATCATCATGTTGTAGCCCGCCATGATCGACTGCTTGGCTCGCACCCGATGCAGTTTCCCCTCCTTGATGTAGGTGACATCCACCGCCAGCTTGCCGTCGGCGAGGCGCACGTTTTTGGCCTGCAACGCCGTGCTGCCAAGGCGCAGTTGCACCTTGTGCTCAGGCAGGTCGAGCTTGCTGTAGTCAAACTTGGCCAGCACTACATCCTGCATGGTGTGACCCGGCGCCACCTGCGGAATGAGCTTGCGTACCATCAGGCGGGTGAGACCGGCGTTGCCATCGGGGAAGTGGAAGATGTAGGGATCGTCCAGCTCCGCCTGCTCCTCGGCATCCAGCGGCGTCAGATTGAGGCCGTCGAAACCCGGCAAGGCGCAGAGGCGCGCATCGGCGCAGGCGGTGGCGTCGATGCCGACCGCCTGGAAGTCGTTGGTGCGCTGCTGGAAGTAACTGATCGCCCGCTCGCTGAGGCCCACTTTATCGCGCAGGAAGGTGGTGTAGCTGTTGCGAGTCACCCACTCATCCTGCTGCTCGCGGGTCATGCCGCTCAGGTAGTCTATCTTCGCTTCGTGCAGGGCCAACAGGGCGGCCTTGTCGGCATCATCGAGGGGGAAGTCACCGATAAACTCTGCCAGCGGACGACCGTTCAGGCGATCGCGGGGGATATCGTCCGCCACGTTGTGGCCCGGATCCCCGTTCACTATCTTGTTGACGCCAAAGTGCTTCTCGTCGAAATAGACGCCGCGGCTCAGCCCCAGATCCGGATAGAAGGTCTGCTGGAAACCGGCGGCCAGCTCGTCGATGTTGACCTCCAGCGCCTTGAGCAGACCGAGCGCCACCGGGCTGTAGACCGAACGCGGTGATTGCAGGGACTCACTGCCACCGTAACCCAGGCGCAGGCCATCGGAGGTGGTGAACTCGTTGCGCTTGGCGTGGCCGCCAAAGTCGTCGTGGTTGTCTAGCAGCAGGATCTTTTTATCCGCGCCGAGCAGTTGCTGATAGAAGCAGGCGGCGGCCAGGCCGCTGATCCCGGCGCCGACGATCACCAGATCGTACTCCCCCTCAAGGGGAATATTGGCAAAATCATATTGCTTGCCGTCACGGGCGATGCTGTGGGCCGGTTCGAAAGAGCCCGGGTGGTTGCCGCGCAGGCCGGTGAGGGCGGGCGGGTAGGCCAGGGTTTTATCCGCCAGCGTGCTGCCGCCTTCGGCAGCCTTGAGCAGATTGATGGGGGCGACGCCTGCCGCAATGGTGATGGCAACGCCGTTGAGAAAATCTCTGCGTGTAATACTCATGGCAATACCTGCTGTATGAAAAATGGAAAAGTACAGAGTGGGGTAGCTGGCCAGCAGCAAGAGGACGCAACCTACCGCCATATTTTTATGGCGTCTATATGGGTTGATAATAACTTATTAAACAGATTGATCAAACGAGTATGGAGTGACATATCTGTTTGGGTTCGAATTGTTAAAAAACAATCCAGCTAAAAAATATCGTGCTGTGTTCTGTTCGTCGCGTTTAATTACGTAAATGATGATGAGTTCAAATTGTCGCAGATCATCAAAGTCGACAGGTGTTTATTATTCATGCTGGAGGATTAATTTTTCGTCATATATACCCATATGCTATGTAAGGTTAGTTGGCGAGATAATGCTCCCTGTCCAATTATAAATTGAGAAGAGAGTGTCATTGATTAATTATGGGAAAAGGCGCCATTAATAGTGATACGGATGCAAAATTAACATTTTTCACATGCTGAGGCCAAGTTTGGCACAATCTTAAGATTAATTTTCCATGTTGTTTACATGTTCCGGTTCTGATCACAATGTTGCCCGTTTTTACAACTTTAGCCTTGCGACCATAAGGACACTGCATGAGACCTTTTGAATTAAAGAGGGGCTTGGGTGCTTTGCTGTTGATCGCATCGGCCAGCTTGCTGACCGGCTGCGACATGGCCTTGATGAATCCCAAAGGGCAGATTGGTCTGGAACAGAAATCACTGATATTAACCGCCTTGGGGCTGATGTTAATTGTGGTGATCCCTGTGATTATTATGGCGGTGGTCTTTGCTCGTAAATACCGGGCATCAAATACCAATGCCAAATATACTCCGGATTGGTCTCACTCCAATAAAATTGAGGCGGTTGTCTGGACCGTACCAGTTATTATCATCGTCATTCTGGCAACCATTACCTGGAAAACTTCCCACGAACTGGATCCCTACAAGCCGCTGGAGTCCACGGTGAAGCCGATCCAGATTGATGTTATTTCCCTCGACTGGAAATGGCTGTTTGTCTACCCAGAATTAGGGATTGCCTCGGTCAATGAATTAGCATTCCCGGTCAATACCCCCGTCAATTTCCGGGTGACTTCAGACACTGTCATGAACTCCTTCTTCATTCCCAAGCTGGGCGGGCAAATTTATGCCATGGCCGGTATGCAGACCAAGTTGCATCTCATTGCCAATGAAGCAGGCGCGTATGACGGTATCTCCAGCAGTTATAGCGGAGCCGGTTTCTCGGGCATGAAGTTCAAGGCGATTGCTACGCAGGATCAGGCCGGTTTTGATGCCTGGGTTGCCAAAGTCAAGGCCTCTCCCAAGATGCTGATCACCATGGATGAGTTCAATGCGCTGGCCAAGAAGAGCGAAAACCACCCGGTAGAGTATTTCTCAAGTGCCGATCCGGCCCTTTTCGTCAAGCTGATCAACAAGTTTATGGGTGACATGGGGCATGGCGAGCACAAGGGGATGACCCATAAAGCCCCCTCAGAGCATGGCGCCGCCATGAATCACGATGACATGGCACATATGCAGATGGACCATGCCGCTATGGCGCATGACGGGCAGAAGGAGCATGCCGGACATATGAACGCGCCGTTGGATAACAAGGCTGTGCAAGCAGGATCCGAGGAATAACCGATGTTTGGAAAATTAACACTCGATGCCATTCCGTTCCATGAACCCATCATCATGGTGACGGTAGCCGGTATCATTTTGGGGGGGCTGGCCGTTGCCGGCCTGATCACCTATTTCGGCAAGTGGCAATATCTGTGGAAAGAGTGGCTTACCTCGGTCGACCACAAGCGTCTTGGGGTCATGTATCTGATCCTGGGTATGGTCATGATGCTGCGCGGCTTCGCCGACGCTGTGATGATGCGTACCCAGCAGGTGATGGCTTCGGCTGGTGGTGACGGCATTTTACCGCCGCATCACTACGACCAGATCTTCACCGCCCACGGGGTCATCATGATCTTCTTCGTGGCGATGCCACTGGTGATCGGTCTGATGAATATCGTCGTGCCGCTCCAGATCGGTGCCCGTGATGTGGCTTTTCCCTTCCTCAACAACATCAGCTTCTGGTTCACCGCCGCTGCCGTGGTGTTGATCAACATCTCCCTCGGGGTCGGTGAATTCGCCCAGACCGGCTGGCTGGCCTATCCGCCCCTCTCTGGGCTGGAGTACAGCCCGGGGGTCGGGGTTGATTACTGGATCTGGAGTCTGCAGATATCGGGTCTGGGCACCTTGCTGACTGGCGTCAACTTCTTCGCCACCATCATCAAGATGCGCGCTCCTGGCATGACCATGATGCGTCTGCCGGTGTTCACCTGGACGGCTTTGTGCTCCAACGTGCTGATCATCGCCTCCTTCCCGATCCTGACCGTTACCATCGCCCTGCTCACCGCAGACCGCTATCTGGGTACCCATTTCTTTACCAATGACATGGGTGGCAACATGATGATGTACATCAACCTGATCTGGGCCTGGGGCCACCCCGAGGTTTATATCCTGGTGTTGCCGGTATTCGGGATCTTCTCCGAAGTAGTGGCCACCTTCAGCAAGAAGCGGTTGTTCGGCTACACCTCGCTGGTATGGGCGACCATTGCCATTACCGTGCTCTCCTTCATTGTCTGGTTGCACCACTTCTTCACCATGGGCTCGGGCGCAAACGTGAATGCCTTCTTCGGCATTACCACCATGATCATCTCCATCCCGACCGGGGTGAAGATCTTCAACTGGTTGTTCACCATGTACCGTGGTCGCATCGAGTTCACCTCACCCATGCTGTGGACCGTCGGTTTCATCATCACCTTCACCATAGGTGGCATGACAGGGGTACTGCTCTCGGTGCCGGCGGCCAACTTCGTGTTGCACAACAGCCTGTTCCTCATCGCTCACTTCCATAACGTCATCATTGGTGCCGTGGTATTTGGCTGCTTTGCCGGTATCACCTACTGGTTCCCCAAGGCGTTCGGCTTCACCCTGAACGAAACCTGGGGCAAGCGTGCTTTCTGGTGCTGGATTATCGGCTTCTTTGTTGCCTTCATGCCGCTTTACGTACTGGGCTTCATGGGGATGACCCGCCGCATCAGCCAACAGCTGGATCCGGCCTTCCACCCCTGGCTGGTGGTAGCAGCATGTGGTGCCGGCCTGATTGCCCTTGGTGTCTTGTGCCAGGTGATCCAGCTGGTGGTCAGCATCCGTGACCGCGAGCAGAACCGTGATGTGAGTGGTGACCCCTGGGGTGGCCGGACGCTGGAGTGGGCGACTTCTTCACCGCCGCCCTTCTACAACTTCGCCATCGAGCCGAAGATCACCGGTCTGGATGCCTTCTGGGATGCCAAGCAAAACGGTTCAGCCTATCAGCAGCCCAAGCAGTATGCGCCGATCCACATGCCCAAGAACACCGGGGCAGGGGTGATCATCGCGGGCTTCAGCGCCATCTTTGGCTTTGCCATGATCTGGCATATCTGGTGGATGGCCATCCTTGCCTTTGCCGCCATGATTGGCAGTTGGATCATCCACAGCTTCAACGATGACGTGGACTACTACGTCCAGGTTGACGAGATCACGCGCATCGAAGATCAGCATTTTGCCAACATCAACAAGGGGGCTTAGTGCTATGACCACTGGCGTTTCATATCACATCCACGTTTACGGTGCCCGGAGGGTATGGGCACCCGAAGGTCAGCATTTTGCCAACATTAACAAGGGGGCGTGACGCTATGGCGACCGACGTTCTACATCACACTCACGAGAGTGCCCATGACCATGAGCACCATGATGCCGGTGCCAACAAGGTGTTTGGTTTCTGGATCTACCTGATGAGTGACTGCATTCTGTTTGCATGTCTGTTTGCAACCTATGCGGTCCTGGTCAACGGCACTGCCGGCGGTCCGAGCGGCAAGGATATCTTCGAACTGCCGTTCGTATTTGCCGAAACCATGCTGCTGCTGTTGAGCTCCATCACCTTCGGTTTTGCCATGTTGGCGATGAACAAGAACCGGATGTCTACCGTCAATGGCTGGTTGCTGGTGACCTTTGTGCTGGGTGCCGGTTTTATCGCGATGGAGATCTACGAGTTCCATCACCTGATCGCAGAAGGTTACGGCCCGGATCGCAGCGCCTTCCTCTCCGCCTTCTTCACCCTGGTCGGTACCCACGGTATCCACGTCACCAGCGGCCTTATCTGGATCATCGTGATGATGGTGCTGGTGGCCAAGAAGGGGCTGACCGATCGCAACCGCTCCCGCCTGATGTGCCTGAGCCTGTTCTGGCACTTCCTCGACGTGGTGTGGATCTGCGTCTTTACCGTGGTCTATCTGATGGGGGCAATGTAAATGAGTCATTCCGTTGATAATCACGGCGCCAGCCACGGCAGCGCCAAGAGCTACCTGATCGGCTTCGTGCTGTCACTGATCCTGACTGCCGTACCGTTCTGGATGGTGATAGACGGCTCCGCCTCCCACACCACCGTGCTGGCCACCGTGGTTGGCATGGCGGTGGTGCAGATCTTTGTCCATCTGGTCTACTTCCTGCACATGAACACCTCGTCCGAGGAGCGCTGGAACCTGGTGGCACTGGTCTTTACCGTGCTCATCATTGCCATCGTGGTCGTGGGTTCCCTGTGGATCATGTACAACCTCAACATCAACATGATGGTCCACTGAGCAGGCTGGCAATGATGAAGCAATACCTGCAAGTGACCAAGCCGGGCATCATCTTCGGCAACCTCATCTCGGTGATCGGGGGATTTCTGCTGGCTTCAAAAGGAAGCCTGGACCTGCCCCTGTTCATGCTGACCATGGTGGGTGTTTCGCTGGTGGTGGCCTCCGGTTGCGTGTTCAACAACTACATCGACCGGGATATCGACTGCATCATGGAGCGCACTAAGAACCGTGCTCTGGTGAAGGGGCTGATCGCCCCCGGCGTATCGCTCTGGTACGCCACCGCGCTTGGCATGGCGGGCATTGCACTGCTCTATTGGGCGGCCAATCCGTTGGCTGCTCTGCTGGCGGTGCTGGGCTTCATTGTCTATGTGGGGGTCTACAGCCTCTACATGAAGCGTCACTCGGTCTACGGCACCCTGGTGGGCAGCCTCTCCGGCGCCGCGCCGCCGGTCATCGGCTACTGTGCGGTGAGCGGCCAGTTCGACTCGGGGGCCTTGATCCTGCTGGCGATCTTCAGCCTGTGGCAGATGCCGCACTCCTATGCGATCGCCATTTTCCGCTTCAAGGATTATCAGGCGGCCAACATTCCGGTGTTGCCGGTGGTGAAGGGAATTTCGGTGGCCAAGCACCACATTACCCTCTACATCCTGGCCTTTATGGTGCCGACCCTGATGCTGTTCCTCGGCGGTTACGCCGGCTACAAGTATCTGGTGGTGGCCACTGCGGTGAGTGTCTGGTGGCTGGGGATGGCGCTGTCGGGTTACAAACAGCTGGTTGATGATGTTCTCTGGGCGCGCAAGCTGTTTATGTTTTCCATCGTCACCATTACCTGTCTGAGTGTCATGATGTCGGTAGACTTCCAGCCAGAGGCCGAGCCTGTGGCGCTGGTGAGCATGTTGCTCCGATAGTGTGCGTTGCTTCCGATTGCATGAGATCCAGAGCCGGGAACCTCCCCGGCTCTGTTATTATGGGGCCGCCCATCGGGTACTTTTCCCCTCTGTCGGGTGTGGCATGGCGCGTGTCGGCCACCCCTTGAGTCTTCCTTTTCCCTGACCTATCGAGGCCATCATGAATGATTTCACCATGACGAGGGGCGAGCGCCGTGCCACCTGGGCGCTCGGCTCCGTCTTCTCGTTGCGCATGCTCGGCATGTTTATGGTGCTGCCGGTGCTGACCACCTACGGCATGTCGCTGGCGGGGGCCTCCGAGGCGCTCATCGGCCTGGCCATCGGCATCTACGGCATGACCCAGGCGCTGTTCCAGATCCCGTTCGGTCTGCTCTCCGACAAGGTGGGCCGCAAGCCCCTCATCGTCGGCGGCCTGCTGATGTTTGCCCTCGGCAGCGTGATCGCGGCGCTGACCCACTCCATCTGGGGCGTCATCGCCGGCCGCGCCCTGCAGGGCAGCGGCGCCATCTCGGCCGCCGTGATGGCGCTCTTGTCGGATCTCACCCGCGAGCAGAACCGCACCAAGGCGATGGCCTTCATCGGGGTGAGCTTTGGCATCACCTTCGCCATCGCCATGGTGACCGGCCCCCTCATCACTCATGCGCTGGGACTCTCCGGCCTGTTCTGGCTCATCGCCCTGCTGGCGCTGGGGGGCATTGCCGTCACCCTCTGGCTGGTGCCGACACCGACAACTCATCTGCTCAATCGCGAGTCCGGCATGGTCAGGGGCGGGATGCGCACTGTGCTGACCAATCCGCGCCTGCTCAAACTCAATCTCGGCATTTTGTGCGTGCATACCCTGTTGATGTCGAGCTTCGTGGCGTTGCCGCCGCTGCTGGAGCAAGCGGGTCTGCCTCGGGACAGCCAGTGGCAGGCTTATCTGGTCACCATGCTGATTGCCTTCGTCAGCGTTGTACCCTTCATCATCTATGCCGAGACGCGCAGAAAGATGAAGTTGGTGTTCCAGATCTGCGTGCTGGTGATGCTCAGCGCCGAAGTGGTGCTGTGGCAGGCTGGCCTGCAGCTGTGGGGCCTGCTCGCCGGCCTGCAGCTCTTCTTCATCGGCTTCAACGTGATGGAGGCGTTGCTGCCATCCCTGATCAGCAAGGAGTCGCCACCGGGTTACAAGGGTACGGCCATGGGGATCTACTCCACCAGCCAGTTTATCGGAGTGGCTATCGGTGGCAGCCTGGGGGGCCTGCTCTACAGTCTGGGTGGTGGCGCCCTGGTGTTTGGCGGCTGCTCTGCGCTGGCCCTTGTCTGGCTCGGGGTCAGCCTCACCATGCAGGAGCCCCCCTATGTGAGCAGTCTGCGCATCCTGTTACCGGAAGGGGTGGAGGCGAGCCCTGCACTGGAGCAGAAACTCCGAGCCTGCGACGGGGTGAACGATGTACTGCTGGCACGGAAGGAACGTTCGCTCTATGTGAAGGTGGACAGCAAGCGGGTCAGTCGCCAGGATCTGGAGCTGCTGGTGATCGACGCCGGACACTGATCGCGCTAAGCTCGGTTCGGATCTGCAACTACTTGTTTTTGAAAACAGTCTGGAGGCGCAATGAACTGGTATATCTCGGTCCTCAAGCAATATGCGGTATTCAGCGGGCGGGCCCGTCGCACCGAATACTGGATGTTCGTGCTGTGCAACGTCATCGTCATGCTGTTGCTCGGCATGGTGGACAAGCTGATTGGCGGCGACAATGAGTTGATCAGCTCCATCTATTCGCTGGCGGTGCTGCTGCCATCGCTGGCGGTGGCGGCCCGTCGTCTGCACGATACCGACCGCAGCGCTTGGTGGCTGCTGCTCGGGCTTATCCCAATTATCGGCACCCTGGTGCTTATCTACTTTATGGTTTGCAACGGCCAGCAGGGGCCAAACCGCTTCGGTGATGATCCCAAAGCGGCCCCCTCGCAGGGCTTTATCGTCAGCTAACGGGCGCGGCTTGGCCAACCATCGGTCAATAAAAAGAGAGGGAGGCATCGCGCCTCCCTCTCTTTTTCGTGTTGATGGCCGATCAACGCTCGATCAGCGGGGCGGAGCGGTAGCTCCACATGCCGTAGGTGCGCAGGGCGTCGCGGTAGATGCCGAGCAGCTCGCTCTCGCTCGGGGTGGCCAGCTCCTCGAGGGGTTTGTCGGGGTAGCTGACGCTCGCCACCTTGATGTTGGCCGGGCCAATCTGGTCGCAGGCGATTTCCAGCACCGTCTGACCGCGGCGTACATGGCTGGCGGAGCTCACCAGCACCGCATAGTCAATCTGGTGGCGGGCGAGGGCATAGGCGCTGTAGAGGGCGTTATCCACCGTGCTGGTGGCGTAGTTCTCTTCAATCAGGCGGCTGCGAGCGATGCCGTGGTTGGCCAGCCAGTCGGCCATCAGCTTGCCCTCGGTCTGGCGGTTCTGGGGCATGCCGCCAGTCAGGATGATCAGCGCTTCCGGGTCGGCCTTGGCCAGCGCCAGAGTGGTTTGCAGACGGCCCAGCAGGATCTTGTCCATGCTGCCGTCGGGATTGAGGGCGTAGCCCAGGGTGACGATGGCGCGTTTGCCCTCCCTGCTGGCCTTGACCTGATCCCCGGTCAGTTCGGTCTGCAGCGGGGCGGCGGTGATCCGCTGCACCCGGGCGATGATCTCCTCCAGATCGGCGGCGCGGCCACTGTTGCGATCAGCCACTTTCGCCAGATAGCTGCGGGAGGCCTCCTTGTTACCCTTCACCAGCTGCCAGATGGCGAGATAGCTGTTGATGTCGAGATCATCGGGGGCGACGGCCTGCGCCTGCTCCAGCAAGGTGATGGCGCGGCTCAGGTTGCCGTTGTAGATCTGGACGTTGGCTGCCGAGATGAGCAGGTCGGTGCGGTAGGGTTCAAGCTGGTAGGCGGCCAGCAGCCGCTCGGTCACCAGCTCCATATTGCTCGGCATCTTGGCGGTAAAACCGGCGTGGGAGATCTTGGCTGGCGACTTGTAGATCTGCAGTGCTTCGCCGAGCAGCATGTCCACCGCCTGGCGCTTGCTGACCAGGGTATTGAGGTCATGCTCCATCTGCATCGAGCTCTCGGCCGCTTGCAGGGCGAGGGGCGAGAGCGCCAGCAGGCCGCCGAGGGTGAGGGCAAGAAGGGTCTGTTTCATCAAAAGGTCCTCTGTCGGGCTGAATTGCACCGTGGTGCGCCAGCGTGTGGGCCGATGGGATAAGGCAAATGTGCGTCAATTCAGTCTGTTAGTGCCAAAGAGAGGGCAATATACCAGTTAACGGTGCGGCAAACTGTGAGTCGGGGCGGGTCGTCGGGTGATGCCACTCCTGTGGCCGCAAAAGTGGCCGCAACGGGTCAGCTGCCATCTGAAAAGGGACAGGGGGAGCGTGACTCCCCCTGCTGGGAGGGGCGTTGGCCCCTCCCTCTATCGCGATGCAAGAGAGATGGGGTGTCAATCCATCTGTTGGCGAGTGTTCGCAGTCAGTTCCACATCGGGGAGATGCGGGCTTCCAGCGTCTCTTGCTGCTCTTCGGGCATATCGCTGAAGAAGTTGAGCTGGGTCTGCTCCTCCACCTCACGTACCGAGACCCGGTAGTCGGCGATCTGGCTGATGGGCACCTCTTGCTGCGGCATGATAAAGGCGATGGCCTGCAGTCTGGCCGGGTCCATCACGATCTTGTAGTAGGCGCTCGGGATCGCCACACCCTGACCGATGGACTCTTCAGAGCCGGTAAAGATGGGGCCGGTGATCACCTGCACATCCTTGCGGGAGACCGCCCACTTGTTCACCTTGTCCTCCAGCACGCGCCACGCCTTCTGGTTGAGCACCCCGATCTGCGGTGTCATGTTGCTCAGCAGGAAGCTCTCTTTCATGGTGTTCTTGTTCGATTTCATGTCCCCCGCCGGGGCCTGATGGCCACGGTCGTAGCCCGAGCCCTTGTAGTCGGAGAGGGTGGCGCGGTAGGCAACCGGGATCTCCCTGTCCTCGGCGAAGGCATCCTTGCGCGGCACTGTGCCCTGTGCGCTCTGGGCGGTCATCCGGTAGGAGACCCAGTCCGCCACCTTGTAGTCGTAGTTGTAGCCGACCGCATACCCTTCACGGCAGAGCTTCTGATCCGATTCGGAGGGCAGACCAAAGCGCACGTGGTCGCCACACGTCCAGTGGGCTGCCAGCAAGGGGGTAGTCGTGAGGGTGAGGGTAACAGCCAGAACCAATTTATTGATTTTTATCATTTTTGTGATGATCCAGTTTAGTAGGCGGAGCCATTTGACATGAGATCTGACTAGCGCTTCAATTGCTGTTTTTTTACACGTCACAGTTCTGTGACGGCTCGCCAAGATCCGTGATGTGACTGGTTAATATGTTTTAAATCAGTGGCTTGGTCGGTGGGATGATATGCGGTTGCTTAGCAGGTAACGAAAAGGGGCCAGTGATGGGCCCCTTGTTATAGGTGGAGTCTGACGGTTATCAGGCGGCGTTTGCCTTGTTGCCCAGCGTGCGGGCCAGCAGTGCTTCCGGATTGTGGATCGCCTCTTTGGTTTTCACATCGATGACCTCGATATTGGTGAAGCGCTCGCGGTTCTTGATGGCCACATCGTGGGCGAAGATGACGCAGCGGGCGTTGGCGACATCCTTGGCGGTGATGCGGTTGATGATGCCGTTGGCGCCCTGGGTCTCGACCTTGATCTTGATCCCCTGCTTGGCGGCGGCCTTCTGCAGGCTCTTGGCGGCGAGGAAGGTGTGGGCCACGCCAGACGGGCAGGCAGTGATGGCCAGTACGTCTGCTTCTCCTTCCGCTTCAATGACTTCGAAGCTGGTTTGGGTGGTAGTGACGTCATCTTCTTCGCTCACCGGCTTCTTCAGCAGGTTGACGATGATGGCGGTGGTCAGGGCGCCGAGGATGGTACCCAAGATGTAGCCCATCTTGCCTTCAACAACCGGCAGGACAATCCAGCCACCCCAAGGGGCGTGGTTGATACTGTGCATCATAAAGCCGGTGATGTTGCCGACGATACCGCCTGCGACGATGGCTGGGATGACACGCATGGGGTCCGCGGCGGCAAACGGGATTGCACCTTCGCTGATACCGATCATGCCCATGATGGCGGCCGCTTTGCCGGATTCACGCTCCTCTTTCTTGTAACGCTTCGGAGACATGAAGGTCGCCAGCGCCATACCCAGCGGCGGCACACAGATGGCGATGCCGACGCCGCCCATCAGCCAGGGCTGGGTGTTGACCTGAGTCTGGGCAAACAGGGTAGCAACCTTGTTGACCGGGCCGCCCATATCGAAGGCGGTCATACCACCCAGAATGGCACCCAGCATCACTTTACCTGAGCCCGCCATGCTGGAGAGCCAGTGGTTCATCCCTTCCATCATGGCGGCGATCGGGGCACCGATCCCCCACATCACGATGCCGCACACCAGAAAGGTACCGATCAGCGGATAGATGAAGATGGAACCGAGGGAGGTCATGGAGTCAGGCAGCTTGATCCGTTTGAGCTGATTGACCACGAAACCGGCGATAAAGCCCACCAGAATGGCGCCGAGGAAACCGGTTTGATAGTGCTGAACGGCAATCCAGGAGCCGATCATGCCCGGGGCCAGGCCCGGCTTGTCAGCCAGCGAGTAGGCGATATAGCCACCCAGCACGGCGGTAAACAGGGTCAGACCGGCGATCCCCATGGTTGCCATGTCTTTGAGGAAGCCCGCTTCCGGCACGGCGCCCTTGCCGCTCATCATCACCGACAGTGACAGCAGCACACCGCCCGCCACGATGAAGGGGATCATGTGGGAAGTACCAAACAGCAGGTGCTGCTTCATGGTATTGAGGCGATCCTTGAAGGTGCGCTCTTCGGGTTCAGCCGGTGCAGTGGCAGCCGGTTTGGCGGCTGGGGCCGGTTTTTGCACTTTCGGGCCTTGCTTGAGCAGGGTCAGCGCTTGCTCGACGGTGGTGGCGGCTTTCATCTGCTCGATAAAGCCCGGTTCCAGCAGACGGGTGGAGAGCTCGGCCAGCACTTCGATGTGGTGGTTGGCGCCGCCATCCGGGGAGGCGATCATGAAGATAAGCTGGGTCGGTTTGCCATCTTCGGCGCCGTACTCGATACCCTGACGGCTGACACCGATGGCTATGGCCGGACGGCTGACCGCCTTGCTCTTGGCGTGGGGCAGGGCGACACCCTGCTCGAAGCCGGTGCAGTCCAGCTGCTCGCGGGCCCAGATATCCTTGACGAATTGCTGTTGATCAGACACGGCGCCATCGCGCGCCAGCATCTGTGCCATCTCGTCGAACAGAGCCTCCTTGCTGGTGGCCTTCAACTCCAGGCAGATGAGTCTGCCGTTGGTCATGGTGGGTAACATCTCACTCTCCTTCCCTGTAAGGGCTAAGTCATGCGTTGCGAATTGGGCTCATTATTGCCCTCACGGGTAGGGTTGGACAGGCGATGAATGTAGCAATAACTGGATTTTTGTTGCATGGTTTTGCTGGTGTGATCCAGCTCGCAAAGTGTTGATCTTTAACTCAATAGTGGTTTTTGTTTAATTAATGGCAGGATGTGACAGCGGTCAAGGTATGACAGAAAAACCCTTGTAATGGGATTTACAGCCATTTTTTGCGGTTTATTGCCCGATTTAAGGCATATTTGAGAAAAACGGGTTAATGGCTGAACCTGGGTTTCCCACTGGAAAATAAAATGGCCCAGCGCTGATTGGATTTTATCAATCCATCTGGCGTGGGCCGTCGGGTATCACAAAGTGACATTTTCGGATTGCGTGCTGAATGTCACTTCAATGCTATCGATCGTTACTTTTGTGGCGGGGTATCGCCCATCACGAAGTGGAGGTTGCCCCCCGGTACAAACTCCTTGTGCTCGAAGAAGAGACCATCCTTGAGCGGTTTGCCATTGATGGTGACCGACTGGACATAGCGGTTCTTGGCGCTGTTGTTATCGGCGATGATGGTGAAGGTTCCCCCCTTGACCGGGATGGTCGCTTTGGCAAATAGCGGGCGGCCAATAGTGTAAACGGGGTCTGCCGCATTCACCTGATAGAAGCCAAGTGCTGACATCACATACCAGGCAGACATGGAGCCCACATCCTCGTTGCCTATGATGCCTGCCGGGGTGTTCGAGTACATGGTGTCGAGGATGTAGTCGACCGTCTCCTGAGTTTTCCAGGGCTCCGATGTCCAGTTGTAGAGGTAGGGAATATGGTGGGAGGGTTCATTGCCGAAGGCCACCTGACCCATCATCCCGGTCATGTCAGCGGTCTCCGACCCCTGACTCTCGGCGGCAAAGGTGGCGTCCAGATTCTGCTTGAAGGCCTCTTCTCCGCCCATCGCGGTTTTCAGACCCTTGATGTCATGGGGCACAAACCAGGTCCACTGCCAGGCGTTGCCCTCGGTATAGTTGCCGGTCTCATGTTCGGTGCCATAGGGATCAAACGGCGTCATGAAGGCGCCATCGATCATCACCGGACGCATGAAACCGGTCACCCCGTACTGGGCGTATTCGGCCGCATTGTGGTCGAAGTAGCGCTGATAGCCGTTAGAACGGGCCAGATAGCGCGCTTCGGCCGCCGGGTTGCCGGCCGCCTTGGCGATCCGGGCGATGGCCCAGTCATAGAAGGCGTTCTCCAGACCGTAGGAGACCGACTCGAGGGTGTAGTCAGCGAAGACGGGCTGACCGTCGATCCGCTGCACTGCCGGGGCAAAGCCGTTCTTTTCGATGTAATCGATGTGGTTGGTCAGGGTCTTGTCCAGCACCGCCTTGTCCCACTCGGTCGCCAGCATGGGGTAGTTGGTATAGGTGGAGGAGTCGATGGCGGCCGTGAGCGCCAGATTTTTCTCCTGCGCAGTGAAGGCATCGGGGTATTTGGTGATGGCGTCGGCAATCACCACTACAGCCGGATAGCCCACCATGGTGCCTGTCTCATCCCCCAGATGCTCCCACTTGGGCAGCAGGCCGCTCTCCAGATACTTCTGGATCAGGTTCTTGGCATACTGCACGGCGCGGGTGGGTTCGGTGATGGTTTTGAGCGGGTGCAGCGCTCGCTGGGTGTCCCACAGTGAGTAGACCGAGAAGTTGGGCTGATCTTCGCTTGCCTGGCCATAGTGGATGGAGTAGCTGCCTTCCCCCTTGGCCTGCGCCCCTTTGCCCATGCCGCGGTAGTTGCCATCCACATCCTGATGGACGATGGGGGCGATCTTGGTGTGGTAGAGGGCGGTGTAGAAGATCTCGTTTTGCTCCTTGCTGCCCCCCTCGATGGTGAAATTGAGGGCGTTGGCCCACTTCTCGCGGGCGTTGGCGCGGGCCTCGTCAAACGAAACATCCCCTTCGGCCTGGTAGTTGTTCCATGCGCCGGTGGCATCGACCGCCGATAGGGCAACTTTGGCGTTCAGTTGGGCTGAGCCGCCCTCTTCAAATTCGACGTAAGCGGTGACATCCGCTTTGGATTTGGCCTTGTGCTCGGCGCTCAAGCCCTCTACCGGTACACCACCAGCGAGGATGTAGACCTCTTTGATCTTCTTGTCGAAGGTCGCGTGGAAGAAGATCTTCTGGTTTTTCGCCCAGCCGGAGAAGTGAGTCGCATCTCGCTCGCCGGTGATGGTGTAGCCATCTTCGCTGACGGTGAGTTTGTTGCGCAGCGAACTCGATCCCCAGTCGCTGTTGAGGATCGAGTTCAAATCGATCTTCAGCCGTTGGGGTTGCCCCTGCGGATAGGTGTAGCGGTGAAAGCCCACCCGCTCGGAGGCGGTCAGCTCGGCCTTGATGCCATTCTCGGCGATGCGCACCGCATAGTAGCCAGGCTCGGCCTGCTCGGATTTTTTGTCCATTTTGACCGAGATGGCTTTGCGGTAATCATCGCTTTGCTCGATGTATTTGGATTTATCTTCGGTAAAGGGCAGGAACAGAATATCCCCCAGCCCCCCCATGCCGGTGCCTGAGAGGTGGGTGTGGGAAAATCCGAACAGGGTATCTTTGTCAAAGTGATAGCCGGAGGAGGAGTGCCAGCCGATCAACTCGGTATCCGGCGAGAGTTGCACCATGCCCTCCGGTACCACAGGGCCGGGAAAGGTGTGACCGTTAAAGCCAGTGCCAACGAATGGGTTCACATATTGCAACACATTGGTTGGCGTTGGCTTTTGATCGTCGTTATTGTCGCTGCTGTTATCTGAATCGCAGCCGGATAACATGGCTACCGTGCTGGTCAGGGCAATGGCCAGAATATTTTTCTTGAACATATTGAGCGGCTCCATCGGGTAGAGGGTGAGCAGTCATGATCTATTTTTATGAGACCGGAGCGATCCCTGAGCAATATTGGTGCTCGATGGCATTGATCCCGGCGAGCACTATTATTCCCATGCCATCTGTTTCATCGACAGAGTAAAAAAGTGTCATTCACTAGACTTTTGTGGCAAGGCGCGCTGTTTGTGATCCGGGTATCATGTAATTGCGTGCGGTATATTTTTGAACATTTTTGTTAGTGAACAAAAAAGAGGCCCAAAGGAAGCTTTGGGCCTGAACATATATTGGCAATGAATGATGGTTATTTATTATTTGACGCGGTCGGTTTCTGTGCCGTCATGATAAATCTCAGTTCACCACCGGCATGAATATCGCTGTGGTTGAATGTCAGGTTTTCCCCCAACGGTTTGCCATTGATGGTGACCGATTCCACATAGATATTTTGGGGGCCATTGTTTTCGGCGAGCACGGTGAATTTCCCGCCATCAATATCCATCGTCACCTTGTCAAACAGTGGCCGACCTATGGTGTAGACCGGGAGCCCCGGCGTGACCTGATAGAAGCCCAGCGCACTCATGATGTACCAGGCGGACATTTGCCCCACATCCTCATTGCCAATCAGCCCTGTGGTGGTCGGGTGGAAGAAGCTGCGCACCGCCTGATCCACATACTCCTGGGTTTTCCACGGCTCCTTGGTCCAGTTATAGAGGTAGGGAACATGGTGATCCGGTTCGTTCCCCATCACGAACTGCCCGATATAGCCGGTCATATCCCCTTGCGAGGTATCAGCGTTGGAGTTGGCGGTGAAGAGGGCATCCAGATTCTTCCGGAATCCCTCCTCGCCCCCCATCACCTCTTTGAGCCCCTCGATATCGTGGGGAACAAACCAGCTCCACTGCCAGGTGTTGCCTTCGGTAAAGTCCTGTCCCCTGTGCTCGGCCCGATAGGGCCAGAAGATGTCATAACGGCTGCTGTCGTTGGTGTCACAGTTTTGTGGTGGTGTAACGGGATTGCCGTTTTTATCGATGGCGCAGGAGGGGTAATTGTTGACCCAGCTGCCATCGTAATTTTTGGGGCGCATAAAGCCGGTCGCGCCATAGTTGCCATATTGCGCCGGGTTGTAGTCAAAATAGGCGCGCCAGGTAGTCGCCCGGGCCAGATAGCGGTTCTCCGCGGATTTGTCGCCAGCCAGTCGGGCCAGCTGGGCGATGCACCAGTCATAGTAAGCATTCTCGACACCGTACGAGACGGATTCGTTGACCAGCTCATCGTACTTGTCCTGGGCCATGCCGCCCTCTTCCGGCTTGAGTTTGACGTTGGCGGGGACATAGCCGTGCTGCTCGGCATACTGGCCGTGACGGGTCATCACGGTGAAGCGCTTGTCGCCGTTCCAGGGATCCTGATAGGGCACCCAGCTTTTGGTCAGCGCGAGGTCAAAGTTGGCGGAGACATTGGCCGCCTGCAGCGCCAGCTTTATCTCTTCCTGTGTGAATGCATCCGGGTATTTGACGATGACGTCGGCGATGATGGAGACCGCCGGGTAGCCGACCATCTCGCCGGTATAGTCGGAGTGCAGCTCCCATTTGGGCATGATGCCGCCGGTTTTATATTTGTTGAGCAGATCGTGCACATAGTCGATGGATCGCTCTTTTTCGATGATGGTCTTCAATGGGTGAGCGGCGCGGAAGGTGTCCCACATGGAGTAGACCGAATAGTTGGTAAAGCCCGGCTTGGCCTGATGCACCTTGCCATCCATTCCGCGATATTGACCATCCACATCCTGATAGACGAAGGGGGCGATGTAGGTGCGATAGAGCGAGGTATAAAACATCGTCTTGTCGGCATCGCTGCCACCCTCCAGGGTGAACTTATTGAGCACTTTCGCCCATGCCTGCTTGTTCTCCTGCACCACCTGATCGAAGCGGTAGTCATGTTCATCGGCGCGCAGGTTGGCCATGGCCCCCTCAATGCCGGTGCCCGAGATGGCCATCTTCATGGTGATGGGCCGTTCCCCTTTGGCAAAGTTGAGCTGGGTCACCACATCCCGTACCCGGGGTCTGGTTTCGCCATACCCGATGTAATCGGCCAACCCCACCTCGGTGTCGTTGCTCAATTTGCCATCGACATAGAGGATCTGATCCACAAACGGCTCGGAAAACTCGGCGTAGAAAAAGACCGTCTGCCACTGCCCCCACTCGTTGCTGGTTCTGGCTCCGGCAATTGCGTTGTCGCTCACCCGCTTGAAGTAAATATTGCGGGAGTGGTTGCCATACTGCTCCAGCAGCTCGTGCTGCAGATCAAGCTGGACTTTGCGATCTTCACCCGCCGGATAGCTGTAACGGTGGAAGGCGACCCGCTGGGTGGCAGTGAGTTCGGCCTTGATGCCGGTCTCCACCAGATCCGCTTTGTAATAGCCCACCTCCGACAGTTCGCCAGGCTTGTTGATGGTGACCGGGTCGGTATTGTTGCCGGTGAAGGGCAAGAAGGCGAAATCATTGAGATCCCCCTTGCCTGCCCCCGAGATATGGGTGCTGCTGAAGCCGGAAAGCTTGGCCAGATGGTGGTGATAGTCGGAAGGGGATCCCTTGCCATTCCAGTTGGCCGGATTCCAGTTGTCCGGGCCCGGCTGGATCATCCCTTCCGGCATGACAGGGGCCGGATTGACATTGCCCAGCCCATCGGTGCCGATCAGCGGATCGACATATTGCAGCACCTGCAGGGCATTATCGGGGCGGCCATTGTCAGTAGTCTCATCATTTGTGTTGCAGCCATAGAGGCCAAGCAGGGCTGTCACCATGATGGCCAGCTTGTGGGGTTTGAACATTGTTGTTCCTCAAATTCCGGAGATGAAAAAGCGGCAAGCCGGGTGGCTTGCCGCTTGTAGAGTTACGGGGTCGGTTGCTGGTTGGTCATCACAAAACGCAGCTCACCACCGGGACGGATCTCGCTGTGGGCGAAGGTGTTGTACTGGTTGAGTGGCTTGCCATTGATGGTGACCTCTTTGACATAGAGGTTGTCCGGGCTGTTGTTCTGCGCTACCACGTTGAACTGACCGTCGGGCAGGTTGATGGTGACCTTGTCAAAGATGGGACGACCGATGGTGTAGGTCGGGTCGCCCGGGGAGATTTGATAGAAGCCCATGGCACTCATGATGTACCAGGCCGACATCTGGCCGACGTCTTCATTGCCGATCAGGCCATCCGGGGTGGTTTTGTAGAACTCCTTATAGACCCGGTCGAGGTACTCCTGCGCTTTCCAGGGCTGGGCGGTGCGATTGTAGAGATAGATGACGTGGTGTGAGGGCTCGTTGCCATGAATGTACTGCCCGATGTAACCGGTCATGTCCTGATGTGCTTCGCCCCCGTTGGGGTCGGCGTTGAACAGGTTGTCGAGCTTGTCGTTCAGTCCCTGCTGGCCACCCATGATCTCGGTCAGCTTGTCGAGATCCTGCATGAAGGACCACTGCCACTGCCAGGCATTGCCCTCGGTGTAGTAGAAGGCATCCGACTTGTAGGGATCGAAATCGGCCGCCGCGTATTTCAGGGCGCACGGGTCACCGTTTTTCAGCTCGGTCGGTACGAAGAAGCCTTTGCCATCGGCATTGCCAGCCTGGGGATCCCAATGTTTGAGCGAATTGTAGGATCGTGCCTTGAACTCCTGATAGGTAGTCATGTCGCCCGCGGCTTTCGCCATCTCGGCGATGGTCCAGTCGTAGAAAGAGAACTCCAGCGAGTAGGAGACCGAGTTCCAGTTGGGATAACGGACGCACTGCTCTTTCTCGTGATAGCTGAGCTGACCGGCCATCAGCGAGCTCAGGATGTCGTCATGGATCTGCGGGTAATCGGCAGGCCGGTAGTGGGCCGATTTGACCGAGGCTTCCAGTGCCTCTTGCGCATCGATCAGCCCCTTGGTCACCGCATCGGCAAGGATGGCCGCCGAGGGGTAGCCAATCATGGTGCCGGTTTCCGAGCCGTGGCCTTCCCATTTGGGCAGCAGGCCGAACTCCACGTTGGATTTGCGGATCAGATCCTTGGCGTAGAGAGTCGCCTGTGGCGGGTCCATGATGGTCCACATGGGGTGAACGGCGCGGAAGGTATCCCAGGTCGAGTAGATGGAGTAGTTGGGGGTATCGCCAGGTTGCAGGGTGCGCAGGGTGCCTTGCATATCAAGATACTTGCCATCCACATCGTAGAGCTCGATAGGGGCGATCATCATGTGGTAGAGAGCGGTGTAGAAATTGGTCTTCTCGGTCTCCGTCCCCCCTTCGGTTTTGAGTGTTGCCAGCTTTTCGGCCCACGCGTATTCTGCGTCTGACTTCACCTTGGCAAAATCAAAGGTGGGGGCTTCCGCCTCCAGATTCTTCTGTGCTCCTTGCCAGCTCACCGCCGAGATACCGACCCGGATCTCGAGCGGTTGGTCACCCTGGCCAAAATTGAGGTAGGCGGTCAGGTCATCCCCTTGATAGACGCTGCTGGGGCGCATCTCCCGGGTGGGCATCTTGTCCTGCTCGCCCAGCATGGCCCTGGCCACAGGTTGGTTGAATTTGGCGTAGAAGAAGATGTTCTGGCCCTGATGGTTCTGTCCCTGGAACCAGCCAGTGGAGGTTTTGCGGCCACGCAGGGTGTACTCATCCACCACTTCGATTTTGTTTTTCAGCGATTGGCCGTTGTTGTTCAGCAGGGTATGACCCAGATCGAATTTCACATTCCGATCAGCTCCTTTGGCGAAGGTGTAACGGTGCAAACCGACCCGTTTGGTGGTGGTCAGTTCAACCTCAATCTCCCCCTTGTTCAGTCTGGTTTTGTAATAACCGGCGCTGGCGTGCTCATTGGTTTTGTCAAAGGCGTTTATCTGGGCGTCGGCCATCTCGGCGTAGGGCAGTACCAGAATGTCGCCCAGATCGGTGGCGCCGGTGCCGGAGAGATGGGTATGGGAGAAGCCGTAGAGCGGAACATCGGTTGCGACGATCTCGCCCGTGAGGTAATTGGAAGAGTCCCAGTAGCCGGAGGCTGAGTGCCAGGGGTTGAGTCCGCTCTCGTGATCGGTATTGGAGCCAATAAAGGTATCCGGCGAGAGTTGCACCATGCCAGCCGGGCGGGTGGCGCCGGGGAAGGTGTGGCCTGATGCGGCGGTGCCTATCATGGGGTCAACGTATTTCAGTACCGACAGATCGACAACCGGAGTTACCGGTTTCTCGATAGCGGTAGACTCGCTCTCACTGTTGCAACCGGCGATGCCACCGGTCAGTGCGGCAATCACCGCAAGAGAAAGAAGATTGCACTTGAACATGGTCATTCCATTTTTGAGTAGTGATGGGGGAGGAAGTCCTCCCCCGAACAGGTGATTAACGGGAACCGGCAGGCAGGTCGCCTTCGTGCAGGAAGGTGCCGATACCTTGCGCGGGCGGCAGATCTTCCGGCTGGCTGCCCCAATTCTGGTTGGGGCTATCGCCCATCACGAATTCAAGCTTGCCGCCACTGAGGATTTCCTCATGGGTGAGGTAGCTGCGATTGAACTCGCTGCCATTGAGGCGAGCGGACTGGATGTAGATGTTGTCGCGGCTGACATTCTGGGCCGTGACGGTGAACTGTTTGCCCGCACCCACATCGAGCGAGGCGGTTTCGAACATGGGGGTGCCAATCTCGTAGATGCCGGAGGAGGCATTGACCGGGAAGAAGCCCAGCGCCCGGAACACGAACCAGGCAGAGAGGGTGCCAAAGTCATCGTTGCCACAGATGCCGTCAGGGGTGTTCTTGTAGCAGACGTTGGTGGCTGCCACGATGGCGGCCTGTCCCTTCCAGGGCTGTCCTACGTAGTTGTAGAGGTAGGGCACATGGATATCGGGCTCGTTGCCCTGCACATGCTGTCCCACGTTGCCGGTGTTGAATACCGGGAACTGGTTGTCGCCAGCGTTGCGATCCGGATAGGTACTCCAATACTCGTCCAGCCGTTTGGCAAACAGTTCGCCCCGTTTGGCCTGAGGATTCTGGGTCTGGTCGAAGCGGGTCATCAGATCGACCAGGCCATGAATGTCATGTTGAACGCTGAAGGCGTATTGCCAGCCGTTGGACTCGGCGAATGACCAGTTGAACATGTCGGGGCGCCAATCCTTGCCCACTGCCCGGCCGGTTTTCGGGTCTACCCAACCGGCATCAATGAAGTTGCCAGCGTAGTCGCGGGCCTTGAACCACCCCTTGTACTGCTTGCCGCCAAAGTCAAACTGCGCCTGCCAGTTCTTGGATCGATCGGCAAACTCCTGATAGCGGGGGTCACTTTCGCCAAATACTGCCTTGATCGATTGGGCGATCGCCCAGTCATTCATGGAGTACTCCAGCGAGTAGGATGAGGTCCAGGCATCCTTGAAGGGGGAGTGAGATTCCCAGTCATTGCCCGGCGGTGTGTCATGCAACTGGGCAGGTACATAGCCTTGCTGCTCGTACTCCTTGATCCAGGCGACCCCCTGGCTGGTGGCTGCGCGGGCGTCGGTGATCATGGCGGTCACCAGTCGCTCCTTGATCTCCTGACGTTCCGCATCGCTGAAGCCCAGCGCGATCATCCGTCTGTCCAGCGAGCCTTTGGAGAGTACGTCGTGGATCACCGGCGTGGAGTGCATCCCCATCATCATGCCGGTCTCGTTACCCTTGAAGGTCCACTCCGGCAATCTGCCCTTGCGCAGGTTGCCCAGATCGTCCATCCACTCCTCCTCGGCGTAGGAGAGCATGGAGAGCACCACATCGGCGAGGCGATCCGGCTCCAGCAGTGACGAGAGGGGTTGTACTGCGCGGTAGGTGTCCCACAGGGAGAAGGTGTCGTAACGGGTAAAGTCCGCTTTGCCATCCCGGTTGGCATCGGCGGTGCGAACCGACTCCTTGAGGGTATCGATCCGCTCGCCCCACGGTGTGTTGCCATCCGGATAGGCGTTGCGCCCCTGATGCACCTGGCGGTAGCGCCCGTCCAGATCAGAGTGAATGGTCTGGCCCAGATAGGTGTGGTAGAGCGCGGTATAGAAGGTCTGTTTGTACTCCTCATCCCCACTGACCCGGATCTTGCCCAGCTCCTTTTCCCATTTTTGGGTCGCAGCCTGACGGACATCGTCAAACGACATATTGGCCACTTCGGTCATGTTGAGTGAGGCGCCAGCGTTGCCATCCCGGCCGATCTCGACGTTGGAGAGGGCTACCTTGGCCTCGACGACCAAGCCCGCCGCCGCGGTATCAAATTCCACATAGGCACGCGCGTACTGATATTTGCCACGGGTCTCGTTGCCGATCTCGGTGGTGCCTTCCGGCAGGTCCAGATAGCGGTTCTGGTCTTTGTCAAAGTAGGCGAAGCGGATGTTTTTGATGGGCTGGTCGAACTCCATCACGAAGAACTCTTTCTGGCTGGGGGCCCAGCCGTCAGAGAAGCGATGGCCCTCGATCCGGTTGTGGGTTTTGTCCCATTTCAGATAGGAGTCGGAGGTGTAGTCCCAGTTGACCTTGAAGCCGAGGTTGACCACGATTTCCGATTTTTTATCTTGCGGGAAGGTGTAGCGATGAACCCCCACCCGATCCGAGGCGGTCAGCTCGGCCTTGATCCCGTAATCCTTCAGATTGACCTTGTAGTAGCCCGCCGTTGCCTCTTCATCCTTGTGGCTGTAGCGGGAGGCCTCCAGATTCAGTGAGGCCGACCCCTCGTTCAGCATGAAATTGGAGCGTGAGTTGATCGGCATCACCAGAATATCGTTGAGATCTCCAGCTCCGGCGCCCGAGAGGTGAGTGTGGGAAAACCCGGCGAGGCGGTTGTCGTGGTAGTAATAGCCGGAGATATATTCCCAGCCATTGGCCCCATTATTGGGCGACAGCTGCACCATGCCATGCGGGGTAGTGGCACCAGGATAGGTGTTGCCTAAATTACCTGTGCCGATGAACGGATTGACGTAACGGGAGACGTTAGTCTCTTTATTGTTATCGACAGCGGTATCCGAGTCATTTTGACAACCGGATATACCAACCAGGCCAGCCAGTACGGCACACGCGAGCAGGGAACGTTTCAGTTTCATATTTGTCGCCACAGGTTAATGAAAGTAGGGTATCGAACGTATAAAAACAGATAATGCAGAACGCCGGGCCAGCCAATGAATATCTGCCGGATGAGAGAGCCATCTGCATGTATTACCCCGACTGTCACTGGATATAGAGGGTGACGGGGGGAATATCAGCCAGATAAAATGGATCTTGAAAACGATCTGGCCATACAGGCGGAAAAATAAATGCGCAGAAAAATAACAGGCACCCAGAGCCTGATTTAAAAAATCGCCCCTTACACTTATGAAATAAGTGGCTGAGCTGTGTTACATCTGGAATATATAAATGCTCTTAAATGTTTTTCCTGCTGCCTGTAAATTAACGGTTTCTATTATTTCGTTGATTAATATCCTGGGACAGAGGAAAAAAATGGCATTAACTGGATTTTTATGACGTGTGGGGAAGGGTGTGAGCTGGCTCGCATAACTGCAGGGTGGCGTGACCAGGGAGGCTAAATGATATTAATCATTATAAGTCAGCGTGTTATTCTTCGATGTTGAGTTAAATGACCGATTTTGTGAGTCGTACCGGGCTCCACATGGTCAGATGAGCTGAAAAAAAGGGCCCTGCTGGGCCCTTTGAACAGAGGGTGATGAGCCGATGGCCCACCAGGATCAGCGGTTGCTGGCGCGGGCAAAACGCCCTTCAGCCGTCACGCGATAATCGCTGGTGCTGGCGGGTACAAATGCAGATTGCCCTATGGTCAGTGTCAGACGCTCGCCATCCTGGCCAATGAGGGTGATGGGCCCATCGATGGCGAACAGGATCTCGGCATTGCCGGTGGTGAGGGCATGTTCGCCTGCGCCATATACGCTGAAGGTGAAATCCGGTACCGGCACGTCGAAGTGCTGTACTGTGCCTTCCATGCGAGGGGTGAGCAGGATCTGGTCGTCCGGTTTGGCGACACAGCGGGTGCAGGCCAGCAGCTCCGGCACATCCATGTATTTGGGGGTCAGACCGGCACGCAGCACGTTGTCGGAGTTGGCCATGATCTCGAGGCCAGTGCCGTGGATGTAGGCGTGGGGGGTCTGGGCGTCGAGGAACATCGCCTGACCCGGCTCAAGTGTTACCACGTTGAGCAGCAACGGCGAGAAGAGCCCCACATCCCCCGGGTACTGGTTGGCCAGCTTGCTGATGGTGGCGAAAGTCTCTTCATCCTGATGGGCGGCGGCATAGGCCAGCAGGCCAGCCAGCGCCTCGTCCTTGCGATCACCGCTGAGGATCAGCAACTGGTGGAAGAAGTGCTGCAGGCCAGCTTCATCCTGTGACTGGCGAAGCGCCGCGGTCAGGTCGACCAGTGCGGGCAGCGCCATGCGATCGAACAGGGCCAGGATGGCCGGGATGGCGCGAAAGCCGTTCATCGCCTGATAGCGGGTGAGGGCAAAGACCAGCTCCGGCTTGTGGTTCGGATCCTTGTAGTTGCGGTTGCTCGCCTTGATATCGATGCCTGCGGCTTCTTCTTTGGCAAAACCGGCTTCGGCCTGTGCCTTGCTCGGATGTACCTGAATGGAGAGGGCTTGCTCGGCGCAGAGCACCTTGAACAGGAAGGGGAGTGAGCCGAAACGAGCCTGGGTAGCTTCGCCCAGCATGGCGACGGGGTTGGCGTCAATCAGGCTGGAAAGCTTCACGGTCTCGCCTGCCAGGGTCACTTCGGAGCAGCCATTGGGGTGAGCGCCCATCCACAGTTCAGCTTGTGGTTTGCCTTCGGGATTTTTGATGCCAAACAGCGTGGTCAGGGAGTCACGACTGCCCCAGACATAATCCTGGATCGGGTTGCACATTAGAAAAAACGGCGGGTAGCTCATGGATGGCTCCTTGTATCAGAACGATTTTTTGGGAATTTCAGTCTGGCGCGGACTATAGCATGGCAGGGGCAGCGCACCGCAATCGGTTGCTCTCTGCATCTTGATCAGGATCATTCATGAGTATCATCTTTACCCAGCTGTTGGACGGCTTTCTAAGTGAGGGGGGAGGCTTTGAGAAGGTGTTGTTTGCCTCTGACAAAGGGGTGCCTCCCTGCTTCAGTTATCAGGTCAATTTTCCGCGTCTCGAGCTGGTATTCAGTGGTCACTATCTCAACCAGATCTGGTCCCCGGAAGGGGATGTGCAGTCGGTACAGATGGGGCCGCGGGAGGCGATGTACATTCCCCCCAACGGCTGGAACAAGCCGGATTGGGACAATGACTGTTCCGTGCTCAGCCTGTTGTTCGGCAAGCGTCAGATAGGGTTCAGTCTGGTGAGCAAGCACAAGGGAGACACCGGCTTCTTCGATGTGCAGAAGCACAGTATTCAGGCCGGTGCCGGACGGGCGCTCGATCATATCCTGCTCTCCCTCAACACCCTTGCGCAGGAGCCGATAAGGGCACCGATGGACAATCACCTGCTGCAGGCGCTGCTCAGTTACTCACGGCAGTTGCTGGTGGAGTCGGAGAGCGGTCGTCCTCGTGGCTCCGATCTTTTTCACGGCATCTGCATCTACATTCAGGAAAATTTCCACCGCCCCATCAGTCGCGAATGCATCGCCGCCCGCTTCAATCTCTCCCCCAGCCATCTCTCACGCCTGTTCCGCCAGCAGGGGCACATGCGGCTAGCGGACTACATCAGCTGGGTGCGGCTGGAGCGGGCCAAGTTCATGCTGAAAAAGTATCGCTTCCGTCTCGAAGAGGTCGCCAATCGCTGCGGGTTTACCGACGTGAACTACTTCTGCCGGGTGTTCAAACAGAAGACCGGCTTGACCCCTTCCCAGTACCGTTCCCTGAGTCAGCCGCAGGCGGCGGCCAGCGAGCTGGAGGGATAACGGGGCTGTGTCGGGAAGGCGTGGTGACGGCGCACTGGCGGGTGGCTACCTCTTTGGTCTGACATGCTTTCTTGTCGTTTTATTATGAAAATGAATGGGCTAAGATGGCCGCGCGCAACAAACAAGTTGATAACAAACGGAAGTTAGGAGATGCCGATGGAAAGCAAAGTAGTAATCCCGACCCAGGGTCAGAAAATCACAGTCGATGCCAACGGCAAGCTGCAGGTTCCCAACCATCCGATCATTCCGTTTATTGAAGGGGATGGCATCGGTGTTGACGTAACCCCTGCCATGTTGAATGTGGTGAATGCTGCGGTCGAGAAAGCCTACAAGGGCGAGCGCAAGATCGCCTGGATGGAGATCTATACCGGCGAGAAATCGACTCATGTCTATGGCGAAGGTGCCTGGCTGCCGGCCGAAACCTTGGATTTCATTCGCGAATACTGCGTGGCCATCAAGGGCCCGCTGACTACTCCGGTCGGTGGCGGTATCCGCTCCCTCAACGTGGCCCTGCGTCAGGAGCTGGATCTCTACATCTGCCTGCGCCCGGTGCGTTACTACGACGGCACCCCGAGCCCGGTGAAACGTCCTGATCTGACCGACATGGTGATCTTCCGCGAAAACGCCGAAGACATCTACGCCGGCATCGAGTGGAAGGCCGACAGTGCCGAAGCGAACAAGGTGATCGCCTTCCTGCAAAACGAGATGGGCGTGAAGAAAATTCGCTTCCCCGAGTCCTGTGGTATCGGCATCAAGCCGATGTCCAAAGCCGGTACCGAGCGTCTGGTGCGTGCCGCTATCGAGTATGCCATCGACAACGATCGCGACTCCGTGACCCTGGTGCACAAGGGCAACATCATGAAGTTCACCGAAGGTGCCTTCAAGGATTGGGGTTATGCTCTGGCTCAGAACGAGTACGGCGCCCAGCTGATCGACGGCGGCCCCTGGTGCTCCTTCAAGAACCCGAAAACCGGCAAGACCATCGTCATCAAGGATGTTATCGCCGATGCCTTCTTGCAGCAGATCCTGCTGCGTCCGGCCGAGTATGACGTCATCGCCTGTATGAACCTCAACGGCGACTACATCTCCGACGCGCTGGCCGCTCAGGTAGGCGGTATCGGTATCGCGCCGGGTGCCAACATCGGCGATGGTGTGGCCCTGTTCGAAGCGACCCACGGTACTGCACCTAAGTATGCCGGTCAGGACAAGGTCAACCCGGGCTCGCTGATCCTCTCCGCCGAGATGATGCTGCGCCACATGGGCTGGGTTGAAGCGGCCGATCTCATCATCAAGGGGATGGAAGCGGCGATCCGCAACAAGACCGTCACCTATGACTTCGAGCGTCTGATGGAAGGAGCCACCCTGCGCTCCTGCTCCCAGTTTGCTCAGGACATGATCGACCAGATGTAATCTGCTGCTTGCCAGAAACGCAAAACCGGCGCCATGTGCGCCGGTTTTTTTATCGCGAAAGAGTGCAGGGGCTTATTGCGCCTGCTCTACGTGTTGCTGATAGCGTTGCTGCCATTTGCTGGTTTCTGCTTCATCACCCTGGGCCTTCCAGAAGGCGCAGATGGTGTTGGCAAGTTCCGAAGCCATCGCATGATCTCCGTCACGTCGACTCATCAGATAATCTCCCAGCCAGCTTTGATATTGTTTCATTACCCGATCTCCTTATCTCATGTGCCCTTGAGGGTGCCCACCTTGACGGGAGCCTGTCGGCTCATCCTGGGGGGAACATCATCAGGCATGATGGTGCAAAGTCACGACCCGGGCAGAGAGCCCGATGGGCAATCTGGCGGCGAACGTGACGCGAGATGTCAAAAAATGAGCGCCATTTTAGCACAAACTGACCAACTTGGGGAAATTGTCGCCATGGACTGCGACAGAACAGCCCCATCCCCTTGTTCTCAAAACAGAAAACCCGCCGTGAGGACGCGGTTGGTTTGGATGAAACCCGGGGAAACAGGGTGGGGAACCCTGTTGTGTCCGGTTGCATCGACGAGCTCGACACTTGGTTCTGGATGAGCAGTGTCATGGACTCAAGAAATGGTAGAGGGGGCATGCAAAAGGGCGTTATGCGGGAACTTGCTATGCGCGAAGCAATAGGGGGCAGCCTTGCTGCCAACAGATGGCTGGCAGCAAGGTGACGGTCGGGATCAGGTGGTCTTTTCCAGATGGTTTTGGTAAATCTGCTGCCACTTGTCCAGTTCGGTTTCATCTCCCTGTTGTTGCCAGAACTCGCAGATGGAACTCGCCATCTCGCATGCCATGGCGTGGTCACCGTCACGGCGACTCATCAGGTATTGCCCCAGCCAGCTTTGATACTGTTTCATTGCACGATCTCCTTATCTATTTAACCCTTGATACTGCAGCTGTGGGCCACTCGTCCGGCAGTGTTGCGCCACACTCCACTTTCGCCGCACGCTGCTTGTTATCGCCTCGCTTGTTGTCAATCAGGACAGAGAGCGTATGAGAAAAAGGCGAAAGTGTTAAAAATTGGCCACCACCTTATCACAAAATGGTGTGATATGCAGGCTTTGGGGCCAATTGAGTTATAAGCGTGGGTTGTGTGTCCCGATATCGCGACAGGGATTGACGGAGAGTATCGGCACGCAACTTGTGTCGCGAGCAGGCGTGTGGCCGGTTACTGGGTCACCCGACGCGCCTGCCAGTAGCGACTGTTCCAGTAGACGTTGTCGAGGCGGGAGCGGATCACTCCCTTGCTGGTGGAGGCGTGAATAAACTCGCCGGCACCTGTGTAGACCCCCACATGGTATTGCTGCCAGCCGGTCTTGAAGAAGACCAGGTCGCCGTGTTGCAGCCGGTAGCGATCCACCGGTTTGCCAATGCTGGCCTGAGATTCGGTGGTTCTTGGCAGGTTGAAGCCCAGCACCTGGCTGTAGGCGAGCTGGGTGAAGGCGGAGCAGTCTAGCCCGGCGCGGCTGGCGCCGCCCATGCGGTAGGGGACACCGCGCCATTGTTGGTAGAAGCCATCGAAGGCACTGCTCTGCCGGGGGGCCGGAGGTGGCTCCTGCGTGCTGGAGCAGGCGGCCAGCAGCAGAGTCAGCAGGGATAGCAGCAGCTTGCGATACATCGGGCTCTCTCCACGGACGGGTCTACCAAACGAGACATTGATCGAACGCCATATCCTGCCAAATCGTTCTGGCGGCAGGAGGGCACGCGACAACTTTTCCATCATAAACAGGGATCTGGCTCCAGACCTAGTCTCCGAGAGGAAAAATGTGGCGGTGAACTGAAAAACGCCAACCCGCGGGAGGGCTGGCGTTTGTTGTCACTCGTTGTGGCTGATCAGCGGTTTAAGCAGCTCGGCCAGCTTGTAGAAGGTCTGTACCCGGGTGGTGCTGGGGCGCCAGACCAGCCCAATCTCGCGATAGGAGGTCTCTCCCGGCAGCGGGATGGCCACCAGATCGGAGTTGGCAAGAATGCCTGCATCGATGGCCATCTGCGGCAGGAAGGTGGTGCCAAGACCCGCTTCCACCATCTGTACCAGGGTGTGCAGGCTGGTGGCGGCGAACGGGTTGATCTTGCTCTTGTCCCGCAGGCGACAGGCGCTCACTGCGTGCTCGGTGAGGCAGTGCTCCCGCTCCAGCAGGAAGATGCTCTGGTTGGGCAGCTCCTTGTAGTCGAACGGGGTATGCAGACCGGCCGCCATGCTGGCGGGCATCACCATGTGGAACGGATCCTGGCCGACGGTCTTGCAGTGAAATCCCCCGATCTCGATGGGCAGGGCGAGGATCAGCAAGTCGAGCTGACCCTGTTCCAGCTGCTTGAGCAGATTGCTGGTGGTGTCTTCACGCAGCAACAATTCGAGGTCAGGATAGGTTTTGCTGCACTCTTTCAGCAGCTTGCTGAGCAGGAAGGGTGCGATGGTGGGAATGCAACCCAGACGTACCGTCCCCTGCATCACGCCGCCCTGATGTTGCCCGAGCTCCATCAGATCCCGTGCATCGGAGAGCAAATTGCGAGCGCGCTCGACGATTTCCATGCCGACCGGGGTCATAATGAAGCTCTTGTGGTCCCGCTCCACCAGTTGCAGGTTCATCATGTCCTCCAGCGTCTGGATCCCGGTACTCAGGGTCGACTGGCTGACATGACAGGCCTTGGCGGCGCGGTTGAAGTTCTTGTGCTCATCGAGAGCGACCAGATATTGCAGCTGTTTGAGGCTGGGCCAACGTTGCATAGAAAAACCCGATTAATGCTATCTATTTAATTTGATTTAACTAATCTACCACCGGGTCTATAGTTTGTCGCTTGAATTAGATGGACTTGGCTCTAGGTAGCCCAATCCTCACCGGATTGTTCACTTCACATAAAGAGGAATTGAATATGGTATTGGTAGGCCGTCCCGCACCCGATTTTACCGCCGCAGCTGTTCTGGGTAATGGCGAGATCGTTGATTCATTCAACCTGTCATCCCACATCAAAGGCAAAGCTGCTGTCGTCTTCTTTTATCCGCTCGATTTCACCTTCGTCTGCCCGTCTGAGCTGATTGCCTTCGATCACCGTTATGAAGAGTTCCAGAAGCGTGGTGTGGAAGTGATCGGTGTTTCCATCGATTCCCAGTTCTCCCACAACGCATGGCGCAACACCAAAGTGGAAGATGGCGGTATTGGTCAGGTCAAGTACCCGCTGATCGCCGACGTGAAACACGAAATCTGCAAAGCCTATGACGTTGAGCATCCGGAAGCCGGCGTGGCGTTCCGTGGCTCCTTCCTGATCGACAAGAACGGTGTCGTTCGTCACCAGGTTGTCAACGATCTGCCGCTGGGCCGCAACATTGACGAGATGCTGCGCATGGTCGATGCCCTGCAATTCCACGAAGAGCACGGCGAAGTGTGCCCTGCTCAGTGGGAAAAAGGCAAAAAAGGTATGCAAGCCTCTCCGGACGGCGTTGCCAAGTACCTGTCCGAGAATGCTGACTCCCTGTAATCGGGCTGCACTCTCCTTGAAGAACCGGCGTCTTGGCGCCGGTTTTTTTATACCTGAGATTTATCCATCCTCTGACATAGTGGCCACACTCTTCTCGTTCCATCGTTCCATCGTTCCATCGCTCTTCTCGCTATTCCAAGCTGCCGTTCGCTGGCGTACTCGTCGTTTCGAAATGAGGTGCTGATCCGTATGGCTGGGTGGGGGATATGCCGACAGACAATAGCCATAAAAAAGCGCGCCATAGGCGCGCTCAGTTCACAAGCGGAGGTGTTATTCCTCAAAGATCCCGAAGTGATCCTTGGCGAAATTGACCCGCTGCTCCACGTTCATCTTCACCTGCCCCAGCTTCTCGATGGTCTTGAGATTGGGCACCAGGCCGCGACCGTTGGCGATCTGGATGGCAAGACCAGGACGGGCGTTGAGCTCCAGCAGCATGGGGCCGCGGAACTTGTCCAGCACCATATCGGTACCAATGTAGCCCAGACCCGACATCTCGTAGCAGGAGGCGGCGAGGGTGAGCAGGGTATCCCAGTGGGGCACCTTGAGCTCATAGAGGTCGAGGCCGGTATCCGGATGGTGGCGCAGCGGATTGCCAAACTGCACTGCCCGCAGGGCACGACCGGTACGCAGGCACAGACCCACCCCCACGGCGCCCTGGTGTAGGTTCGCCTTACCATCGGAGGCGGCGGTGGAGAGGCGCATCATCGCCATCACCGGGAACCCCTTGAAGATGATGACTCGGGCATCGGGTACCCCTTCGAAGGAGTAGCCGTCGAACACATCATCAAAGTTGATGAGGCCTTCGACCAGTGCCACGTCTGGCTTGCCGCCAAGCGAATAGAGCCCCGCCAGAATGTTGGAGACATGGCGCTCCAGATCCTGACCGGTAGAGGCGCTGCCGTTGGGTTTATAGAAGAGGCCATCTTCCTGACGCAGGATCACCAGGATCCCCTTGCCGCCCGAGCCACGGGCTGGCTTGATGCAGAAGCCCGGCCAATCTTTTACCAGCTCGGTGATGCGACCCACATCGTGCTGGGCACGGATGGTACCGATCAGCTCAGGCACGGTAACCCCTGCATCCAGCGCAATTTGCTTGGTCTGCAGCTTGTCATCCACCAGCGGATATAGGCTGCGCGGATTGTAGCGGCTGATGTAGGAGTGGTTGCGCTTGTTCATGCCGAGGATGCCTGATTGGGACAGGCTCCACGGGGTTGTGTATTTTTCCCAGAACCACATCGGTTACTTGTCCTTACCCGGGGTGACGCCAGATTTCATCTCGTCCACCAGCGGCTTGAAGCGCTTCAGTTCGCTCAGCTTGTAGCCGGTGTAGTTACCCATCAACAGCACGGTCGCCATCAGCACCAGCTGCAGGCCGAGGAAGTTGAAGGTGAGGTGACGAATAAGCTCGTTATCCATGGCCAGATAGGCGATGACAGCCACCAGCAGAGAGCCGCCGCCCTGGCGGAACACCTCTTTCGGGCCCTCTTCTTCCCACAGGATGGACATCCGTTCGATGGTCCAGGAGAGGATGATCATCGGGAAGAAGGTGATCTTCATGCCGTCGGTCAGCCCCAGCTTGAAGGCGAACGCCGAGAAGATACCGATCATCGAGATAACCATGATGATGATGGCCGATATTCGGGCGACCAGCAGCAGGTTAAGCCGAGACAGATAGGAGCGGATGATGAGACCGGTGCCGACGATCAGCAGGAAGCCGATGAGGCCGGTGACCAGCGAGGTCTGGATAAAGGCGACCGCGATCAGCACCGGCATGAAGGTACCGGAGGTCTTGATCCCCACCAGAACCCGCAGGAACACCACCATCAGCACGCCGATCGGGATCAGCAGCAAGCCCTTGAACAGGGTCTGCTCTTCCAGTGGTAGGCTGTGGATGGAGAAGTTCATCATCTCTGATTTTTCGAACTTCTGGGCCAGAGCAACGCTGACCGGCTGCTCCTGCTCGATCATCGAGAAGCTGACACGGGAGTTGTGACCACCGGTCACGTCCAGCAGGGCGCCGGAGTTGTATTCCCACAGCAGCAGGTTGGCCGGACGGCCCTGTTCACCGGTTTGCGGGTTGAACAGCTTGTAGTCGGTCGGGCTGTTGAATACCTGCAGGTAATCCACCAGCTCCTGACGACGGCGGCCATCTTCCAGATTCAGGGCATGCACCACGCGGGTGGGGACGTCAGCATTGTTGAGCAGCTCGGCGATCAGGTTGGCGCGGCTCTTGTGCTTTTTCAGCAGCTCGGCGTTCTGCTCCTGCTTCTCGATCTCTTTGATGATCTCGCGAGTCAGGGTGTAGCCGTCGGCAGAGCGCTCCTGGGCCCGCTCGAGGATCTGCTTCATCGCGGTGGCGTAAGGCTCACTCTCGATCTGCTTCTCGATGGCAGGCGGCTGCGGATTGGCGGCCGGTTTGGCATGGGCATCCGCCATCATGTCGACGCGGTAGTAGAGCTCCTGACGGCCGGAGGCGGTGCGGATGGACCACTCGGCGCGGGCATCGCCATCTTTCTCGACAAACGAGAGGCCGTAACCTGGGCTGGCGGCGTTCTCGTTCATCAGGGTGAAACCGGGCTGGGTGCCCGGAATGGCCAGAGAGGCGATCACCGGCTCACCGGTCGCCTCAAACTCCAGCTTGGCTTCGATGGACCAGATCTGGCGCTTTTCACCGGGCGTCAGGGGTACATCCAACGCGATATGGTGATAGATCGTCATCCCCAGGCCGACAATGTACAGCAGGGCTACCAGCAAATAGAACGGCTTACGGGAAACCATGGATTATTTCACATCCTTGAGCTTGGGTTTGGGTTGGATATATTCGCGGGCCACATCAACCACGGCGATGTCTTTCAAAAATTCGCGACCCAGCAGCACAGGGAAGGTCATGTCGCTACGGTCTTTCAGGGTAAATTCGGCTTTCTCGGTCATGTCGCCAATGCGCACGGCCAGACGCACCACCGGACGGCGGTCCAGATCGTCGGCAGAGGCCTGACGCACCCGTACATGGCGTACCAGCGGCGCTTCGATCTGGATCTTGTCGTCCACTTCCTGATGGCTCAGGAAGAAGCGTACCCAGTTTTTGCCGTTGCGCTCGAAAATGGTGATCTCCTGCGCACTGATGGAGGAGGTGGTCGCACCGGTATCGACCCGCGCCTGGAAGGCGTCGTTGGCCGCATCAACCCAGATCCACTCGGCTTCACCGACCATTAGCTTGCCATCGATGGTGTGACCCTGATTGGGGGCCGGGCACTTCTCGGTGGGGATGGCCATCGGCTTGGGCGGCTCGGAGGGGAGGGTGGCGAGCTTGTGGTCTACTTGCTTGACGGACTCTTTCATATTGGTGACATCTGTGTTGAGCTGAACCAGCAGGTGCTGTTGCTGCACATACTGCTTCTGTTGCTGTTCCATGGATGTTTGCAGGCGCAGCTCGCTCTGGCTCAGCTCGCTACGAAGCTCGGCCAGCGTCAGAGCGGGAACCTGAGGCGTTTTTTCCATATTGACACACCCGCCGAGACTGAGCAGGGAGAGCAGGGTCATTCCTTTTAATTTGCTTTTCATGTCATTCATTTAACTGTGCTTCCTGGAATTGGGTCAGTGTAACTTCCACAAGCGCCACCGGCTAGTCTTTGGCCTTGCGGGCAATCAGTACGGCACGTTTCGGCGCCGGGTGTCCTTCTACCGTGAGTGCCGGATTGTCTGGATCCAGATAGTCACTCAGGGATTCATTAATCATCCAGTCGGTACGACGCTGTTCGTCGGTACTGGTCATATTCTCGTCTACTATTCGCACGTCGGTGAAGCCGCAGCGCTCGACCCATAGCTTGAGGGCGCGGCTTGAGGGAATAAACCAGACGTTGCGCATCTTGCCGTAACGATCGGTGGGCATCAGCACGTCGTTGACACCGCCGTCAATCACTAGCGTCTCCAGCACCAGCTCGCCATCATCTTTCAATTGATTGCGCAACTGCTCGATGTGCTCGATGGGGGATTTGCGGTGATAGAGCACTCCCATGGAGAAGACGGTGTCAAAGGCACGCAGCTCCGGCAGCTCCTGAATACCGAGCGGCAACAGGTGGGCACGCTGATCATTGCCCGCGAAGTGGCGAATGGCCTCGAACTGGCAGAGGAACAGCGGACTCGGGTCTATGCCGACTGCAAGCCGAGCCCCTTCACCCACCATGCGCCAGAGGTGGTAGCCGCTGCCGCAACCCACATCCAGCACGTAACGTCCTTCGAGCGGGCTGATATGGGGCAGCACCCGATCCCACTTCCAGTCAGAACGCCACTCGGTATCGATGTGGATGCCGTGCACGGTGAACGGCCCCTTGCGCCAGGGCATGAAGTGGCGCAGCAGGCTTTCGACCTTCTTGCGCTCCCCTTCGCCCAGGCTCTCGGCCGAGCCAATCTCGACCCGGCTTTTCAGCTCGACGTTGCCGGGGGAGACCACCGGCAGCTTGTTGAGAGCGCGGTTCCAGCGCGGCAGGTCGCCATGCTGGTTGTCATGTTGCCAGGCGTGCAGCTGGGCGGGCAGGGTATGCAGCCAGTGGCTCAGCCGGTTTTTGGCAATCAGTTGATAGAAATTGGCAAAGTCGATCATGGCTGGGCGTCGCTGGATTTGATGGCAATCATGGAGCCGAAGTTAAAGCACTGGAACCAGAGATCCTGATGGACGAAACCGGCGTCCCGTAGGCGAGCCTGATGCACCGGCAGGCTGTCGGTGCGCATCACGTTCTCAAGGGCGGTGCGTTTCTGGCTGATCTCCAGCTCGCTGTAGCCATTGGCCCGCTTGAAGTCGAGGTGCAGATCGATGAGCAGCTCGTTGACCGGTTCATCTTCAAAGCGGAACTTCTCGCTCAGGATCAGGATCCCGCCCGGGCGCAGACCATCGTGAATGCGCTGGATCAGGGCAGCACGCTTTTCGGGCTCGACAAATTGCAGGGTGAAGTTGAGCACCACCACGGAGGCGTTCTCGATCTCGATGTCGCAGATATCTGCTTCCACCAGCTCCACCGGCACCTCGGATTTGAAACCGGAGAGGTGGGCGCGGGCGCGCTCAATCATCGGGTGGGAGAGATCCACCGCGGTGATGCGGCAGCCGGACTGGCTGACATGGCGACGCATCGCCTGGGTCGCGGCGCCCAGTGAGCAGCCGAGATCATAGAGTCGGCTCTCGGGTTGGGCGTAGCGGGCGGCCATCATGCCGATGGCAGAGATGATGTTGCTGTAACCCGGCACCGAGCGCTGGATCATATCGGGAAACACGTCGACGACCTGTTCGTCAAAACAGAAGTCACCCAATCGGGCGATCGGGGCGGCAAAAATTTGATCTTTGGTATGCATGCTGGCGCAACCTGACAGTCGGGACATCACCCGGCTGTATTGTTCAATTGAGTCGTTGGGTGACACCCATCAGAGTAGATTTATCACCTGTTTACGAACGGGGTGGCTGGTCGTGAAATCCTTTGGACCTGTCCTGTTCGTACGGGCCATGTTCCGGACCCTTACTTGGGGCGGTAGTGTAGAGGATTGATGGCCGTTTGTCTTGACGCCAGGGCTTGCCACGCCACAAAAAAGCACTTTTTTTGCAGCGAAACGATGGCCGCAGAATGGGTTGGCTAAAAGCGCAGCACTCCCTGCCGTGCGCGATCGTTTTCCCCTGGCCAGGGGGCCATCTCCTGCTCCAGCAAGCGGGTGATCTGGCGGGCCAGCTCAGGTGCCTGGGCGTTGTCGGCAGTATGTATATAGAGGTAGAGATCCTTGCCCTCGGAAAGCCACTGGCGCCAGTGGGGGAGCCAGCTGGGCAGGAAGGGGTGATTGGCCGCCGGATCCGGCAGGCCGATAAAGCGCACCATGGGGGCGTTGGCGGTGGCCAGCAGATGTACCGGCAGGCGTGGCTTCTTGCCCTGGGCATCGACAAGGGCTGGCGTGGTTGCTTGCACCGAGAAGAGTGGCCGGCTGTCGAGCATCACCCGGTTGATGCCTTGTTCCATGAGCAGCCGGTTCAATGCTCGCTCGGCCTCCCCCTTGGCGAAGAAGTCAGGGTGACGCACCTCGAGGGCGTAGCGAAACGCCCGTGGCAGCCGCTCGATAAAGGCCGCCAGTCTGGCCAGCCCCTGTGGCCCGAAACGGGCGGGCAACTGCAGGGTGAGCAGCCCCAGCTTGTCGTGCAGCGGGGCGAGCAGGCGAATAAAGTCGGCGACTTGTTTGTCTGCGCTCACCAGATCGCTCTGGTGGCTGATGGTTTGCGGAAATTTGAAGTTGAAACGAAAATGATCGGGCACCGCATCGGCCCAGCGCTGTACCGTGTCCGGTGTCGGCAGGGCGTAGAAGGTGGTGTTACCCTCCACTGAGTTGAACACGGTGGCGTAGTGGGCGAGGTGTTCGGCAGGCTTGGCGCCAAGGCCCAGTAGCTGGCCGGGCCAGCCGGGGTGGGACCACTGCGGCAGGCCCAAATAGAGGCTCATGATGGCTATTCTCTTCACTCTTGGTGCATTCGTGCCGATTTTTTACCCGCTTTTTGCCATCGAGTGCAAAAAACTGGCGAAAGGAGGCTGCTGGCCATTTTACCCAAAAGGGGGTTTTCCTCTATAATGCCAGCCCTTTTGTTTTTCAATTTCTTGTGACCCATGCCTATCTACGAATATCGTTGCGACGTCTGTGGCCATGAATTGGCAAAACTGCAAAAGCTTTCCGATGCCCCCCTGACCGACTGTCCGGCCTGTAGCAAGCCGAATCTGGTCAAGCTGATATCGGCGGCAGGCTTCCGGCTCAAGGGAACCGGATGGTACGAGACTGATTTCAAACCGGGTAAGAAAAAGAATCTGGCCAGCTGTGAGACAGACGGTGCTTGCCAGTCGTGCCCGGCGGCCCAAGGTTAACCGTCTCTCTACAATTTCGAAGGAAGAAGTCCATGCGCTCTATCTATTGCGGACAGGTCAATGAGGCCCATGCAGGGCAGACCATTACATTGTGCGGTTGGGTTCATCGTCGTCGTGATCTCGGCGGTCTGATCTTTATCGATATGCGCGACCGCGAAGGGATCGTTCAGGTGTTCTTCGATCCGGACAAGCCGGACGCGTTCGCCCTGGCCTCCGAGCTGCGCGGCGAGTTCTGCATCCAGGTGACCGGCGTGGTGCGCACCCGTCCCGAGTCCCAGCGCAACAGCGACATGGCCACTGGCGCCATCGAAGTGTTCGCCCACGAACTCAACATCATCAACCGTGCCGAGCCGCTGCCGCTGGACTTCAATCAGGTCAACAGCGAAGAGATCAGCCTCAAGTATCGTTACCTGGATCTGCGTCGTCCCGAGATGGCCAAGTACCTGAAGACCCGTGCCAAGGCCAGCGCCTTCGTACGCCGCTTCATGGACGAGCACGGCTTCCTCGATATCGAGACCCCGATGCTGACCAAGGCCACCCCGGAAGGTGCCCGTGACTATCTGGTGCCGAGCCGCGTGCACAAGGGCAAGTTCTACGCTCTGCCGCAATCCCCCCAGCTGTTCAAGCAGTTGCTGATGATGTCCGGCTTCGATCGCTACTACCAGATCGTCAAGTGCTTCCGTGACGAAGACCTGCGTGCCGACCGCCAGCCGGAATTCACCCAGATCGACGTGGAGACCTCCTTCATGACCGCGCCGCAGGTGCGTGAAGTGATGGAAGAGATGATCCGTAAACTGTGGCTGCACATCCTGAACGTGGATCTGGGCGACTTCCCGATCATGACCTTTGACGAAGCCATGCGTCGCTACGGCTCCGACAAGCCGGACCTGCGTCTGCCGATGGAGCTGGTCGATGTGGCTGATCTGCTGACTGCTGTCGAGTTCGCCGTGTTCGCGGGCCCCGCCAACGATCCGAAAGGCCGTGTGGCAGCCCTGAAAGTACCGGGTGGTGCCGAGCTCTCTCGCAAGCAGATCGACGAGTACACCAAGTTTGTCGGTATCTACGGTGCCAAGGGCCTGGCCTGGATGAAGGTCAACGAAGCGGCCAATGGTATCGAAGGCGTGCAGTCTCCGGTTGCCAAGTTCCTCTCTGACGCCATCGTGCGCGAGATCCTGACTCGTACCGGCGCTGCCGACGGCGACATCATCTTCTTTGGCGCTGACAGCAAGAAAGTGGTCTGCGATGCCATGGGCGCCCTGCGTCTGAAAGTGGGTCGCGATCTGGGCCTGCTGGAGAACAGCTGGAAACCGCTGTGGGTCATCGACTTCCCGATGTTCGAGGAAGATGGTGAAGGTGGTCTGGCCGCCATGCACCACCCGTTCACCGCGCCGAGCAACATGAGCCCGGCCGAGCTGAAAGCCAACCCTGTGGGTGCTTACGCCAACGCCTACGACATGGTGATCAACGGCTACGAAGTGGGTGGCGGCTCTGTCCGTATCCACAACAGCGAGATGCAATCCACCGTGTTCGATATCCTGGGTATCACCCCGGCCGAGCAGCGTCTGAAGTTTGGCTTCCTGCTGGATGCCCTGAAGTACGGCACCCCGCCGCACGCCGGTCTGGCCTTCGGTCTGGATCGTCTCAGCATGCTGCTGACCGGCACCGAAAACATTCGGGACGTCATCGCCTTCCCGAAAACGACCGCGGCCGCCTGTCTGATGACAGACGCCCCCAGCCTTGCCAATGCCGCCCAACTGGGTGAGCTGGCGATTGCAACCACCGTCAAGGGCGACGAGTAAGCCGATACCGGCACCGGAGGCCGCCGCCGTGCGGCCTCTGTGTTTCCCTTGGGTTAGTCATGATCAGTGTTACTGACATTTAAAAATAACGGAGAGTCTCTATGGCAGGTCACAGTAAATGGGCCAACATCAAACACCGCAAGGCCGCTCAGGACGCCAAGCGTGGCAAGATCTTCACCAAACTGATCCGCGAAATCACTACCTCCGCGCGTCTGGGTGATGCCGATCCGGCCAACAACCCGCGTCTGCGTGCTGCGGTGACTGCCGCCCTGACCAACAACATGACCCGCGACACCATCAACCGCGCCATTCAGCGTGGCGCCGGTGGTGGCGATGGCGAACAGCTCGAGACCATCGTGTACGAAGGTTACGGCCCGGCTGGCTCTGCGGTGATGGTAGAGTGCCTGACCGACAACCGTAACCGTACCGTAGCCGAAGTGCGCCACGCCTTCAGCAAGTGCGGTGGCAACCTGGGCACCGACGGCTCCGTTGCCTATCTGTTCAGCAAGAAAGGTCTGCTGACTTTCGTAGGCGTAGACGAAGATGCCCTGATGGATGCTGCGCTGGAAGCGGGCGCCGATGATGTGGTCACCGAAGAGGATGGCACCATCGAGGTGTATACCACCCCGAACGACTTCGGTACCGTGCTGGATGGTCTGGAAGCTGCCGGCTTCAAGGCCCAGAGCGCCGAAGTGACCATGATCCCCTCCACCGAAGCTGAGCTGGATGCAGAAACTGCACCCAAACTGATGCGCCTCATCGACATGCTGGAAGATCTGGACGACGTGCAAGAGGTTTACCACAACGGCTCCATCTCCGATGAAGTCGCTGCGACCCTCTGATCGCTGAATCGTGCTCTCCCGATGGCAGCCTGATGGCTGCCATTTTTTTATCTTTGCATCGTGGCAACTGTTGATGTGTCGGTTGAGCAATCGGCGCAACAATTCTCTTCACTGACAATCTTTCCCGCTTTCTCTGCGCATTATCATTGCTCTATTCATGCCAGTCGGTTGGCCCTGCACGTACGCCAGTCGGCAGTTCTGCTGCGTTGCGTTAGCGAGGTTCCGCTTATCCTGTTTATCACACCTTTAGCTCTTGAGATGGCGTTGACTGCTCACATCTGCCCGTCAGGGTAATTCGTTGAGGGTAGGGGATAGGAGGTGATGGAGCGTGCTCTTGTTATCACAGGTGCCCATCAATACAGAGTGACAGGTTGGGATGTTGATAGCGGATTGGCTGGGGCGAGTTGGTTGGTTGGTTGGTTGGTTGGTTGGTTGGTTGGTTGGGAAGTTAGGGGCTGCACTACCGCAATCGGCTGGAGAGAGGAGCTCTGTGATAAGTGGCAGATAAAAAAAGCCCGCGCAGTGCGCGGGCTTGTTATCTCAGGACTGGTTATCAGGCCTTGGATTTCTTCTTGCCTTCAACCTTGGCTTCAACCGGGGCAGCAGTTACCGGAGCGGCTTCGGTGAACGGACGACCGTAGTAGGAGTCCAGCAGAACCTGCTTCAGCTCGCTGATCAGCGGGTAGCGCGGGTTGGCGCCGGTGCACTGGTCATCGAAAGCTTCGATAGCCAGCTGGTCAACCTTGGCCAGGAAGTCAGCTTCAGTCACGCCAGCTTCGCGGATAGAGGCCGGGATACCCAGGGTCGCCTTCAGCTCGTCCAGCCAGGTCAGCAGCTTCTCGATCTTGGCTGCGGTGCGGTCACCGGCAGCAGTCAGACCCAGGTGGTCAGCGACTTCGGCGTAACGACGACGAGCCTGCGGACGGTCGTACTGGGAGAACGCAGTCTGCTTGGTCGGGTTGTCGTTCGCGTTGTAGCGGATGACGTTGCTGATCAGCAGGGCGTTAGCCAGACCGTGCGGAATGTGGAACTCGGCACCCAGTTTGTGAGCCATGGAGTGGCACACACCCAGGAAGGCGTTGGCGAACGCGATACCGGCGATGGTGGCAGCATTGTGCACCTTCTCACGAGCGATCGGGTCGTTGGCACCGTTCTGGTAGCTGGACGGCAGGTACTCTTTCAGCATTTTCAGGGCTTGCAGCGCCTGGCCGTCGGAGTACTCGTTAGCCAGTACGGAAACATAGGCTTCCATGGCGTGAGTCACGGCATCGATACCACCGAAGGCACACAGGGACTTCGGCATGCCCATGACCAGGTTGGCATCAACGATGGCCATGTTCGGGGTCAGCTCGTAGTCAGCCAGCGGATACTTCTGACCAGACACTTCATCGGTTACTACCGCAAACGGAGTGACTTCAGAGCCGGTACCGGAAGTGGTGGTGATACAGACCAGTTCGGCCTTCACGCCCATTTTCGGGAACTTGTAGATACGCTTGCGGATATCCATAAAGCGCATGGCCAGATCTTCGAACGCGGTGTTCGGGTGCTCGTACATTACCCACATGATCTTGGCCGCATCCATTGGTGAACCACCGCCCAGCGCCAGGATAACGTCCGGTTTGAAGGAGTTGGCCATCTCGGCACCCTTGCGAACCACAGCCAGGGTCGGGTCAGCTTCTACTTCGTAGAACACTTCCACTTCCATATTCTGTGCTTTCAGCAGGCTGACCAGTTCATCGGCGTAGCCGTTGTTGAACAGGAAGCGGTCGGTCACGACCATGGCACGCTTTTTACCTTCCAGGTCGCTCAGAGCGATCGGCAGGGAACCACGACGGAAGTAGATGGATTTCGGAAGTTTGTGCCACAGCATGTTTTCTGCCCGTTTTGCGACTGTCTTCTTGTTGATCAGGTGCTTCGGACCCACGTTTTCGGAGATGGAGTTACCGCTCCAGGAGCCGCAACCCAGGGTCAGGGACGGAGCCATTGCGAAGTTGTACAGGTCACCGATACCGCCTTGGGTAGACGGAGTGTTGATCAGGATACGCGCGGTCTTCATCTTGTCGCCGAAGTACTTGATGCGGTCAGCGTTGCGGTCCTGGTCGGTGTACAGACCTGAGGTGTGGCCGATACCACCGATGTTGACCATGTCACAGGCCATATCAACGGCGTTTTCGAAGCTGCTTGCACGGAACATACCGAGCAGCGGGGACAATTTCTCGTGAGCAAACTCATCTTCTGCACACAGCTTGACGCCTTCACCGATTAGGATCTTGGTATCAGCCGGTACAGTCACGCCTGCCATCTCGGCAATCTTGGTGGCTGGTTGGCCAACGATGTTGGCGTTCAGGGCACCGTTGATCAGGATGACTTTACGTACCTTGTCAGCATCTTCTTTGGAGAGCACGTGGCCCTTGTGGGATGCAAAGCGCTCTTTAACCTGGTCGTAGATGGCATCAACAACGATGACTGCCTGCTCGGAAGCACAGACCACGCCGTTATCGAAAGTTTTGGACATCAGGATGGAGGCAACGGCACGCTTCACGTCGGCGGTTTCGTCGATAACGATAGGTACGTTACCGGCACCCACACCGATAGCAGGCTTACCGGAGGAGTAGGCTGCTTTGACCATACCCGGGCCACCGGTGGCCAGGATCAGGTTGATGTCTTCGTGCTTCATCAGGGCGTTGGAGAGCTCAACAGACGGTTGGTCGATCCAGCCGATGATGTCTTTCGGTGCACCGGCGGCAACAGCTGCATCCAGTACCAGCTTGGCAGCGGTATTGGTGGAGTTCTTGGCGCGGGGGTGCGGGGAGAAGATGATGGCGTTGCGGGTCTTGAGCGCGATCATGGATTTGAAGATCGCAGTGGAGGTCGGGTTGGTGGTCGGAACGATACCACAGATGATACCTACCGGCTCGGCGATGGTGATGGTACCCATCTGATCGTCTTCGCTCAGAATGCCGCAGGTCTTCTCGTCTTTGTACTTGTTGTAGATGTATTCGGAGGCGAAGTGGTTCTTGATAACCTTGTCTTCGATGATACCCATACCGGACTCTTCCACGGCCATCTGGGCCAGGGGGATACGGGCGTTGTTGGCGGCCAGGGCGGCGGCACGGAAGATCTTGTCTACCTGCTCTTGAGAGAAGCTGGCGAATTCACGCTGGGCTTCCTTAACGCGGGCGACCAGTGCATCCAGTTCAGCCAAATTGGTTACTGCCATGTTTATCTCCTGATTATTTGAAAACTGTTTAGTAAGACGTTGGCAATGCCCGGCAATTATAGTCGCCCTGTCAAGAGGGTATCGTTGCAACAGCTTTTTCACATGCCTTACTAAATCGCTTTCTGAGTCGATTATAGAGCGGGGCTGACTCAGAAAAACTTGATCTGGATCATGTGTAACAAAAGAACAAAAGAAATTTTATTTCACAATCCTTGTTTGACTGATGTTATCGGAATGTGCATCAAAGGGAAAGGCGAGATACTTGTTAACGCAGGGTAATAAACCACATTTATCAAGTGGTTAATTGCACTCAGCCATAGTATTACAGAGCTATTTTGGCGGTATAGGTTAGCAAATATGAGTGAATTGGTTTCAAAATCACCGACAAACGCACTTTATTCCAGCGTTTGTTGCAAAAATGATTGTTGTTTTAATCCATGACTAATCCGCTTTATTCCCCGAGGGCGCTATTTCTGCCCGCTTCGCGATTTTTGCGTTGTGGCTCTCTTGCCGAGTCAATGAAGTGATGTCTGGCCTGAAATAGTGGAAAGGCAAAGCATAGATTCTCTCGAGTCGCTAGGTAATTCGGTCAGCCACCGTCTGACTCTCTGGGCATGATTAAGCAGGCTTGCGCTCACTTTTCTGGCGCGTGTCGGGCGGTAGAAAGGGCTTTTGGCATCGGTTTATGCCAGTTAGCGCGGATGCATTAGATGAACTAACTAAAAAACCCTCAAAATGGTGAGATTATTTGATTGGTGCCCGCTCTGGCTATGATGTAAATTTACGCACGAAATTAATGGACTGGCCCGCTGGGCCCGAAACTCTATTGGAAGGCGCCTATGGCAGCAATTGACGTCTCGTTGTATCTGAAGTTTTTTGTCGGTTTGTTCGCAATTATCAACCCGCTTGGTTTGTTGCCGGTGTTTGTCAGTCTGACCAGCCACCATACCCAGGCCGAGCGGATGAAAACCAATACCACCGCCAATATCGCGGTGATGGTGATCCTGCTGGTCTCCATGTATATGGGGCAGCTGATCCTCGATGGGTTTGGTATCTCGCTGGCGTCGTTCCGGATCGCCGGTGGGTCGCTGATTACCCTGATTGCCTGGTCGATGCTGCAGGGCAAGCTGGGCGAGGTGAAGCACAACAAACAGGAAAAGGGCGAACTGGCTGTGCGCGAGTCTATCGCCGTGGTACCGCTGGCGCTGCCGCTTATGGCGGGCCCCGGTGCCATCTCCTCGGTGATTGTCTATGCCAGCCAGAGCCACTGGCAGCAGCTGCTCGGCATGTCAGTGGTTGTCGTTGTCTTCTCTTTCTGCTCCTGGCTCATCTTCCGCGCCGCGCCGCTGCTGTTCAAGATCATGGGCAACACCGGTATCAACGTGGTGACCCGTATCATGGGTCTTATCATGATGTCGCTGGGTATCGAGATCATGGTGGCCGGCATCAAGGGGGTTTTCCCCAGCCTGATGTGAGCCAGCTCCGCTTTATGAAAGCCGGTCCTCGTGACCGGCTTTTTATTGGTTGCTTTTTGCCCGGTCTTTTCTAGAATCGGGCGTTTGTGTGAAAAATGAGCGTTTTGTCGGTGTTTTAATACTGAAAAAGCGCGTGTCAGCTGATTTTTTAACCAGAAAATGACGGTTACCCTGACAATATCTGTTGCATTATCGGAATTGGCAGGGAATTATGCTGGGAGCGGGTTTTAACCCCGTCACTTTAAAAACGCATGGAATGTTCTTGTTGGAGTAGGGAAATGACTCATAAAAAAACAATGATTAACACATTGCTGATGGCTGCACTGTTTGGTGGCGTCAATGTGGCTCAGGCTGCCGATGTCCCGGCGGGAACCAAGCTGGCTGAAGTCCAGCAACTGGTAAAAGGCAACGGTTCCGAGCCTGCGACCTTGGACCCACAGAAAGTTGAAGGAACGCCTGAGTCTGCAATTTTGCGCGACCTCTTTGAAGGTCTCGTGACATCCGGTTCGAAAGGGGAAGTTGTTCCTGGTGTCGCAGAGTCTTGGGAAACCAAGGATAACAAGCACTACGTCTTCCACCTGCGCAAAGATGCCAAGTGGTCCAACGGTGAACCTGTCACCGCACATGATTTTGTATATGCCTTCCAGCGTGCAGTTGACCCCAAGACAGCCTCTCCTTACTCCTGGTATCTGGAGATGCCAACTATTGCCAATGCTACAGAGATCATTGCTGGCAAGAAGCCGGCTGATACGCTGGGCGTGAAGGCGACCGACGACTACACCTTCGAAGTGCAGCTCGAGAAGGCTATCCCTTATTTCGTAACCATGCTCTCTCACACCACCACCTACCCGGTACCGAAGAAGGTCATCGAGAAGTATGGTGAAAAATGGACCCAGCCGGGCAATATGGTAGGTAATGGTGCCTACGTATTGAAGGAGTGGGTTGTTAATGAGCGAATTGGCTTGGAGCGTAATAAAAACTACTGGAATGATGCGAAAACGGTGATCAACAAGGTTACCTATCTTCCGATCCAGTCCACCAACGCGGAGCTAAATCGCTTCTTGGCTGGTGAAATTGATATGACATGGAACGTGCCTATCGAACGTTTCAAGCAACTCAAGAAAGATTACCCGGCTGATTTGAAGGTTGAAGGTCTGGTTTCTACTTATTACTACCAGTTCAACATCAAGAAAAAGCCGTTTGATGACGTGCGAGTGCGAACTGCTCTTTCTTATGCGGTCAATCGTGACGTGATTGCAGATAAAGTCATGGGGCAAGGGCAAAAACCCGCATATGGGTTGACGCCTGACTATGTCGATGGTTTTAAACCGGTTGCCCCAGAGTGGTCAAAAATGACCCAGGCCGAGCGTGATGCCAAGGCCAAGGCGCTGCTTGAAGAGGCAGGTTTCGATGCCAGCAAGCCGTTGAAGTTCGAGCTGCTCTACAACACCGATGACAACCACAAGAAAGTGGCTGTGGCCGTTGCTTCCATGTGGAAAAAACTGGGTGCAGAGGTCAGTTTAGTGAACCAGGAGTGGAAAACTTACCTGGAAACCAAGAAGCAGGGCCAGTTTGACGTGGGTCGTGCCGGCTGGAGCGCCGACTACAACGAAGCCTCATCCATGCTGGATCTGATGCAGACCACTCACGGCAACAACGATGGCAAGTACTCCAATCCAGCGTTTGACAAGTTGATGACCGACTCTCGTGATCAGGTTGATGCGGACGCTCGCAACAAGCTCTATGTCCAGGCGGAAGAGATCCTGGCCAAGGACATGCCGATCATCCCGATATACCAATATGTTCAACCTCGGATGGTCAAAGCTTATGTTGGGGGTTACCCAAGCAACCCGCTGGATAACCTCTACAGCAAAGATATGTACATCATTGCTCACTGATTTAAAGCAACAAGTCGCATAACAAGCAGGGCCCGCCGGACGGCGGGCCTTTATTACAATCGCGACCCTTTGGAAGCAGTACAGGACAGGAAATGTCTATGTTGAAATTCATTTTTAAACGGCTATTGGAAGCGATCCCGACTCTGTTGGTCTTGATCACTGTCTCTTTCTTCATGATGCGTTTCGCCCCGGGTAACCCCTTTACCAGCGAACGTTCACTTCCCCCTGAAGTGATGGCCAATATCGAGGCCAAATATGGGCTCGACAAACCCATTGGCATGCAATATCTCACCTACCTGGGCAACCTGGTGCAGGGTGATTTGGGTCCCTCTTTCAAATACAAGGATTTCACCGTCAATGATCTGGTGAGCCAGGCGTTGCCTGTATCCGCCAAGATCGGGACCACGGCCTTCTTCTTCGCCGTGTTGCTGGGGGTCACCTTCGGCACCATAGCGGCACTGAAACAGAACACCATCATCGATTATCTGCTGATGTCGTCTGCTATGGCCGGGGTGGTGATCCCGGGCTTTGTGCTGGCGCCCTTGCTGGTGCTGTTTTTCAGTATTCATCTGGGCTGGTTCCCTGCCGGTGGCTGGCAGGGCGGTGGCATCCAGTTTATGGTGCTGCCGGTGTTCGGCATGATGATGTACTACATCTCTGCCATCTCGCGGATCATGCGGGGCAGCATGATCGAGACCATGAACTCCAACTTCATCCGTACCGCCCGTGCCAAGGGCTTGCCGCTGCGCCACATCATCCTGAAACACGCGCTGCGTCCGGCCATGCTGCCGGTGGTCTCCTATCTGGGCCCGGCCTTTGTCGGCATCATCACAGGTTCCGTGGTGATCGAGACCATCTTCGGCCTGCCGGGGATCGGTCAGCTGTTCGTCAACGGTGCCCTTAACCGTGATTACTCCATGGTGCTCGGTCTGACCATTCTGGTCGGCGCCCTCACCATCACCTTTAACGCAGTGGTCGATATTCTCTACGCCTTTATCGATCCCAAGATCCGTTACTAATTCGGGAGTTCATCATGGTTGTTTCAACTGAAAAACGCGATGCCGTCGAGGCGTTCGCGCAAAAAGTGGAAGTGGTGGAGGGGCGCTCCCTGTGGAAGGATGCCCGTCGCCGTTTCCTGCGCAACAAGGCGGCCCTGACCAGCCTGATCATTCTGACCATCATCGGTCTGGCGGTCATCTTTGGCCCCCATTTGTCCCAATACACCTTTGACGATCCGGACTGGGGCGCCATGCAGTCGCCGCCGGATATGGAAGCAGGTCACTACTTCGGAACCGACAGTCTGGGGCGCGATCTGTTCGTGCGCACCCTGCTGGGCGGTCGCATCTCCCTGATGGTCGGCATCATGGGCGCCATGGTGGCGGTCATCATCGGCACCCTGTATGGCGCGGCCTCCGGCTTTATCGGCGGGCGGGTCGACAGCCTGATGATGCGGGTACTGGAGATCCTCAACGCCTTCCCCTTCATGTTCTTTGTCATCATGCTGGTCACCTTCTTTGGCCGCAATCTGGCACTCATCTTTATCGCTATCGGGGCGGTGAGCTGGCTCGACATGGCGCGTATCGTGCGCGGCCAGACTCTCAGCCTCAAGAGCAAGGAGTTTATCGAGGCGGCCCACGTCTGTGGCGTCTCCAAGTGGAAGATCATCACCCGTCACATCGTACCGAACGTACTCGGTATCGTGGCCGTTTACGCCACCTTGCTGGTGCCGGGGATGATCATGTTTGAATCCTTCCTGAGTTTCCTGGGCCTTGGGGTTCAGGAACCGATGACCAGCTGGGGTGCCCTGCTGGATGAAGGCTCCAAGTCGATGGAAGTGGCCATCTGGCAACTGCTGTTCCCCGCCGGTTTTATGGTGGTGACCCTGTTTTGCTTCAACTTCCTCGGGGATGGTCTGCGTGACGCCCTTGATCCGAAAGATCGTTAATCGAGCATCGGGTCGACAGGAAAGCATCACGAAAGATCGATAAGGAGTTTTTATATGAAGTTACTGGATGTGAAAGATCTGCGGGTCGAGTTCAAGACCCCGGATGGCAATGTGGTGGCGGTCAACGACCTCAATTTTTCTCTCTCTGCGGGTGAAACCCTGGGGATCGTCGGCGAGTCCGGCTCCGGTAAATCCCAGACGGCCTTTGCCATCATGGGGCTGCTGGCCAAGAACGGCATTATTACCGGTTCCGCCAAGTTTCAGGGGGAGGAGATCCTCAACCTGCCGGAGTCCAAGCTCAACAAGATCCGCTCCGAGAAGATCGCCATGATCTTCCAGGACCCCATGACCTCGCTCAACCCCTACATGAAGGTGCAGGATCAGCTGATGGAAGTGCTGATGTTGCATAAGGGCGTCAGCAAGGCGGAAGCGTTCGAAGAGTCGGTGCGGATGCTCGATGCGGTGAAAATTCCCGAAGCGCGCAAGCGGATGGGGATGTATCCCCACGAGTTCTCCGGCGGCATGCGTCAGCGGGTGATGATCGCCATGGCACTGCTCTGCCGGCCGCAACTGCTGATCGCCGACGAACCGACTACCGCACTCGACGTGACCGTACAGGCCCAGATCATGACTCTGATGAATGAGCTCAAGCGCGAGTTCAACACCGCCATCATCATGATCACCCATGACCTTGGCGTGGTCGCCGGTATCTGCAACAAGGTGCTGGTGATGTATGCCGGTCGTACCATGGAGTACGGCAAGGTAGACGATATCTTCTATCGCCCGAGCCACCCCTACACCGAAGGCCTGCTGCGCGCCATTCCTCGTCTCGATACCGAAGGGGAAGTGTTGCCCACCATCCCGGGCAATCCGCCCAACCTGCTGCGTCTGCCGACCGGTTGCCCCTTCCAGGAGCGTTGCCACCGTGTGAGCGAGATTTGCGGCCAGCAGTCACCGATCCTGACCCCGTTCAACGACGGTCGGGAGCGTGCTTGCCACTGGGTTTCGGATGCCATGAACAAGGGGGCCAACTAAATGGGTGCCGACAAAAAATTGCTGTTGGAAGTGTCTGACCTCAAGGTCCACTTCAGTATCAAGAGTGGCAAGGCGTGGCCTTGGGCCAAGCCATCCGATTTGAAGGCGGTCGATGGCGTTACCCTGCGCCTCTACGAAGGGGAAACCCTCGGCGTGGTGGGTGAATCCGGCTGCGGCAAATCGACCTTTGCCCGCGCCATCATCGGTCTGGTACCGGCCACCGATGGCAAGGTGGTGTGGCTGGGTGACGATCTCACCAAGCTCGATCAGAATGCCCTGCGCGAGAAGCGCAAAGAGATCCAGATGATCTTCCAGGATCCGCTGGCTTCTCTGAACCCACGCATGACCATCGGCGACATCATCGCCGAGCCGCTCATCACCTTCTATCCCAACCTGCCACGGGAAGAGGTGAAGGAGAAGGTGCGCGCCATGATGAGCAAGGTGGGGTTGTTGCCCAACCTGGTCAACCGCTATCCGCACGAGTTCTCCGGCGGCCAGTGCCAGCGGATCGGGATTGCCCGGGCGCTGATCCTCGAGCCCAAGATGATCATCTGCGATGAGCCGGTGTCAGCGCTTGATGTCTCTATCCAGGCACAGGTGGTCAACCTGCTCAAATCCCTGCAAAAGGAGATGGGGCTGTCGCTCATCTTCATCGCCCACGATCTGTCGGTTGTCAAACATATCTCCGATCGGGTGCTGGTGATGTATCTGGGCAACGCCGTTGAGCTGGGGACTCGCAAGGAGATCTTTGCCAACCCGTTGCATCCCTACACCAAGGCGCTGATGTCCGCGGTGCCAATCCCGGACCCTGAGCTGGAGCGCAACAAGGTGATCCAGATCCTGGAGGGGGACTTGCCCTCACCGATGAACCCGCCGTCCGGTTGCGTGTTCCGCACCCGCTGCCCGGTGGCTGGCCCCGAGTGCGCCAAGACCCGCCCCGTGCTGGAGGGGAACTTCGATCACGCGGTCTCCTGCCTCAAGGTCGACCCGCTCTGATGGGGATGTGTTGAACCTGCTTGCGGGGCTCCTTGATGGGGCCCCGATTTATTTCTGGCGGTAGTGAAGATGCCTCTTGGCGTTATCTTTTACCGCTGCTACTATCCGCGCAACAAGGGGAGTAACTTCTCGCCGGTTTGTCGTCATTACGGTGCACCCATTTCCTGCAGTGCACCCGGCAGCCGGGCAGTCGATGCAAATCAGCTGTAAGTGAGACCTTGCCGAGAGGCAAGGTGTATCTGCTCCAAACGCAAACCCACGCCTCTCGGTCGTGGGTTTTGTCGTTTTTGGGAGAAGTGAACATGGGTGAATGGTGGATGTGGACCGGTTTCTTCAGCATAGTGCTGGTCCTGTTATGGATAGACATACGCTTTGTTGGTGGCGGCAAGTCACACAAGGTGTCCCTCAAAGAGGCGGGCGTCTGGTCCCTCATCTGGATCAGTGTTGCTCTGCTCTTCAACCTGGCCATCTGGTTTTGGCTGGACCACAGCGCTGGCCGTGACATTGCCAACCAGAAGGGATTGGAGTTCCTCACCGGCTACCTCATCGAGAAAGCGCTGGCAGTGGACAACGTATTCGTCTGGCTGATGCTGTTCGGTTACTTTGCCATTCCGGCCGAGCTGCAGCGCCGGGTGCTGCTCTATGGAGTACTGGGTGCCATCGTGATGCGTGCCGGTATGGTGTTCGCGGGTAGCTGGCTCATCGAGCAGTTCCACTGGATCCTCTATCTGTTCGGCGCTTTCCTGCTGCTGACCGGTGCCAAGATGCTGTGGGCGGCCGACAAGGAGCCGGACTTGGCCAACAATCCGCTGCTAGGCTGGATGCGCCGTCGTTTCAAGGTGACCGAGACCCTGGAAGGGGAGAAGTTCTTCGTCTGGCGTGACGGTGTGCGCTATGCCACCCCGCTGCTGCTCATTCTGGTGTTGGTGGAGGTGAGCGATCTCATCTTCGCGGTGGACAGTATCCCGGCCATCTTCGCGGTGACCACGGATCCCTTCATCGTGCTGACCTCCAACATCTTCGCCATCATGGGTCTGCGCGCCATGTACTTCCTACTGGCGGGTGTGGCTGATCGCTTCGCCCTGCTCAAATACGGTCTGGCGCTGATCCTGATGTTTATCGGGGTCAAGATGCTGCTGCTGGATATCTTCAAGATCCCGACCGGCATAGCACTGGGCGTAGTCGCGTTGATCCTGCTGGCATCCATGGGGCTGAGTCTGTTTGTGACCCGTAAAAAGGCCGCTTAAACGCAACATCATTTAATACCAAACAACAAGGGCTCCCGCGGGAGCCCTTTTTCATATCGTGTTATCAGCGTTTGATCTTCTTGGGGTTGGTGTAGCCCCAGATGGTGTACATGTCCGCCAGCAGGGCGCCGTTGTACTCCTCCAGATCCGCCTGTTTCACTTCGGCGTCACCCTGACGGCCAAACAGCACCACCTCGTCGCCGGGTTTCACCCCTTTCAGATCAGTCACATCCACCATGATGGTGTTCATGGAAGTCTTGCCGACCACCGGCACCTTCTGACCCTGGATCAGCACATAGGCTTTGTTGCTGAGGGCACGGCGATAGCCATCGGAGTAGCCCAGCGGCAGGTTGGCGAGCCAGGAGTCACGCTTGAGGGTAAAGGTGCGGTCATAACCGACGGTGTTGCCCGCTGCATAGTGGTTGACAGAAGCGACCTGGGTCTTGAATGCCATCACCCGCTTGTATTCGGTGTGGGAGGGGATGGAGTCTCCGTAGAGCAGGCCGCCCGGGCGCACCATGTCGAAGTAGGCGTCCGGCACGGCCAGAGTGGCGAAGGAGTTGGCGGCGTGGATGGTGATCTTGCTGCGATCCAGTTTGCCCGCTTCCAGCAGCCACTGGGAGTCCAGTTTGAACTGGGCCAGTCCCATCTTGACGTCCTCTTTCTCCTCAACCGGGAAGTGGGTCATGATGCCGACCGGGGTGATCCCCTTGAGCTTGAGCATGGCCAGCGCATCCTGCTTGGCATCGGCCAGACGCAGGTCGATGCCGTTGCGGCTCATGCCAGCGGAGTTGAGCGCAATATGCACCGGAATGGTGGTGTGGTGGCGCTGGGCGATATCGGCGATACCCTGGGCACTCACCAGACTGCCGATCAGCTCCTCCATCTTGTAGGGCAGGGCCTGCTCTACTTCATCCGGGGTGGCAGCACGCACCCGCATCAGACGGCCGGTAAAGCCCTTCTCGCGGGCGACGCGCGCCTCTTCGTTGCTGGCGATACCGATGCAGGGGATATTTGCCTTGACCACGGAGGGGACCAGCAGGTCGATGCCATGACCGTAAGCGTCGGCCTTCATGATGGCGCAGATCTGCGGGCCCTTGTCGCCGAGGCGATCCTTGAGGGTCTGGATATTGTGTTCAAAGGCGCCCAGATCCACTTCCAACCAGGCGTTGCTGGCGGTTTGCTCCTGGCCGCTGCGATGATCCGTCGCAAGGGGCAGATAGGGAGCCGCAACGGCTTGGCCCGCGAGCAGGCCGAAGATCAGGGTAGCCAGCAGAGTTTTCTTGTGCATGGTGATTCCTTTTTGTTGTTCGCGTTGGATAGTTTGGACGGGGTCGGCCACATTGGTGGTGGTTTAACCACAACTTGTTGTTATTATTATGATCTTTGTCACTCTCAACAGGCGCTGACTGGTTGGGAGTCTACCGCAACACGGGTTCGGCCGACACTCGTCAGGGGAATAAAATGGTCAATCTTGAGTTACGTTTGCCACCACCGCTGATCTTCCTGCTCTGTGCCGGGGCCATGTGGTGGCTAAGAGGGGAGAGCCAGCCCGGCATCTGGGCAATGGCGCTGATGGCTGTGCTGGTCGTGGCGGGGGCCATCATGGGCTTTGGGGCCCTGCAACGATTTCGTCACCACCAGACCACGGTCAGCCCCACCAAACCTCAGCACACCAGTCGTCTGGTGACCTGCGGCGTCTATCGTGTCAGTCGCAATCCCATGTATCTGGGTCTGCTCTGCTGGCTGGCCGCCTGGGGCTGTTATCTCGGTGGAAGTTGGGTCTGGGTTGGGCCAATCGTGCTGGTGGCCTGGCTGACCCGCTTTCAGATCATGCCGGAGGAGCGGCTGTTGCATGCCCGTTTCGGCGACGAGTATGTGGCGTATTGCCAGCGCGTTCGCCGTTGGTGCTGACTGGTTGTGATCTGCGTGAGCTGAGGGATAAGTCGGGTCAGCCGTGCTGGATAAAGAGAACCCCGGGCGGGCCCGGGGTTCTCGAGGGGCAGGTTAGAAAAAATCGCCCTTCTCGTCCTTGGTGGGTTCGAGGCTCCAGCCAGTGGCATCGCTGCTGCTGGCAATCTGCCCCTTCTCCTTCCACAACTTGATCTTGAGGCGCAGGTTGTTGGCCGAGTCGGCGTTTTTCACCGCCTCTTCTTCCTCAATTACCCCTTCCACCACCAGATCAAACAGGGCGCTGTCGAAGGTGACCATGCCGAGGGCCTTGGATTTTTCCATCACCTCTTTGAGGCCGCCAAATTCGCCGCGCTTGATCATGTCGCGGATGGTGTGGGTGCCAAGCATGATCTCCACTGCGGCCCGGCGGCCGCCATCGGTGGTTTTCACCAGCCGCTGGGAGACAAAGGCCTTGAGGTTGTTGCCCAGATCGTTGAGCAGCTGGGGGCGGCGCTCCTCGGGGAAGAAGTTGATGATGCGATCCAGCGCCTGGTTGGCGTTGTTGGCGTGCAGGGTGGAGATGGCAAGGTGGCCGGTTTCGGAGAAGGCCAGCGCATGCTCCATGGTCTCGCGATCGCGGATCTCGCCGATAAGAATGACGTCCGGCGCCTGACGCAGGGTGTTTTTCAGGGCGGCGTGGAAGCTGCGGGTATCCACGCCAACCTCCCGCTGGTTGATGATGCTCTTGCGGTGGCGATGAACGAACTCCACCGGATCCTCGATGGTAATGATGTGGCCGCCGCTGTTGCGGTTGCGGTGGTCGATAAGTGCCGCCAGCGAAGTGGATTTACCCGAGCCGGTACCGCCGACAAACAGCACCAGACCGCGTTTCTCCATGATGGTGTCGAGCAACACAGGCGGGAGTTTGAGATCTTCAAAGCGGGGGATGTCGGTCTTGATGTTGCGGGCCACCAGAGAGACTTCGTTGCGCTGCTTGAAGATGTTGACCCGAAAGCGGCCGATCTGGGGCAGGGAGATGGCGAGGTTCATCTCCAGATCCTTCTCGAACTGCTGCTTCTGCTCGCCATCCATGATCTCGGCGGCGATCCGCGCCACTTCACCCGGCTCCAGCGGCGTTTCGTTGAGGGGGCGCAGGCCGCCGTTAAATTTGGCGCAGGGGGGCGCGCCGGTCGACAGATAGAGGTCTGAGCCATCCTGCTTGGCCAGGATCTGTAACATGTCTCGCAATTCCATTTTTTTGCCTCTTCGATCAATGAGATGCCATGAGCGGGATGATATTGAGTGTACAGCCTCAGGCGCCGGTCAGTTTCTCGCGAAAGACAAAAAAGACCGCACCGAGAATGCAGAGCCCTGCCCAGAGATAGTCCCATTTCAGATCTTCCTTGAGATAGAAGATAGAGAAGGGGACGAATACGGTGAGTGTGATCACTTCTTGCAGGATTTTAAGTTGGCCCACGCTCATCACCGTATGGCCGATGCGGTTGGCGGGCACTTGCAGCAGGTATTCGAACAGGGCGATACCCCAGCTCACCAGGGCGGCAATGATCCAGGGTTTGTGGTTCATGCTCTTGAGATGAGCGTACCAGGCGAAGGTCATAAAGACGTTGCTGCAGAGCAGCAGACCGATACTGGCGAAAATCGGGTTCATGGGGTTCTCCTTTAAAATCAGGCGCATTTTATCCCTGAACCACCGGTTTTCATACGTGGTGCGGGAGGGTATTTTTAACCAACAGGATAAGCCGTGCGAGGTATGCGATGGGATGGGCAAGTTATGCGGGATTGTGTTGTTACTGTTATTTGCCATGCCGGTGCGAGCGACCCCGACGCTGACGGTGGCCACTGATCTGTGGCCGCCATTTCGCATCCTGCAAGCGGATGGCCGGTTGCAGGGGCTCGACATGGACATCCTGCGCCGGTTGCAACAGGCGAGCGGCATTGAGTTGCAGGTACGGCGGATGCCGTGGGGCAGGGCGCTCAAGCAGATGCAGACCGGTCAGGTCGATCTGATGATTGGCCTCGCCTATACCGCCGAGCGGGCGCAGTTCATCGACTATCTGCAGCCTGCCTACTACAAGTGCTGGCCCGCGTTTTATGGTCAGCCGATCAATGTGGCCCGGATCCACCAATACCGCGATCTGCAGGGGGTGAAGGTGGGCTATGTGCTCAATTCCGCCTACTTTGAGCCCTTCAACTCTGACAGTCGCCTCGACAAGCACGGAGTACCCACCGAAGATCAGCTGCTGCGCATGGTGCAGCGCGGTCACCTGCCGCTGATGATTGGCACCGACTGTCAGGTGGACTATGCCCCTAAGTCAGGGAAATGCCAGCCGGATAGGCAAGGCGGACTACCGCCCCGCCACGCCGGTGACCCTCTATCTGGGGATGAGCAAGCACTCACCTCATCAGTCGTTGCGCCAGCCCTTGCTGGTAGCGCTGCAAAATCTGGTGGCCAGCGGCGAGATAAGCGTGATGGCAAAGCGTTACCAGCCTTGACCTTGGGTGGCAAGCCACTGTTATCATGCCCTTTTCCTGCTTCCCCCAGGCGCTGCGACAGGGCTGGGGATGTAGCCTTGTTATTGTTGGGGATCATCCTTGTACCTCTCCCTTATCGCCCGCCAGCAGCGCTGGCAGCGGCGCTGGCTCGGTGGCCTGACGCTGCTGACCCTGCTGCTGTTTCTCTTATCCCTCGTCTGGGGCGAGTTTGTGCTGCTGCCCTGGCAGCCCCTTGGCGATCTCGAACAGCGCATCCTGCTGGAGCTGCGTCTGCCGCGCGCCTTGCTGGCCCTCTTGGCTGGTGCAGCGCTTGCCTGTGGCGGTGCCGTGCTGCAGGTGATGCTGCACAACCCGGTGGCGGAGCCCGGGCTGCTTGGTGTCTCAAGCGGGGCAGGACTGGCTGCCATGGTAGCGATGGCGGTAGCCAAATCCCTCGGTGTCTATCTGCCCGGCTGGGGGCTGTCACTGGCGGCCTTCGGTGGCGCCCTGCTGGTGACCATGCTGCTCATTCGGCTGGCTCGCCGGGCGCGTCTCGGCCATGCCCGCTTGCTACTGTTTGGGGTGGCTATCGGTATTCTCACCAATGCCGCCATGACCTGGCTGATGTACTTTGCCGACGACGGCTCCTTGCGTGAATTCATGTTCTGGATGATGGGCAGCCTCTCTTACGGCAGCCAGCAGTTTGCCTGGTGGTGGCTGGTGCTGCCGCTCACCCTGGGCTGGCTCTGCTGGCAGGGCAAGGCGCTGCAACAGTTGCTGCTGGGGGAGACCCAGGCCCGCCTGATGGGGATGGATGTCGACAGGATGCGAGTACGGCTGGTGCTGGCGGTCTGTCTGCTGACCGGGGTGGCGGTATCCCTGTGCGGGGTGATCGGTTTTGTCGGGCTGGTGGTGCCCCATCTGCTGCGGCTCTGTGGCGGTAGCGATCAGCGTTTCCTGCTGCCTGCGTCGGCGCTCGGTGGCGGGGCCCTGCTGCTGGCAGCCGATCTGGTTGCTCGATCCACCCTGAGCGCGGGGGAGTTGCCTATCGGGGTCATCACCGCCTCGGTGGGGGCGCCGCTCTTTATCTATCTGCTATTGAGGCAAACTGCTGATGGTTCTGCATGATTTGGTCGGGGCGCGCATTCAGCTTATTTACCCGTTGTTGAGGCAAGATGCCGATGTCGCCCGCTGATCACATGCCGGTTTCTTCTGGTGCTACTGCGCCGCTGCTGGAGGCGCGCGCACTCGCCATTGCCGGACGGCTCTCTCCCCTGGATATCCGCTGGCATGGCGGCCAGCTGGTGGCGCTGCTTGGCCCCAATGGCAGTGGCAAGTCGACCCTGCTCGGGGCGCTGGCGGGGATTTTACCCGCCGATGGCACAGTGTTGCTGGGGGGGGGAGTGCTTACTGACATGACTTGGCCCGAGCTTGCCAAACGGCGCGCCATGCTGCCCCAGCGTCAGCCCCAGCTGTTTCATATTCCGGTGTTTCAGGTGTTGAGCCTGGGGCTCGATGAGATGGTTGCACCCGCCAGACAGAACGAGGCGATAAATGCATTGTGCGAGGCATTGGAGCTGGAAGCTTTGCTGGCTCGTGACTTCAGCCGGTTGTCGGGGGGCGAGCAGCAGCGGGTGCTGATTGCCCGCACCCTGCTGCAGGTGTGGCCGAGCCTCAATCCGACCGGCAAGGTGCTGCTGCTGGACGAGCCGCTGGCGGGGCTCGACCTGCATCACCAGCTGGCGCTATTGCGGTTGCTGAAAACCCTGGCCGGGCAGGGCTTGCTGGTGGTGCTCGCCATCCACGATATCAATCTGGCCATCGACTGGGCCGACCGCATTCTCTGCCTGCAAGGGGGCGCGGTGGTGCGCGAAGGGGGTGTCGAGCTGGTGGATGAGACGCTGCTGGCGCAGGTATTCCAGATCCGCACCGACCGCATCGAAGCGGCGGGTCGGGTCTGGTTTATGCCCAGTTTGTGAGAAACAAGAAAGGCCCTTGGCGTCAGCCGAGGGCCTTTTTGAAGAATACGACTCGCTCCGTTTCGGCAAAGCCGAGTCGCTGGTGCATCTGCTGCGAGGCAAGATTGTCGATGGCGGCATCGGAGGCCAGTTCCCGGCAACCCAGCTCGCGGCCCCACTGCGCCACCCGAGCGATCAAGGCTTGGGCCACCCCACGCTGGCGCGAGGCCGGTTGCACATAGACCCCTTCCAGATACATCACAGGGCTGCTGTTGCAGCCATTCACGTAATCGTGGCGCAGGGCTGCATCGGCAAAGCCTACCGCCTGACTCTGCTCATCCAGCGCCAGAAAGGCGTTGAGATGTGCATTGGCCAACATCTCAACCCCTTCCTGCAGGTGGGCCGAAAGTGCGTGGTGCGGCCACAGCTGCTGGCGCAGGGTTGCCCACTGCGCCAGCAGCGTCTCGTCGAGGGGGACTATCTGCCAGCCGATATTCGTCATCGGGGCTCAGGCTTGCCGCTTGGCAAGGCGTACCAGTGCTGCCTCTGCCAGCATCGCCAGCAGGGTTTCGGTGTCGCTCCATGACAGGCAGGCATCAGTGATGCTCTGGCCGAAGGTGGCGGCGCAGCCGTTCTCTACATCCTGACGCCCTTCCACCAGGAAACTTTCGGCCATTATGCCGGCGATGCCGGTACGGCCGCGGCGCAGCTGATCGCAGATATCTTGCGCCACAAGCAGCTGACGGCGGTGATCCTTCATGCTGTTGCCGTGGCTGAAATCGACCACCAGACGCTCCGGCAGGCCCACATCGGCCAGCGCTTCACAGGCTTCATCGACACTGGCGGTGTCGTAGTTGGGGCGGTGGCCGCCACGCAGGATCACATGACCAAAGGGGTTACCGGCGGTGCGGTAGATGGTCATCTTGCCGTCTTTGTCCGGCGAATAGAAGATGTGGCTGTGACGGGCGGCGCGCACCGCATCGATGGCGATGCGGGTATTGCCGTCGGTGCCGTTCTTGAAGCCAACCGGGCAGGAGAGAGCCGAAGCCATCTCGCGGTGTACCTGGGATTCGGTGGTACGTGCGCCGATGGCGCCCCAGGTGATGAGGTCGGCAATATACTGGCCGGTCACCATATCGAGGAATTCGGTGGCGGTTGGCATGCCCAGTTCGTTGATATCGACCAGCAGTTTGCGCGCCAGTTTCAGCCCTTCGTTGACATCGAAACTGCCATCGAGGCGCGGGTCATTGATCAGCCCTTTCCAGCCGACGATGGTGCGCGGCTTCTCGAAATAGGTGCGCATCACGATGCAGAGGCTCTCTTTATACTGCTCGCGCAGGGCGTTGAGGCGCTGGGCATACTCGCGAGCAGCAGCGGGATCATGAATAGAGCAGGGGCCGACAATGACCAGCAGGCGCTGATCGTCTCCGGCCAGAATGGCTTCCACTTCGCGACGGGCATCCAGCAGATTCTGGGCAATGGTATCGGTGATCGGAAACGCGTGGGCAAGCTCGCTCGGAGTGATCAGTGACTCCAGGCGACGGGTGCGCAATTCATCTGTGTGAATGGACATACAACTCAAGTCTCGAGTGGGTGGTGTCAGCCGCAAGGGGCGAAAAAGCAAAGAGATAAAATAAAGCAAAAGTCCCCTGATTGAAACCTTGGGGGGCTCTGATAGGATGTGAGGCCAAAATCGATTCCAAATGAGGTAGATAGCGTGGCAAAGCCAGGGGCAACCGGGGTCACCCGCATCATCAACGCAACCGGTTACAGCATGAAGGGGCTCAAGTCAGCCTGGATTAACGAGGCGGCTTTTCGGCAGGAGCTGATGCTGATCCTGTTGCTGATGCCACTTGCCTTCTGGATTGGCGATTCCCTTAACCAGATCCTGCTGCTTATCGTCATCAGCTGGCTGGTGGTGATCGTCGAGATCCTCAACTCCGCCATTGAAGCTGTGGTAGACAGGGTTGGCTCCGAGCATCATGAGCTCTCCGGTCGCGCCAAGGATTTGGGCTCTGCCGCCGTCTTTATCGCGCTGGCCTTGAACGCCCTGGTATGGGGCGCGTTGGTGGGCCGCAATCTGTTGGGGTGGTGGTAAGCCATCACGCTGCTTTGAGGTTCTGCTTCATACAAAAGCCCGTCATCACGACGGGCTTTTTGCTGCGCAGATAAGGGTCTATCAGTGGAGGATGCGGGCACGGATGGTGCCGTTGATCTCCTTGAGCTTGGCGAGCGCCTTCTCGCTGTGCTCGGTCTCCACGTCGATCACCACGTAACCGATATGGCTGCTGGTCTGCAGGTATTGACCGGCGATGTTGATCCCTTCTTCGGCGAAGATCTGGTTGATCTGGTTCATCACGCCCGGCTGGTTGCGGTGAATGTGCAGCAGGCGGCTGGAGCCCTTGTGGCCCGGCAGCGACACTTCCGGGAAGTTGACGGCGGAGAGGGTGGAGCCATTGTCTGAGTATTTGACCAGCTTGTTGGCCACTTCCAGCCCGATGTTCTCCTGCGCTTCATGGGTGGTGCCACCGATGTGCGGGGTCAGAATCACGTTCTCCAGCCCACGCAGCGGGCTTTGGAACTCCTCGTCATTGGACTTGGGCTCGACCGGGAAGACGTCGATGGCTGCGCCGGCAATATGGCCGCTCTTGATGACGTCAGCCAGCGCATCGATATCCACCACAGTACCGCGGGCTGCGTTGATGAAGATGGCGCCCGGTTTCATCATCCGCAGCTGCTCGGCACCGATCATGTTCTTGGTGGAGGCGGTCTCCGGTACGTGCAGGCTGATGACGTCAGACATATTGAGCAGCTCGACCATGCTCGGCACCTGGATGGCGTTGCCCAGCGAGAGCTTGTTCTCGATATCGTAGTAATAAACCTTCATGCCGATGCTTTCGGCGATGATGCCAAGCTGGGTACCGATGTGGCCGTAGCCGATGATGCCGAGCTTCTTGCCGCGGGCTTCCACCGAGCGATTGGCCAGTTTTTCCCACACGCCGCGATGGCACTTGGCGTTCTTCTCGGGGATGCCGCGCAGAAGCAGCAGGATCTCGCCCAGCACCAGTTCGGCGACCGAACGGGTGTTGGAGAAGGGGGCGTTGAAGACCGGAATACCGCGGATCTGGGCCGCTTCCAGCTCGACCTGGTTGGTACCGATGCAGAAGCAGCCGATGGCGACCAGCTTGTTGGCGGCGTCGAGGACTTTCTCGGTGATCTGGGTGCGGGAGCGCAGCCCGATGAAATGGACGTCGCGGATCTGCTCGATCAGCTCCTCTTCGGAGAGCGAGGTCTTGAGATACTCCACACTGGTGTAACCTGCGGCACGAAAGGTCTCTACGGTGTTGGGGTGAACCCCCTCAAGCAGCAGAACCTTGATTTTATCCTTGTCCAACGAAAACTTGGCAGTCATGACGATCCCTCTGTATGTGCAAACGTAAGTGCAGATTTGGTGTGCGAAGAAAACCGTAAAGTAGCAAAAACGTTTGGGAGAGGGAATATTTGTGACGAAAGTCAAATTCTTTGAAGTTATCAACGAATGTTGTAAACATCCGTATGCAACTTGTTGAGGGATAAATAAAAACGGCGCCATCAGGCGCCGTCATTTATTCACAGTGCAATGTTTGGGTTATATCCCATCCCGGGGCTCAATCAACGCCGCTGTTGCGTCAGGGCTGGCAGAGTGGCGCTGGCGGGCGAGGGAGGATGCCGCTGCACTGTGCTACCGGTGTCGGGATTACTGGGTAATCACGCCGTCCGGCGTACCGATCAGGACCACATCGGCGCCGCGGGCGGCGAACAGGCCGTTGGTGACCACACCAACAATGGCGTTCAGTCGTACTTCCAACGCCTTGGCATCGGTAATGGCCATGCCTTTTACATCCAGAATGTGGTTGCCGTTGTCGGTGACCACCCCTTCACGCCACACCGGGTTGCCACCCAGTTTGCGAATTTCGCGGGCCACGTATTCGCGAGCCATCGGGATCACTTCCACCGGCAGCGGGAACTTGCCCAGCACGTCGACGGTCTTGGTGTTGTCGATGATGCAGATGAACTTGTCAGCGACGGCGGCAACGATCTTCTCGCGGGTCAGGGCTGCGCCGCCGCCCTTGATCATGTCGCGGGTTGCGTTGATCTCGTCGGCGCCATCCACGTAGACGGAGAGGGCGTCGATCTCGTTGAGATCATACACGGTGATGCCGAAGCCCTTGAGGCGTTCGGTAGAGGCCACGGAGCTGGATACTGCCCCCTTGATCTCGTCCTTCATGGTCGCCAGCGCGTCGATAAAGTGGTTGACGGTAGAGCCGGTGCCCACCCCGACGATGGTGCCGGGAACCACATACTTGAGCGCAGCCCAACCGGCCGCCTTCTTCATTTCATCTTGAGTCATGATCGTTCCTTAAGAAAAAAGCGGGCGCATTATATCCAACCCGGTACCCCGTCGCGACCTTGTTGCTCACGTTCCGGGGCAAAAAAAGGGACTTTGTAAATCGTTTGCCTGTTTATTCTGCGTTTGCGCGCACAAAGCCGGGGCTGCTGGCCAAAAACAGCTTATTCAAAGCGCCAGCAGTGGCTCGGGGTGATGATCTGGGGCAGCGGCACATCCCACTCCTCTTGCGGGACCGCATCCACCTGCTGGCAGTCGTGGGCAATGCCGAGCGGCTTGGGGCCCAGCTTGTGCTCATGCCAGATGGCGAGAGTGCGATCGTAGTAGCCGCCCCCCATGCCAAGACGATTGCCCTGGGCATCGAAGGCGACCAGCGGGGTGCAGATAAGATCGAGCGTGCTGTGGGGCACCACCTGCAGGATATCCAGCTCCGGCTCTTCGATGCCGTAGCGGTTGCGTACCATGGGGCTGGTGGCGGTATAGCGCAAAAAGAGCAGGTGACCCGGGGTAAAGGGGTGGAGCACCGGCAGGTAGACCTCTTTGTGCTGGGCCCACAGCCAATGGATGGTGGGCAATGGATTGATCTCCCCGTCATTGGCCAGATAGAGGGCAATGCGTTTGGCGGCGAGGATCTCGGGGTGTTGCTTGAACTGGGCCAGCAGCTGTTGGGCCGCCAATTGCTGCTCGGCCGGACTCAGATTTTTGCGGCGTTGACGAACCAGTTGGCGCAGGGATTGACGTTCGGGTTGGGACTCATGCATGGGGAACCTCTGGTATAGCTGCGCATCGATGGCTTGAACGCGCTCTACCTTAGCACATTCACTCTTGACGTTAAGGGGGGCAGGGGAACTCCCGCCTCGGACGGCTGATGCCCGGAACTGTGGGATAAATGCTGGCGGATCCGTTAGTGAGCCAACAAGGGCCAGGATGTGGCCCGTGTTGATGGCATGTCGGCGCGTCAGCCTCTGGTCAGTTACTTCTCAGCCTTGCCGCACATCTGGTGCTTCACAAACACTGCAATGAGTGCCGCTACCGCGAGCGCCATCGGGTAGAAACTCATGCTCACTACCGCCAGCGGTGACAGGGCGAAGATGGAGCCCAGCAGCAGCGCCTGTGCGCCCCAGGGGATCAGACCCTGTACCACGCAGGAGAAAATATCCAGCATGGAGGCGGCTCGGCGCGGGGTGACACCGTGGTGTTCGGCGAGATCCCGAGCTACCTTGCTGGCGACGATAATAGCCACCGTGTTGTTGGCGGTGCACAGGTTGGTGAGGCTCACCACCCCGGCGATGCCGAGCTCGGCGGCTTTCTCGTTCTGTTCACCATTGTGCTCGCGAGTGAAACGGGCAATCAGGGCGCTGATGCGCTCGCTGATCCAGGCCAGTCCACCCTGACGCTCCATCAGGGCGCCGAGGCCGCCGATCAGCATGGAGAGCAGGAAGATCTCCTGCATGCCGGTAAAGCCCTGATAGATATCCTTGCTGAACTGACCGATGGCGTAGCCGTTGATCATGCCCACCGCTCCGGCGGCCAGAATACCGATCCCCAGCACCACAAACACATTCACTCCGGCGAGCGCCAGCCCAAGAATGAGCAGGTAGGGCATCACCTTGAACAGCTCGATGGCACTGCCGTTGGCAGGGGATTCACCCACTGAGCCCAGGGTCAGATAGAGCAGGATCACCGCGATGGCAGCAGGGGCCGCAATCTTGAAGTTCTCGCGGAACTTGTCCTTCATCTCGCACCCCTGACTGCGGGTTGCTGCTATGGTGGTGTCGGAGATGATGGAGAGGTTATCGCCAAACATGGCGCCGGAGAGAATGGTACCTGCCATCAGTACCGGATCGATACCGGCCGCCTGCGCCACGCCCAGCGCGACCGGCGCCACGGCACCTATGGTGCCCATGGAGGTGCCCATAGCGGTAGCAATAAAGGCAGAGATGAGGAACAGCCCGGGCAACAGCGCCCAGCCGGGGATGAGGGAGAGACCCAGCGCCACGGTGGCATCAACGCCGCCGGTGGCCTTGGCCACGCTGGCAAAGGCGCCCGCCAGCAGATAGATAAGGCACATCGCCATGATATTGCTGTGGCCAACCCCCTTGAAGAAGGTCTCCAGATTGCTGTTGAAGCTCTCTTTGCCAAGCAGCAGGGCGAGCATCACCGCAGGCAAGGCTGCAACCGGAGCGGGCAGTTGATAGAAGGCGAACTCGACCCCCTGCAGGGTCAGCCAGGTACCGGTACCGATAAAGAGTGCGAGAAAAACCAGAAGTGGCAGCAAGGCCCTGGCACTGGGTTGAGTCTGGATCATGTGTTCCTCTGAAATTGAACAATGACCTCCTGTCATAAACTGCTTTGTACCTGTATCGGATAGGGATAGGGGGAAAACAGGGCGGGCATCCTGCCGCATTGGGGTGCCCACAGTAGTGAGTCAACCTCGCTTGGTCAAGATAGACGTCCAGATGGATAGGTGTTTTTGTTTGATGATTCTGGTGTTGTTGAGATATCCAAAGAATATTCGGAAAAAGAAGTTAGTGTTGATTATTGTTCATTGCTGTTCTGACGCAGTCCGCGGGTATCTGGGGGTATCGCGTGCCTTTAATAAGGAAAGAGGTAAACGATAAGATCTCTGCATGCCATCTTGGGGATTTCTCCCGAAGCCAAACGTCAGCCGCACCTCTCTCTATCTCTACGTGAGCATGGTACGGATATTTCCAGAACGCGTGGACACAAGACCTGGGCTGTGTGGTTACTGTGCCAGTGTCTCCACCGCCTGAACGGCTGTCGCGAGAGCATCCTGTTCCAGCGTCAGCGGAATGTGGCCAATTCCGAGCAGCAGGGTGACAGGCCAGGAGATGCCGAGACGTCTTAACTCAGGTTCAAGTTGATCTGTTTGAAAGGCTTCGTCATTTGCACCCGCGATCACGGCGCAGGGGCGTTGCACATTGCGCAAATTCTGCTGATAGTCGCGCTCTGGCTGAAAGTTAGAGGCAAGGTTGAAGGAGTAGGAGGGGGTCAGCAGGGATTTCGCCTCATCATTAAGGGCAAAGTTCAGCACTGTCAGATGGTTGAGTGCGGAAATATGGAAACCGTTGAGGATGCTCAGGGCGATGATGCGAGGCAAGCCGACACGCACCCAGACACCGCTGTTGGGCCGGTAGTTGGCGGCTGTGGGGCCGAGATAGGGGGAGAGCAGCAGATAGCTCTCGAACAGGGTTTGTCGCGCACTGCCAGCAACACGCAGGACAAAGCCACCCCCTGACGAGAAGCCGACGAGTGTTGCAGGCTTGCCGGGGGCCACCGACTTGATGAAATCTTCCAGATCGTCTTCAAGCTGACCGATGTAGGCAATGGTGCCTTTGTCGCCCGATGCGCCATGGCCGCGAATATCGAGGGCGTAGGCGTCGTATACCGCTTGCGAAAAGGCGCTCGCCATCTTGTGCATGCTCTGACTGCTGGCAGAAGAGCCGTGAACCAGTACCACGCTGCCCTTGACCTTGTTGTTCTTCGTATTGCCCTCTGCGCCATAGTGCCGATAGGCCAGCTGCGTGCCGTCACGCGCCGGTTATCTTGAGAGAGGTGGCATGTTGCTCCAGCCACTCCCCTTGAAAGGGTCGTTGATGCTGGCCATCGCCGGTGCCGGACTCGGCCCGCCAAACAGCAGAGCCGCGGCCAGCATGACCAGGGTCAGTGATATCAACCCCACAGCAAACAGCAATCCTGCGCTCATCTTTGCACCTCATTTGATATCGACACGGGCGTTGCCCTGATTTTGCTTATGCTGGCATTTCACTCGTTCGAACCTATCAGATGGCACCCGGTCTGCCAAATGATGGAGTGAGACGATGAAAAGCGGCCTGTGACCAAAAGGAAGTTCTTGGCCAGCCAGTGGGCGCTGCCGTTGGCGAGTGCAGCAAGGAGTGGTGGCATCATGGCTTTTCAAACCCGGCGCGGGCTGGTAAAACGGTCTCTTTCCATAATTAAAAGAGATGAGAGGGTGGAGATGGACAATCCGATCCGTGTGGCCGTGATGGGCTGTAATGGTCGTATGGGCAAGGTGCTGCTGGAGGCCATCACCAACACCGATGGCGTAGTGGTCGGTGCCGCGCTGGAGCGGCCGGGTTCGGCGGTGATCGGCCTTGATGCCGGTGAGCTCAATGGGCTGGGCCATCTGGGTGTGGCCATCAGCGATAGTCTGGACAAGGTGCGCGATGAGTTTGATCTTATCATCGACTTCACCCGCCCCGAGGTGACCCTGGCCAATCTGGCTTTTGCGCTGGCCCACCACAAGCAGATGGTGATCGGCACCACCGGTTTTGACGATGCAGGCAAGGCTGCTCTGAAAGAGGCTGGCAAGCAGATTGGTATCGTGTTCGCCTCCAACTACTCGGTCGGGGTCAACCTGGTGTTCAAACTGCTGGAGCAGGCCGCCAAGGTGATGGGGGATTACACCGACATCGAGATCATCGAAGGCCACCATCGCCACAAGGTGGATGCGCCATCCGGTACTGCGCTCTCCATGGGGGAAGTGGTCGCCAAAACGCTGGGCCGGGATCTGAAAGAGTGCGCCGTCTATGGCCGCGAGGGGATCACTGGCGAGCGGGATCGCAACACTATCGGCTTTGCCACCATTCGTGCCGGCGATCTGGTGGGGGAGCATACCGTCATGTTTGCCGATATCGGCGAGCGGGTGGAGATCAGCCACAAGGCCTCCAGCCGCCTGACCTTCGCCAACGGTGCTGTGCGGGCGGGCAAGTGGCTTGGTCAGCAGGGGGCCGGTCTTTATGACATGCAGGATGTGCTCAATCTCAAGTGATGCCTCTGAGCGGCACTTTCGTACTACTGCTACCCCAGTGAAAAACCCCGGCTTGCCGGGGTTTTTGCTGTCAGTCAGCCAGAGTTTGTGTAAAAAGACGCGCTATCGGCAATTTTTTATCTGAATGCCTTATAAATCACACTATTGCGTTATCCACCAGATTTTCCCTTCCTGAATGTCATCACCAGGTAACAGATTTGAGCATCTTTATGGCTGATTAAGCCATTTTTTTACACCAACAAGAAAAGACTAAAAATTCAAACGAAGAAAAACGTTTTCCATTTTTCATGTTCACTCTTGTCATCATAAAAGCGTTAAATTTGTGATTAATGTTTTTCGTGTAAAAATAAATGCCATTGTTTTAATTAGTTTTTTTGTTTGTTTTTGTCGCTATTGCTGGCTTGGTGGCATCTTTTGGTGGTGGTTTTTCATTTTCTTTCGTGGGAGGGGGTTGCAAAGCGGTTGAGTGCATAGATAATGGGTAATGTTGCTTTTTTATTGAATTTAGATGCATTTCATCTGAGAAAAGACGTTGAAATGCCACTTTTTTTAAGTAGAATGCGCCCAATTTGCCAGAAATCTGCCGGGTTCGAGTCCTGTCCAAGACCGGAACCGAGCCCGCAACACCCAGGTAAATTGCTGAATTTAAAGCTAAATAACTGGAGGTTGTCTTGAATCACACTGCATTGCTAGTGCTGGAAGATGGAACTGTATTCAAAGGCGTGTCGATAGGCGCCGAGGGATGTTCCGTTGGTGAAGTGGTTTTCAATACGTCGATGACGGGCTATCAGGAAATCCTCACCGATCCCTCTTATTCCCGTCAGATAGTCACCCTCACTTACCCCCATATAGGCAACACCGGCACCAACAGCGAAGATGAAGAGTCCAGTCAGATCCATGCTCAGGGATTGATCATCCGGGACCTTCCGATACTTGCCTCCAATTTCCGCAATCAGCAATCCCTCTCCGAATACCTTAAGTCTCACAACATCGTTGGCATCGCCGACATCGACACCCGTAAACTGACCCGCATCCTGCGCGAGAAAGGCGCTCAGGCTGGCTGCATTCTGGCCGGGAAACAGGTCGATGAAGCCTATGCTCTCGAACAGGCCCGCGCCTTCCCCGGTCTGAAGGGAATGGACTTGGCCAAAGAGGTGACGGTTGGTGAGGCGTACAACTGGACGACCGGGAGCTGGCAGCTTGGCAAGGGGCACGTCACCCCGGATTCCGACCAGCTGAAATATCACGTAGTGGCCTATGACTTTGGCGTCAAGCGCAACATCCTGCGGATGCTGGTTGACCGCGGCTGCCGCCTGACTGTTGTACCGGCCAAGACCCCGGCCGCCGAGGTACTGGCGATGAACCCGGATGGCATCTTCCTCTCCAACGGCCCCGGCGACCCCGAGCCGTGCGACTACGCCATCGAGGCCATCAAGGCTTTCCTCAATACCAACACGCCGGTGTTCGGCATCTGTCTGGGCCACCAGCTGCTGGGTCTGGCCTCCGGTGCCAAGACCGTCAAGATGAAGTTTGGCCACCACGGCGCCAACCATCCGGTGAAGAGCCTCGATGACAACACCGTCATGATCACCGCTCAGAACCACGGCTTTGCGGTAGACGAGAACAGCCTGCCGGATTGCCTGCGCGCCACCCACGTCTCCCTGTTCGATGGTTCCCTGCAAGGTATCCATCGCACCGACCGTCCGGCCTTCAGCTTCCAGGGACACCCCGAAGCGAGCCCGGGCCCGCACGATTGTGCCGGTCTTTTTGACCACTTTATTGAATTGATTAAGCAGTATCGCGCCTAAGAAATAGAGGAAAGAGTTTCATGCCAAAACGTAATGACCTTCAGAGCATCCTGATCCTCGGCGCCGGCCCCATCGTCATCGGCCAAGCCTGCGAATTTGACTACTCCGGCGCCCAGGCGTGCAAAGCCCTGCGCGAGGAGGGCTACCGCGTCATTCTGGTCAACTCCAACCCGGCCACCATCATGACCGACCCGGAGATGGCAGACGCCACCTACATCGAGCCCATCACCTGGGAAGTAGTGCGCGAAATCATCAAGAAAGAGCGCCCGGACGCCATCCTGCCCACCATGGGCGGCCAGACTGCGCTTAACTGCGCACTGGCGCTGGAGAAGCATGGCGTGCTGGCCGAGTTCGGTGTCGAGATGATCGGTGCCACCGCCGACGCCATCGACAAGGCCGAAGACCGCTCCCGTTTTGACAAGGCGATGCGCAGCATTGGCCTCGAGTGCCCGCGTGCCGGCATCGCCCACAACATGGAAGAGGCGTGGGGCGTGCAGCAGATGGTCGGCTTCCCCTGCATCATCCGTCCCTCCTTTACCATGGGCGGCTCGGGTGGCGGCATCGCCTACAACACCGAAGAGTTCGTCGAGATCTGCGAGCGCGGTCTGGATCTCTCACCGACCAAAGAGCTGCTCATCGACGAGTCGCTGATCGGCTGGAAAGAGTACGAGATGGAGGTGGTGCGGGATCGCAACGACAACTGCATCATCGTCTGCGCTATCGAAAACTTCGACCCCATGGGTATCCACACCGGTGACTCCATCACGGTCGCGCCAGCCCAGACGCTGACCGACAAGGAGTACCAGCTGATGCGCAACGCCTCCATGGCGGTACTGCGCGAGATCGGTGTCGAGACCGGCGGCTCCAACGTCCAGTTCGGTATCAACCCGAAAGATGGCCGCATGGTCATCATCGAGATGAACCCGCGGGTGTCGCGCTCCTCCGCGCTGGCCTCCAAGGCGACCGGTTTCCCCATTGCCAAGATCGCTGCCAAGCTCGCCATCGGTTACACCCTCGACGAGCTGATGAACGACATCACCGGCGGTCGCACTCCGGCCTCCTTCGAGCCGGCCATCGACTACGTGGTCACCAAGGTGCCGCGCTTCAACTTCGAAAAATTCGCCGGTGCCAACGACCGTCTGACGACCCAGATGAAGTCGGTCGGTGAAGTGATGGCCATCGGCCGCAACTTCCAGGAGTCTCTGCACAAGGCGCTGCGCAGCCTCGAAACCGGCAAAACCGGCTTCGACCCCATGGTTGACCTCAATGCCCCGGACTCCCTGACCCGCATCCGTCACGAGCTTCAGGATGCAGGTAGCGACCGTATCTTCTATATCGCCGATGCATTCCGCGCCGGTCTCTCCATGGATGGCATCTTCAAGCTGACCAAGATTGACCCCTGGTTCCTGGTACAGATTGAAGATCTGGTGAAGCTGGAAGAAGAGGTGAAAGAGCGCGGCATGGCCGGTCTGGATGCCGACTTCCTGCGCGCCCTCAAGCGCAAAGGCTTTGCCGATGCCCGTCTGGCCAAGATCCTCGGTGTGGCCGAAGGGGAAGTGCGCAAACTGCGCGCCCGCCACAACATCTTCCCGGTCTACAAGCGGGTAGATACCTGCGCCGCCGAGTTCGCCACCAACACCGCTTACATGTACTCCAGCTATGACGAGGAGTGCGAAGCGGCTCCGAGCAACCGCGACAAGATCATGATCATCGGCGGCGGCCCGAACCGTATCGGTCAGGGTATCGAGTTCGACTACTGCTGCGTGCACGCGGCGCTGGCCCTGCGCGAAGATGGTTACGAGACCATCATGGTCAACTGTAACCCGGAGACCGTCTCCACCGATTACGACACCTCGGATCGCCTCTACTTCGAGCCGGTCACACTGGAAGATGTGCTGGAAATCGTACGCATCGAAAAACCCAAGGGCGTCATCGTCCAGTACGGTGGTCAGACGCCGCTGAAACTGGCCCGAGCACTGGAAGCCAACGGCGTGCCGATTATCGGTACCAGCCCGGATGCCATCGACCGCGCCGAAGACCGCGAGCGCTTCCAGTCTGCCGTCGAGCGCCTCGGTCTCAAGCAGCCGGAAAACGGCACCGTCACCGCGCTGGAGCAGGCGGTTGTGGTGGCCGAGCGCATCACCTACCCGCTGGTGGTTCGCCCCTCCTACGTGCTGGGTGGCCGCGCCATGGAGATCGTCTACGACGAGACCGACCTGCGTCGCTACTTCGCCGAGGCGGTGAGCGTCTCCAACGAATCGCCGGTACTGCTGGACCGCTTCCTGGACGATGCCACCGAGCTGGACGTGGATGCCATTTGCGACGGTACCGATGTGGTTATCGGCGGCATCATGGAGCACATCGAGCAGGCCGGTATCCACTCCGGTGACTCCGGTTGCTCCCTGCCGCCCTACACCCTGTCCAAGAAGATTCAGGACGAGATCCGCGAGCAGGTGCGCAAGCTGGCGCTGGAGCTCGGTGTTATCGGCCTGATGAACGTGCAGTTCGCGGTCAAGGGCAATGACATCTACCTCATCGAGGTGAACCCGCGTGCCGCCCGTACCGTGCCGTTCGTCTCCAAGGCGACCGGTGCGCCGCTGGCCAAGATTGCCGCCCGCGTGATGGCCGGTCAGAGCCTGAAAGAGCAGGGCTTTACCAAAGAGATCATCCCGCCCTACTACTCGGTGAAAGAGGTGGTACTGCCGTTCGCCAAGTTCCCGGGGGTTGACCCGCTGCTGGGGCCGGAGATGCGCTCCACCGGTGAGGTGATGGGGGTGGGCAGCAGCTTTGCCGAGGCTTATGCCAAGGCGCAGCTGGGTGCCAACCACGCCGTACCGAAAGAGGGCCGTGCTCTCTTGTCAGTGCGTCACAGCGACAAGGCACAGGTGGTCGATTTGGCCGCCAAGCTGCTGGAGCTGGGTTACGAGCTCGACGCCACCCACGGCACCGCTGTCGCGCTGGGCGAGGCGAGCATCAACCCGCGTCTGGTCAACAAGGTGCACGAAGGTCGCCCGCACATTCTCGACCGCATCAAGAATGGCGAGTACACCTACATCGTCAACACCGCCGAAGGGCGGGTGGCCATCGAGGACTCCAAGCAGCTGCGCCGCGCGGCCCTGCAGAACAAGGTGGCGTATACCACCACCATGAACGAGGCATTCGCGACCTGCATGGCCATCAGTGTGGATGCCACTGCCAGCGTCAACTCGGTGCAGGAGTTGCACGAGCGGGTGAACAACCGCTAACGCTCTGCGCGCGAGCCATGCTCGCTCCGCATAGATGACAAGCCCCCGCCAGTAATGGCGGGGGCTTTTTTATGACGACGGGGTGGGTGCTGCGAGGACTGGACTTATGGGGCGAAGAGCGTAACTACCGTAAATCAGGCTGCGGCTTGCGACTGCGTGGACGGGGCAGGGCATGCCACAGCTTGCGGGCCGTGACCAGAAAGGGGCGCAGGATCAGCGCGCTCAGGCGGCTGTAGCGCACATTGTCTTTCGGGCCGACCCCGAAGGTGAGGGGCTCTGGCTGGTGGTTGGTGACGTAAAGAGTGCCGAACCACCAATCCCACAGCGACAGGTTGATCCCGAAGTTGTGGTTGAAGTGGCGGGGATCCCGGCTGTGGTGGATCTGATGCTGGGCCGGGCTGTTGAAGATATGCTCCAGCCGCGGGCCAAACGACAGCCAGATATGGCTATGGCGCAAATTGGCGGCCAGCGAGTTGAAGATCAGCACCAGATAGCCCACCCCAAACAGTGTGTAGGGGCGCACGGTTCCTCCGCACAGCCAGTAGAAGGCACCGGAGTAGAGGGAGAGAGCGCTCCCCTTGAGCAGGATTTCAGCGAGCTTCTCCACCAGATGAATGCGGCTGGCGGTCGGCGGTACCAGCACGGTGGCGCTGTGGTGCACCTTGTGAAACTCCCACAGCCAGCGGCTGTGAAAGAGACGGTGCAGCCAGTAGTGGACGAAATCGCTGACCAGAAATACCCCGAGACCGTAAAGCATCATCAGCCAGCTAGCCTCGGCCAGACGGGGACGCTCCCCCCACAGACGGGTGAGCGCGGAGGTAATATCCGTTGCCTGCAAAAGCCAGGGGTTGAGCAGGGTCAGGAGCGGCACGATCAGGGCCACATGGAGCAGGGCACGCACCAGATAATACTGATAATCGAGCAGGGCGGAGGGATGCAGCCAGATGGCACGGCCGCCGAGAAAACCGGCGAAACTGCCCGCTGCGGGGCCTTGCTGGTGCCGGCGCACACGGTAGAGGAGGTAGGCAATGAGGCCGGATATCAGCAGAAAGGGGAGGCCCAGCCGCCCGTTGAAGTCAAACAGTCCGGTCAGGCAGTGCCAGATCGGAGTGAGCAGCCACTGCTGCACGTAAGCAAAGAGATGGGCGAGCGTATCCATAGGGTCCATACCGTGAGCATCCTGGCGGCGGCATTCTAAATGTAAACAACTCTCGATAAAAGCCCATGTCTGTTGTCGGGTCATACCTGTTATCTGGTCATATCTGGGGGCGCTCCTGTTGCGGCAACCCCTGTCTGGTCAGGAAGAGGGGCGAGGTGATGGGACTTTAGCCTTGTGGATCAATTCTCTACAATGAGCCATCATGTGTGCGCCCGCCGCCTGGCGGGTTTGCCTCCAGCCTCAGTACCGGATATCCGATGACGCTCTCTCTCTTTTCTGTTTCCCCCGCCATGCGCACGCTGGCGCTGCTGATCCCCTTGCTGCTGGCCGGCTGTGCCAGCGATCCCGCTTCTGCCCCGGCGCCTGGCGACACAACGGGCGCAACTACGCCCGCCAAAAAGGCGACCCCGCCAGCCATGCAGCCGCGCAAGCCGGCGGATATGAAGAGCCGCATCGTGAGGTTTCTGCCCCGCCATGTGGTCGACAAGCAGGGGTGGGCCAACGATGTGGTGACGGCGCTCACTACCCAGGGGGTGACAGTCAATGACCACAACGTCTGTACCGTGCTGGCGGTAGCGGAGCAGGAGGCGACCTATCAGGCCGATCCCGTGGTGCCGGGCCTTGGCAAGATCGCCTGGAAGGAGATCAACTCGCGGGCGGCCAAGCTGCTGATCCCCGAGTTTATGGTGCGGGCCGCGCTCTCCATCAACTCGCCGACAGGCAAGAGCTATGCCGAGCGCATCGATGCGCTTCGCACCGAGCGGGAGATGAGCGAAATTTTCGAAGACATGATCAGCATGCTGCCGATGGGCAAGACCCTGTTTGGCAACATGAACCCGGTGCACACCGGCGGCCCGATGCAGGTGAGCATCGCCTTTGCCGAGGCCAATACCCGTGGTTACCCCTATCCGGTCAAGGAGTCCATCCGCCACGAAGTCTTTACCCGTCGCGGCGGTATCTGGTTTGGCACCAAACATATCTTCGGTTATGAGGCGGAGTACCCCGATACCCTCTACCGTTTCGCTGACTTCAACGCCGGCTGGTATGCCAGTCGCAACGCCGCCTTTCAGGCCGCCGTCAGCCGTTTGAGCGGTACCACGCTGGCTCTGGATGGCGATCTGATCCGCTATGACTCCGACCTGCCGGGCAAGACGGAACTCGCGGTCTATACCATTGCCAGCCGGATCAACATGAGTCAGCAGGCGATCCATCAGAGCCTGAAACTCGGCGATACCGCCGAATTTGGCCAGAGCGACCTCTATCATCGCGTGTTCACGCTGGCAGACCAGAAAGCGGGCAAGCGGTTGCCCCGCGCCATCCTGCCGGGCATTCAGCTGAAAAGCCCCAAGATCACCCGCAACCTCACCACCGCCTGGTTTGCCAAGCGGGTGGATGACAGGGAGCAGCGCTGCGTGCGGCAGATGGCGACCATTCGCTAAGAAACACAACAAGGGCGGCCAATTGGCCGCCCTTGTTGTTTCCGATGTTTACCGCTCTTCAGCTTGCCGCGTGATTATCTGCCGGCATTTCGGGTAAGCGCTGCATCCCCAGAACTGTTCCCCCTTGTTGCTGCCACGACGTGCGGTGCGAAGCACCATGGCGTTGCCGCATTTCGGGCAACGCTGCTGGGCGTGACTCGTGTCATGAAGGATGGGGAGCTCCTCTTTTACCATGCTGACGTTATTGCTTGGGGAAGAGGGAATGGCAGGTTGGTTGTGGCGCGCCTTTAGCTGCGCCACATGCTGTTTATGGGTCTGCCAATTGGCGGCCAGTCGTCCCCGCTGGATGGTGTCGATCACTCTGGTGACTTCGGCAGAGGTCAACACCTGCGTGGTTTTACTCTTGATATAGCGAATAAGCCCGCGGTTCATCACGTTATCCGGCATGGGGGTTTTAAAGGTGCAGTCGCCAGTAAAGTAGATAATCGAATGGAGCTGATGATCAGCAAGACCCAGCAAGGATTTGAGCGTCATCAGGTGCAGATAGTTTTGGCGCAGGGGATTTTGAAAGGTATGTCTGCGGCGATAGAGCTGCTGGGTCCAGCTCTTGTGGGCTGGATTGCCAAATATCCACCCCTTGATGTTCTTGGTTTCGATCACAAATAGCCCGAAGCGCGAGATGATCACATGGTCGATCTGGGTAGTGCCCTGCGGGGTTGGCAGCGTCACATCCTTGAGCAGGTGGTACTCCCGCTGGTCGAGAAAAAGCCGGATGCCCAAGTTGATAAATGCCTCCCCAACCATCCCCTTGAACCTGGGCGTTTTGATCAGGGTGGCAATCAACAACAGGGGCAGCAGATACCAGAACTGGCCCAGTAGAATCGCAATAACGGGTGTGAAGTCCATTTCAACGCTGTCGTCTGATGTGCAATGGCAACATGTTAACAGTGGGTTCAACAAGCGTGTGTGATCTATGCCACTACTACTCTGCCAGCGCCTGCATTGTTCTGTTTGTTACCCGGTGACGAGATAGTTCAATCGCAAAACCAGATTGAATTGAACTTTTTTATTCGGTTTTTTAAGTGACTGGTGGGGGGTAGGCTAGTCTCTACTGCGAAGCGAAGGGTTTCGCCGTCATTATGACCACAATGAGGATCTGATAGATGGACAAACACGCTAGCGGGGCCGGTCAGTGCCCCTTTGCCCACGGTGCCAATACCTCTGCCAGCCAGGAGCATCAAGTCTGGTGGCCCAATGCCCTCAACCTCGACATCCTGCATCAGCATGACCGCAAGACCAATCCGATGGATGAGGCTTTCGATTATGCCGACGCCTTCAACAGCCTCGATTACGATGCCCTCAAGGCCGATCTCCATGCCCTGATGACCGACAGCCAGCCCTGGTGGCCGGCCGACTGGGGCCACTACGGCGGCCTGATGATCCGCATGGCCTGGCACTCCGCCGGCAGCTATCGCGCTACCGACGGCCGTGGCGGTGCTAACACCGGCAACCAGCGCTTCGCTCCTCTCAACAGCTGGCCAGACAACGGCAACCTCGACAAGGCGCGTCGTCTGCTGTGGCCGATCAAACAGAAGTACGGCAACAAGATCTCCTGGGCTGACCTGATGATCCTGGCGGGCAATGTCGCCTATGAATCCATGGGGCTCAAGACCTTCGGCTTTGCCGGTGGCCGCGAGGATATCTGGCATCCGGAAAAAGATGTCTATTGGGGCTCCGAGAAGGAGTGGCTGGCGCCGAGCGGCAGCGAAGGGAGCCGTTACAGCGGCGAACGGGATCTGGAGAACCCGCTGGCGGCGGTGATGATGGGGCTGATTTACGTCAACCCGGAAGGGGTGGATGGCAACCCGGATCCCCTGAAAACCGCCCACGACATGCGCGTTACCTTTGCCCGCATGGGGATGAATGACGAAGAGACCGTCGCCCTCACCGCCGGTGGCCACACCGTCGGCAAGGCCCACGGCAACGGCAGCGCTGCCAAACTGGGGCCCGCTCCCGAAGGGGCCGATGTGCACGAGCAGGGGCTGGGCTGGATCAACCACGAGAGCCGCGGCATCGGTCGTGATACGGTGACCAGCGGCCTTGAAGGGGCCTGGACCAGCAACCCGACCCGCTGGGACAACGGCTACTTCAAGATGCTGCTGGGCCACGACTGGTGGATCAAGAAGAGCCCGGCCGGTGCCTGGCAGTGGGAGCCCGTCGCCATCAAGGAGGAAGATCGTCCGGTGGACGTGGAAGACCCCTCCATCCGCTGCAACCCCATCATGACCGATGCGGACATGGCGCTGCGCTTTGACCCCGTATACCGGGAGATCTCCGAGCGCTTTGCCGCGGATCAGGCGCTCTTCTCCGACGCCTTTGCCCGCGCCTGGTTCAAGCTGACTCACCGCGACATGGGGCCGCGCAGCCGCTATCTGGGGCCGGAAGTGCCGAGCGAAGTCATGGTGTGGCAGGATCCGGTTCCGGCGGTGGATTACCAGCTCTCTGACAAAGAGGTGAGTGAGATCAAGGCCAAACTGCTGGCCTGCGGCGTGGCGCCAGCCGATTTGATCGCCACCGCATGGGACAGTGCCCGCACCTTCCGCGGCTCCGATTATCGCGGCGGAGCCAACGGTGCTCGCATCCGCCTCGCGCCGATGAAAGAGTGGGAAGGCAACGAGCCCGCTCGCCTCGGGAAGGTGCTCAACGCCCTGATCGCCCTGCAGGCCACCCTGAGCAAGCCGGTCAGCATCGCCGACCTGATTGTGCTGGGGGGCAGCGCCGCGGTGGAGCAGGCGGCCAGACTTGCCGGCGTCGATATCGTCGTCCCTTTTGCGCCTGGCAGGGGCGATGCCAGCGCCGAACAGACCGATGCCGAGTCGTTCGCCTTCCTCGAGCCGGTGCACGACGGTTTCCGCAACTGGCAGAAGGGGCACTACAAGGTGCAGCCGGAGGAGATGCTGCTCGACCGTGCCCAGTTGCTGGGGCTTACCGCCCGCGAGATGACTGTGCTGGTCGGCGGTATGCGGGTGCTTGGCACCAACCATGGCGGGTCGGCCCACGGCGTCTTTACCGACCGGGTCGGGGTGCTTAGCAACGACTTCTTCGTCAACCTGACCGACATGGCCTATAGCTGGCAGCCGACTGGCCGCAACAGTTACCAGATCGTGGATCGCCAGAGCGGTGCGGTGAAGTGGACTGCTACCCGGGTTGATCTGGTGTTTGGCTCCAACTCGGTGCTGCGTGCCTACGCCGAGGTCTATGCCCAGCAAGATGGCAAGGAGAAGTTCGTCCGAGACTTCGTCAAGGCCTGGGTCAAGGTGATGAACAATGACCGTTTCGATCTGAAATAAGTCACTTCAACCTGAATGAGAACGCCAGCCGCAAGGCTGGCGTTTTTTATGGTGGCGGTGATAGCTGCATGATGCGACTCGGAGGGTGGCCCTCTGGCAGCCCGGGTTAGAAGCTCATGGCCAGCCCGATGGAATAACCGCTGGTGTTGTGGCTGAACATGTAGCGGGCAACCAGCCGGGTACGGGTGACAATGATGTCGTACTTGCTGCTGTCCAGCTCCAGACCGGCGCCGATGGAGTTGAGGGAGTCAAAGCCAAGCAACCCCCGTTGCTCCCCCAGATATGCGGTATGAGCCCCCTCCAGTACATAGCGCACCGGTCTGTCGAGCAGGGTCCAGTGGAACAGCGGGGCGCGGCGGCGCAGATAGAGGCCGAGGTTCTCCGCCTCGGCGTGACCACGGACGCTGGTCGAGGTGCCGCCAAAGCTCTGCAGGTGCTGATAGGAGTAGCGCAGTTCGGCATCTATGTCCTGGGCCGGTGAAAAGAGTTCGTAATCGAGCATCAGCGAGCCACCCAGCCCGTACATATTGAGCTGACCCCCATCGAGAAAGTCCAGCGAGTAGCCCTTGGTACGATCCAGCAGCCAGTTGCCGATCCGCAGGTCACTGGCCATGGTACCGAGCGAGACGTTGGCTATGGGGCGCAGCACCCAGTGGCCGCCACGCGGATCTTTGTGAAGGGTGACATCCCAGCCGATCCCGCCCGAGGCGGTCAGGCTATTCCACTTGGTCGGTATGGTGCGACTTTCGGTACCATTGCTTATCACAAACTGGGGGTCGTAGCGGCTGTAGCCCAGCGCCCCCTCCAGATAGATGGGCACGGCTTCGCTCAGGGTTGCGCCGCCTCCCAGTTGCCCCATGTTGAGCGCAGAAGATTGGCCAGTGCTGCTACCGATGTCCAGGTTGCTGGCGGTGATGTCCGGCACCACGCTGAAAGTCATCAGCGAGATCACCGCATTGGCCCGTTTTTGCGCCCAGTCCTCCTCCTGATCGTCAAGGTTGTTACTGGCCGCGAGTGACGCCATGGGCAGGGTCGCCGCGAAGAGGGCGCAACCCAGACGGTAAAGCGGGCAGAGCGGGTGTTTCATGGCTGGATTCCCCAAAAAAGCGACCTCCTGTCGCCCTGATCTACTGTAGCGAGTTTCTTTCTGGCTGTCTCGACCTGACCATTGGGCTGGGCTATGGGGGGGGCTGCGTGGCCATCTACAGAAAATGGTTGATGCAGCTCATGGTTCTGGCCAATGGCAGATGTCGTCAGCGGCATAAGCGAGCAGGCCGGATATAATCAACGCGTTGATAAAAATGACAGGAGTGCGGGATGAACAGACTCGGATTGGCCGGCAAGATGTTGCTGGCAATTTGCCTGCCGTTATTGGCGCTGCTGTTTTTCGCCAGCCACTACGCATACGACAGATATCGGGTGACCCATGAGATGACGCAAGCCCTGCAGCAGCTGACTGTGGTCGAACGCAGCGCCCAGTTGGTGCACGAGCTGCAAAAGGAGCGTGGCATGTCGGCGGGGTTTATCGGCTCTGAAGGGCGCAAATTTGCAGATGCCCTGCCACGTCAGCGGCAACAGGTTGATGAAGCCATTCATCGCTTTCAGGGGTTGGAGAGGGAGGTTGCCCACGAGCAGGTGGATCTGGCTTTGCGCGAGTTGATGGGGATCCGCGATCAGGTGGACAAACTGGCCATAGAGGCCCCCCGTCAGGTCGCCTTTTATAGCCAGTTGATTGCTTCTCTGCTCAAGGTCGTGGATGAGATTAGTCTGCGTAGCCAGGATGCCGCTATTGCCTTGCAGACCAATGCCTACGCCGCATTTTTGCAAAACAAGGAGCGTATGGGGATGGAGCGGGCGACACTCAGCAATGTCTTTGCCAAAGGGAGTTTCACCCCGGCTACCTTGCAGCAATTTATGTCCCTGCTCGCTGCCCAGCAGAGCTATCTGGAGCGTTTTCGCGCCGTGGCAAGCGAGCCGCAGCGACGCCTGCTTGAGCAAATTGAGAAGAGTCCGGTGATGGCAGAGGTCGCGAAATATGAGCAGCTCGCCCTCGGCAAGATGACCGAGGGGAGCTTTGGCGTCGATCCGGAGCGCTGGTTTGCCGTGAGCACCGAGAAGATCGACCAGCTCAAACAGGGCGAAGATCAGCTCTTCCAGCAGTTGTTCGAACGGGTTGAGCAGATGCAGGGAGAGAGTCAGCGCAACTTCTGGTGGGGGGCTATGGCGGTTCTGTGCTGCCTGCTGTTGACTACCCTCATCAGTTGGAAGGTGCTGCGGGATGTGCATCTGGGCTTCGTCGCTCTGCATCGCACCTTTTCACGGCTCGTCAATGACAATGATCTGACGGTGAGGGTCAACTGGCAATCGGGTGACGAGCTTGGGGCATTGGCGCGGGATCTCAACCACTTTCTGCAGCATCTGGAAGGCTTATTGCTGGAGGTGCGCCGCTCCTGTGAGATATTGACCCGTAGTGCCAGCAACTCCAGCGAGGTGATTGCCGAAGTGAATGAAGGTGTGGTGCGTGGCGTCGGTCAGGTTGAACTGGTTGCCACCGCCGCAACGGAAATGGCTTCGACGGTGGCCGAAATTGCTCGCAATGCGACCCAGACCTCACTGGCGACCCAGCAGGCCATTGGCCGTGCCCGGCAGGGGGACAAGGAGGTGGATCAGACTATCGCCGCCATCGAGCAGGTGGCTGGCACCCTCGACGAGACCCGGCTGTTGGTCAACAACCTGCATCAGGATACCGAGTCCGCCGTCGAGGCACTCAACCTCATCAAGCAGATCTCCGATCGCACCAATCTGTTGGCCCTCAATGCCGCCATTGAGGCAGCCCGTGCCGGTGAATCGGGGCGCGGCTTTGCCGTGGTCGCCGATGAGGTTCGTTCACTGGCTGCCCGTACCCAGCAGGCGGCAGATGATATCGAACAGATGCTCTCCCGTTTGCGGGCTGGAGCCCTTCAGGCGGTGGTGGCCATGCAGTCGGGCAGCGAGCAGGCGGGCCTCAGTGTCAGTGAAGCGCAGCGGGCGGGTCACGAGCTGACCGACATCGTCAATGAGGTGCGCAAGGTGAGTGACATGACGGCACAGGTGGCTACCGCAACCGAGCAGCAGCGCTACGTAACGGACGATATCCAGCACAACGTAATGACCATCCGCGAAGTGTACGAGGCCCATCGCCAGCACTCGGTCACCCTGCAGCAGAATAGTGTCGAACTGGATCAGTTGGCTCGGGAGCTGGCTGGACGAATTGCCAGCTTCAAGTTGATAGAGAGAGCCTCTCCCCACTGATCCATTTGCGCTAAAGCTTGTCCCTCCCTGGCCGATACCCCTTGTGAGATCGTGTGGAGGGCAAGCAATTGAACGCTTGGGTGTTGGGGTTGGTCAGCATATCCGTGAGTATGCAGTTACAGGCTGGGGTCACCGAATTTGGTGCCGGTCTGGATCAATCCGTCTGGCGTTTGACCTCCGATACCCAGATTGAGTGTCGCCTCGAGCACCCTATTCCCAACTGGGGAACGGGGGCCTTTGTCAGCCGCGCCGGGCGCAAGATAAACCTCGACTTCGAGCTCAAGGGCAAGCGGCCGCAGGCCCAGACCCAGACGGTGAGCCTTGGCATCATGCCACCGGTATGGCGCCCGGGAATAGCCGGGCGAGAAGTGAGTCAACTGCGCTTCTATCAGCAGTTTGATGGACTGGTGGAGGGGCAGACTGCCTGGACCATGCTCGACGAGCTGGAGGGGGGGCGGATGCCGACCTTCCAGTATCGGGACTGGTATCGCCAGAACCGCGCGGTGCGAGTGTCCCTCTCGTCAGTCAACTTTCGGGTGAAATATCAGGCTTTTATCGACTGTCTGAGCGGGCTGTTGCCCTACAGCTTCAACGATATCGCCTTTAGCGTGCTTACCTACGACAAGAACAGCGATCAGCTCTCCATCCCCTCCAAGCGGCGGCTGGCGATGATCAGCGAGTTTATCAAGGCGGACAAGAGCATCGACGTGGTGGTGATCGATGCCTACAGCGACAGCTATGGCGGCCGCTGGCCGAACCTGAAACTCTCCGAGAAGCGGGCCGATGCCATCAAGAAGGTGTTTGTCGATCTGGGGATTGATCCCGGCAAGATCTCGGTGGAGGGGCATGGCGAGAAGCAGCACGTTGCCTCCAACGAAACCGAACAGGGTCGTGCCAAGAACCGGCGGGTGGTGATCAGCATGGGGCGAAATGGCGAGATCTAGCTTTGCGGCCCGGTCAGAGAAGCATAAAAAAGAGCGCATCTGCGCTCTTTTTTGATCCTGCCATTAGGCCGTGAGATTAGGGCAGCTTAGAAGCTGTCACCCAGCCCGGTACCGGCATCTTTCTTGGCAATCAGTTCAATCTTGTAACCGTCCGGATCTTCGACGAAGGCGATGACGGTGGTGCCGCCCTTGACCGGGCCCGGTTCGCGGGTGATCTTGGCACCGGCGGCGCGCAAGGCGTCGCAGGTGGCATAGATGTCGTCCGCTTCCAGCGCGATATGGCCGTAGGCGGAGCCCAGTTCGTACTCGCTCACCCCCCAGTTGTAGGTCAGCTCGATCACCGCTTCATCCTTCTCGTCACCGTAGCCGACGAAGGCCAGGGTGTACTTGTACTCGCTGTTCTCGCTCTTGCGCAGCAGCTTCATGCCAAGGACGCGGGTGTAGAAGTCGATGGAGCGTTGCAGATCGCCGACACGCAGCATGGTATGCAGAATTCTCATTGCTCAGTTCTCCGGGTTGGTGATGTGTACTGCTTTCAATCTCGGTTGCGAGGCTATCAGCTTTCTGGATAGACCTTCTCTTTGTACTCGCACAAGTCCTCAATGATACAGGAACCACAACGGGGCTTGCGAGCCAGACAGGTGTAACGCCCGTGCAGGATGAGCCAGTGGTGGACATCCAGCTTGAACTCGGCGGGCACCACTTTGAGCAGCTTCTCCTCCACCTGATCCACGTTCTTGCCTACCGCAAAGCCGGTGCGGTTCGAGACCCGGAAGATATGGGTATCGACGGCGATGGTGGGCCAGCCAAAGGCGGTATTGAGGACCACGTTGGCGGTCTTGCGGCCGACGCCCGGCAGGGCTTCCAGCGCTTCGCGGTTCTCCGGCACCTCGCCACCGTGGCGCTCCAGCAAGATGGCGCAGGTCTTGATGACGTTCTCGGCCTTGGTGTTGAACAGGCCAATGGTCTTGATGTACTCCTTGAGCCCGTCCACCCCGAGATCCAGCATTGCCTGCGGGGTGTTGGCCACCGGATAGAGCTTGTCGGTTGCCTTGTTGACGCTGACATCGGTCGCCTGCGCCGAGAGCAGCACGGCGATCAGTAGCTCGAACGGCGAGTTGAAGTTGAGCTCTGTGGTGGGGTGGGGGTTGTTTTCCCGCAGTCGCTCGAGGATTTCTCTGCGTTTCTGGTTGTTCATGCCTTGCGTCCGATCATAGTTCGGTCGCCCGGACGCGAGCCGGGGCAACGTTGCAGTGGGCCACAGTGGTTGCCTGTTTGCGGTCCCGCCAGTCGTTGATGGCGTTCTTGGCGGCGATCAGCAGCCCCAGCCCGATAAAGCCGCCCGGCGGCAAAATCGCCAGCAGCAGGCTGGCATCGGCGTGGAACAGCTCGACGCGCAGGGACTTGGCCCACTCGCCCAGCAGCAGCTCGGCGCCATCAAACAGGGTGCCCATGCCGATGATCTCGCGCATGCCGCCCAGTACCAGCAGCACCAGGGTAAAGCCAAGGCCCATCATCAGGCCGTCGAGGGCCGCCAGCAGCGGCGGGTTTTTGGAGGCATAGGCCTCGGCGCGGCCGATGATGACGCAGTTGGTGACGATGAGGGCGATAAAGATGCCGAGCGCCTGATAGAGGCCATAGGTGTAGGCGTTCATCAGCAGCTGTACGCTGGTCACAAGCGAGGCGATGATCATCACATAGACCGGGATGCGAATATCCTTCGGCACCCACTTGCGCACCAGCGAGACGGCGAGGTTGGAGCAGACCAGCACTGCCATGGTGGCAAGGCCGAGCCCCAGCGCATTGGTAAAGGTGGAGGAGACGGCAAGGGTCGGGCAGAGCCCCAGCACCTGCACCAGCGAGGGGTTGTTCTTCCACAGCCCCTGACTCATCAGCTCCTTGAGCTCGCCCTTGCGGCTTTCCAGCTCGGCAATCGGGGCTGCGCCCGTTTCAATCTGTTCCATCTGGTTCATGACGGCTCGACTCCGTTAGTTCGCCGCCGGGCAAGCCGGGGCGTTGCTGAGCAGTTCGGGTTGCTCCTGCTGCAGTTTAAGCAGGTTCTTCACCGCCTTGACCACGGCTCGCGGGGTGATGGTGGCGCCGGTAAAGGCATCGAACTCGCCACCATCCTTCTTCACCGCCCACTGGGGCTCGTTGTCATGGGTCAGGAATTTTCCGGCAAAGCTGTTGATCCAGTCCGATTTCTTCAGCTCGATCTTGTCACCCAGGCCCGGGGTCTCGTTGTGAGCGAGCACGCGCACGGCTGTGATGGTGCCCTTGGCATCAAAGCCCGCCACGATGCGGATCGCCCCGCTGTAGCCATCCGGCGCGATCGCCTCCAGCGCATAGCCGGTCACCACGCCATTTTTGCTGGCGGTATAGAGGGCTTGCGGCTGATCGCTGCCGAGATACTTCCTGCTGGTCACCTGCTTGCAGCTGGCCACCAAATCGTTGTCATAGCTCCCCTCCGGCAGCAATACCGAGAGGGTCTGCTGCTTCTCCAGCTGTTGCTGGTGGGCGATTTTATCCTTGGTCAGCTCGTTGGTCAGTACCACCAGCGCGGTACAGCCGAGTGCGAACATCGCCAGAATAAGGCCGTTCTTGCGCATGCTCTTTAACATGTCCGGGCTCCGTCAGCTGTGATGGGGGAAAAGGGCAGAAACATCATTGGCGACGGGCTCCATACACTTTCGGGCGAGTCAGGCTATCAATAAACGGCACACAAAGGTTGGCTAGCAGCACGGCAAAGGCGAAGGCATCCGGATAGCCGCCAAAGCGGCGGATGATGTAGACCAGCCCCCCAATCAGCACGCCATAGACCAGTCGGCCGCGCGGCGTGGTGCAGGCGCTGACCGGATCGGTGGCGATAAAGAAGGCTCCCAGCATAGTCGCGCCGCTGAATAGATGGAACATGGGCGTGGCGGTCGCATCCGGGCTTACCAGATAGCCGATGGTGGAGGCCGCCAGCAGGGCTCCCAGAATGGCGGTCGGAATGCGCCAGTTGATCACCTTCTGTTGCAGCAGGAAGAGGCCGCCCAGCAGATAGCCGAGGTTGACCCAGCTCCAGCCGATGCCGCCCCAACCCTCAAACAGCGGGCCGCTCAGGATCTCGCCGGTGGTGAGCCCCTGAGTCAGGCCGGTTTTCAGGGTATCGAGGGGAGTTGCCATGGTGAGACCATCCACCCCCTGCTTGAGCTGGGCCATGCTGTAGCCGTCGAGGCTAAAGCCGGTGAAGATGACCGACGCCGCATCACCAAAGCCGAGGCTGTAGGCGCGCACGCTCTCCGGCGGCAGCCAGCTGGTCATCTGCACCGGGAAGGAGACCAGCAGCAGCACATAGGCGACCATGGCCGGGTTGAACAGGTTCTGGCCCAGTCCGCCGTAAAGGTGTTTGGCGACAATGATGGCAAAGGCCGTGCCCACCACCAGCATCCACCACGGCAGCAGCGGCGGCAGGGAGAGACCGATCAGCACGGCGGTGAGCGCCGCACTGCCATCCATCAGGGCAGGCTTGATGGCGCGGCCACGGAGCTTGAGCACAAGTGCCTCGCACAGCAGGGCGGTCACCAACGCCAGCAGGATCTGGATAAAGGAGCCCCAGCCGAAGAACCAGGTCTGAGCCAGCAAGCCCGGCACGCAGGCCAGGATCACCAGCAGCATCAGGGTTCGGGTCTGTTTGCGGTTATGGGCAAACGGCGCAGTCGCAATATTGAACATGAGTCTGTCGATTACCTTGTGGTTGTTCGGTCGGCTGACGGGACATCTTCAGCAGCACTCTCTGCGGCTCTGGCTGCCTCGGCCGCCAGCTTCTTCGCCTTGGCGCGGGCCACCGCGGCAGCAATGGCCGCTTTTTTCGGATCAACCGGGGCATCAGCCGCAGGTGCGCTCGCTTCAGGCGCGGCAGTGACGGCAAGTGGTTGCTCACTGCTGGCTGCATCGGTTTGCATCGGCTCGGCCGGTGCGCGCTCACCCTCAGTTCCGGCACTCTCTACCTGAGTACCAGCGCTTTCTACCTCAGCACTGGTACTTGCGCTCTGCTGGGCCAGCTTTTTGGCCTTGGCACGGGCGATGGCAGCAGCGATAGCGGCCTTCTTGGGATCGATCGCTTCGCTTGCAGCAGTATCGCTTTGGCTGGTGGTTACTTCGCTCTTGGCTACTGTATCGTCGCGGGTCTGTGCGCTGGCAGTTGGCTCACTCAGCGCACCTTCAGCACTGGCACTTTCGCCCTGCTGGGCCAGCTTTTTGGCCTTGGCGCGGGCAATAGCAGCGGCGATAGCAGCTTTCTTGGGATCAACCGCTTCGCTGGCCGCAGATGGCGCATCACTTTGGGTTGCAGCGGATTCGCTGGCGCCAGCATTTGCAGTCAGATCGCCCTCAGCGCTGTCACCCTGCTGGGCGGCCTTCTTGGCCTTGGCCCGGGCAATGGCGGCAGCGATAGCCGCTTTTTTGGGATCGACAGCTTCGCTGACAGCAGATGGCGCATCGCTTTGGGTTGCTGCCGTTTCGCTGGTGCCAGTATTTGCACTCAGATCGTCCTCAGCGCTGTTACCCTGCTGGGCCGCCTTTTTGGCCTTGGCACGAGCGATGGCGGCAGCAATTGCCGCTTTTTTGGGATCAACAGGTGCATCGCCTTGCGAGCCTGCGTCGGCTACCGCGCTGTTATCTGCGCTTACCGGTTCACCATTCGCCTCGGCCTTTTTGGCTTTGGCACGGGCAGTGGCGGCGGCAATTGCTGCCTTTTTCGGATCAACTTCTGCCTTTTGCTGATCAGCATCTACCGCAGGCGCAGCAACGGCTTCGGCAGCCACAGGCTCGGCGCTATCGCCAGCCTGAGCGGCTTTCTTGGCCTTGGCGCGGGCCAGTGCGGCAGCGATGGCTGCTTTCTTGGGATCGCTGGCGGGGTCAACCGCCTCGGTGGATTGCAGCGCAGCGGCTGTTTCGCTGTTTGTGCTTTCCGCCAGTTTGGCGGCGCGGCGCGCCTCCGCTTCCCGTTTGCGGGCTTCGCGGGCGGCAATCACCGCGCTGTTGTCAGGCAAGCCCTCGGCGGTGGCGGCAATGGCTGTGATGGGGGCATCCTGCTTGGCCTTGATGCGGGCGAGGGCGGCTGCCACCGGATCTTCGCCGCCTGCGGCCGTCATGGTCTGACGGCGCTGGGCGGCGGCTTCGGCATGGCGCGCTTCGCGGGCCGCTTTCTCCCGCTCGAAACGGGCCTGCTTGGCCTCGAAACGCTGCTTGGCTCGTTCGGCTTTTTCGGCCTCGGCACGGGCTTCGCGAATGTCGTCTTTGGCGATCTTGTAGTACTGCACCAGCGGGATCTCGCTCGGGCAGACCCAGGCGCAGGCGCCGCACTCGATGCAGTCCATCAGGTTGAGCTTCTCGGCCTTGTCATACTCCTTGGCCCGACTGTACCAGTAGAGCTCTTGCGGCAGCAGAGTGGCCGGGCAGGCATCGGCGCAGGCGCTGCAACGGATGCAAGGCTGCTCCGGGCCGGGGGCGGGCAGTTCGGCCTGCGTCGGCGCCAGCAGGCAGTTGGTGGCCTTGACCACAGGCACCATGGCGTGGGGCAGGGTAAAGCCCATCATGGGGCCACCCATGATCACCCGCTGCTCCGCTTCCGGTTGCAGCTCGAAACGCTGCAACAGCCAGCGCACCGGCGTACCCAGGCGCACCCAGGCGTTGCCGGGCTTCTTGAAGCTGTCCCCGGTGAGGGTGACGATCCGCTCGATCAGCGGTTCGCCGTCGATGATGGCGCGCTTGATGGCAAACACGGTGGCGACGTTGAGCACCATGATGCCGATATCGACCGCGCGGCCCCCCTTGGGCACCTGACGGCCGGTCAGCAGCTCGATGGTCTGCTTGGCACCGCCCGAGGGGTACTTGGTCGGCACCGTCTTGACCAGCACATCTTCATCGGTGGCGTGGCGGGTCAGCTGCTCGATCGCCTCGGGCTTGTTGTCTTCCACCCCGATCAGGGTGAGTTTCGGTTTGAGCAGGTGCTTGAGCACCCGGATGCCATCCATGATCTCGTCGGAGTACTGCTGCATCAACCGATCGTCGGTGGTGATATAGGGTTCGCACTCCAGCCCGTTGACGATCAGGATCTCGGTGAGCTGGCCGCGGCCATCGAGCTTGCTGTGGGTCGGGAACACGGCGCCGCCAAGGCCCGCTACTCCCGCCTGCTGGATGCGTTCGAGCAGCTCGCCCCGCTCCAGATTCCAGTAATCGGGTTTGCCATTGCGCTCGCCCCACTCATCTTCCCCATCCGGGGTGAGAATGACGCAGAGATCGCCGAGCCCGGAGGGGTGGGCAACCGTGTGGTTGCCAATCTCGGTGATGGTGCCGGAGGTGGAGGCATGGACAGGGACGACCCGCCCCTTGGCATAACGGGTCAGCGGCTGCCCTTTTTTGACCTTGTCGCCCACCTGCACCAGCAGATCGCCGGCGGGGCCTGCGTGCTGGCGCAGCGGAATGATGAGACGTGGCGGCAGACCGGCGTCTACCAACGGGCTCTGGCTTGATTGCAGCTTGTTGTCGGCGGGGTGAATGCCACCGTGAAAGTCCCAGAGCGTGCCGGCTTTGATACGTTCGAGTAAGGAATGCATGGTTGCTCCGCTGTTTATTCCACTATCTTGACCGGAATCTTGCCCGGAACATGCACGTTATTGAGATCCCACTTCCAGTTATCGACCGTGGTGGGCACCGGGATCATCTCGATGCAGTCGGTCGGGCAGGGATCGACACAGAGATCGCAACCGGTGCACTCGTTGGCAATCACGGTATGCATCGCCTTGGTGGCGCCGACAATGGCATCCACCGGGCAGGCCTGAATGCACTTGGTGCAGCCGATGCACTGATCTTCGTGGATAAAGGCGACCTTCTTGACCGGCACTGCGGCCTCGTCACTGCCCCCCAGCGGCTGGGGCTCGACCCCCATCAGATCGGCAATCTTGCGCATGGTGGCCTCGCCACCGGGCACGCACTTGTTGATCTGATCACCGTTGGCGAGCGCCTCGGCGTAGGGTTTGCAGCCGGGATAGCCGCACTGGCCACACTGGGTCTGGGGCAGCAGGGCATCGAGCTGATCGACGATGGGGTCTGCTTCCACATGAAACTTGACGGCGGCAAAGCCCAGGATAATCCCGAACGCCAGCGCCAGCAGGGTGAGCACCAGAATGGCAAATAGAATATGGATCATGGTTATATCTTGATAAGGCCGGTAAAGCCCATAAAGGCCAGCGACATCAGACCGGCGGTGATCATGGCAATCGACACCCCGCGAAACGGGGCGGGCACATCGGCGGCGACCAGACGCTCGCGCATGGCGGCAAACAGGATCAACACCAGCGAGAAGCCGGTGGCGGCGCCAAAGCCGTAGATCACGCTCTGGATAAAGTCGTGTCGCTCATTGATGCTGAGCAGCGCCACCCCGAGCACCGCGCAGTTGGTGGTGATGAGGGGCAGGAAGATCCCAAGCAGGCGATAGAGGGTCGGGCTGCTCTTGCGCACCACCATCTCGGTAAACTGCACCACCACGGCGATCACCAGAATAAAGGCAAGGGTGCGCAGATAGGCGATATCCAGCGGCAGCAGGATATAGTGCTCCACCAGATAGGAGCTGGCACTGGCGAGGGTCATCACGAAGGTGGTCGCCAGCCCCATGCCGATGGCGGTTTCCAGCTTGCCGGAGACCCCCATAAAGGGGCAGAGGCCGAGGAATTTCACCAGCACGAAGTTGTTAACCAGCACGGTGCCGATCAATAAAAGCAGGTACTCAGTCATCAATTACCGTCACTGAAAGTCGGGTTATCGGGGTTTGAAGGCGGGCGGTATTATCTGACGTTAGGGCCAGTTAAACAACCGCAAGGCCGCATGGTTATTATGCAACTGGATAATTTAGCCGGGGTTTTGGGCAAGAATCCGGTGGGTTTTGCGCCATATCCCCACCGGGTGAGAAGCCTTACTAACCAACAGCCAGTTTGGCGGCTTCTTTCCACATAAATGGCGGCATCGGAGTAGTGAGATGCCATTTTATGTTCATCGGTTGGCTGCCAGTGTGGGATACGTACTCCACCTCACCAAAGTTCACAAAGCCAAGGGTACGGCCAAATTCATCTTTGCTCTGCTCGCGGACGAACAGAAACAAGCGCTTACCTTCTGCTCTGTGGTTTATGTAACTCAGCCCCTTACCCCGTTCTGGGCGAGCGCTGTTTTGGCTCTGCCAATGAAACAGCGACTCGTTGATGGCGTAGTCGTGATAACGGGTAGTGGGGGAGAAGTGCTGTTCCGTTTTGTTCAAGGTCACGAACAGCAACTCGATATTTTGCTCTGCGATGACATAGACTCCTTCGCGAGCCGTGGGTTGCTGCGCGAAGGTGGTCGCGCCAAAGCCAACCAGCACCTGCTCTCTGGCATAGCGAGCATGCAGTTGCAGCGGATTACCTGGAAGGTTTGGCATGGTGCTTTGTTCGTGCTGCACCCGGTTGATCAGCATGGGTAACAGATTTGCCAGCTCGGCCCTTAACTCTGGTTGATTGAGCTGTTTCAGGCTGTGCGCCAAGGAGCTAAAGCCTGCGTTGGGGCCGCTCTGTTGCCAGAAGTCGTAGTGGCACATCAAGGCCATCCGTGCATCGTGTTCGGCCGTTAAGGTAAAGGCGTCTGCCACCAAGGTTTGTAAGAATTTCAAGTAATGGAGCGCATCGCAGCCCAATAGCCGGGTTTTGATGGCCCGGGTGTAGAGAGTCGACAACTTCTCATCGCTCATTTCAGAAATGGTATGGTTGCGGGCCTGTTTGACCAAGGTGCTCCAATTGCCGCGCTTGTAGATCTCCTCAAGGCTGATGTGAGGGTAGAACTTCAAAAAGTTTGCCAGCGTCAGTGGTAAATCACAGTCCTGTGAGAAACGGCGGATCAGGCCCATGAGGCGTGAGGTATTGAGGGTCGCCTTTTTGATATTGCTCAGAATTAACTCTTGGGTTTGTTTTGAGAGTTCGATGCGGCAGCCCAAGGGGGCGTGAGGAAAGCCTTGTTTGATTTCGTGGCTGATCGCCTTATTAGTTTTACCCACCAGTGCGCGGAATTTTTGGGCAAAGTCATACTCCGCATGGGCATTGCCAACAAAGTCCAATACGGTGCAGCACTCTTTATCGCTCGCCAGCCGCAGGCCGCGCCCTAATTGCTGCAAAAAGATGGTGAGGCTTTCCGTTGGTCGTAAAAACAGCAAGGTATCGACTTCCGGGATATCGACCCCTTCGTTAAAGATATCCACCACGCAAAGAATGTTGATCACGCCGGTACGTAAATCTTGTTGTTTACTATGCCGCTCGTCTCGGTTATCGCTGGTGAGAATGTCAGCCTTGATGCCCTTCAATAAAAATGCTTTGCGCATAAAATCGGCATGTTCACGGCTCACACAAAATGCCAGCGCTTTGATCTTGGTAATATCGGTGACGATCTCAGCGAGACTCTGGACGATTTTCTGAACCCGGCTGTTATTTTTAGTGTAAATATTGGTCAGTGCAGTAATGTCATAACGGCCATTTTTCCAAGCCACTTGGCGCAAGTCTGTATCATCATCGATACCAAAATATTGGAATGGACAGAGATGGCGACGATTGATGGCCTCGGGCAAGCGGATTTCAGCGGCGATCACACCACAAAAATCAGCAAGAATATCACCGCCATCATGGCGCTCTGGGGTTGCGGTCAATCCCAGCAGAATCTGAGGTTCAAAGGCGGCGAGCAGACCGCGATAACTGGCCGCCGCAATATGGTGAACTTCATCAATGACGATGTAATCGAAATAGTCTGGGCTAAGACGTAAATTAGCCAGCTGGTTATTCAAGGATTGCACCGAGGCAAATAGTTGACGGTAGTGGGTTGGCACGGCGCCGCCGACCAAGAGCTCGCCAAAATTGGATTGCTTGAGCACTCCGCGGTACGAGGCTAATGCTTGGCGCAAGATCTCCTCTTTGTGGGCGACAAACAGAAACTTGGCATCGGGTTTGGTTTTCAAAAAACGCGCAAAATCAAAGGCGGAGATCAAGGTTTTCCCTGTACCGGTAGCCGCTACCACCAAGTTACGAAAGCGCTGGTGTAAAGCGCGCTCCATCGCCAATTGTTCAAGGATCTCCAGTTGATGCGGAAACGGCGTGATATCAAAGAAATAGGCAGGGCTATTTTTGTCACTATCGCCACGGGCCTCTTGCAGCGCATGCTGCAATTTTGTACGGCTTTCCAGCTTGCCATCAAACAGCTCAAAATCATCGGATTCCCAATAGGTTTCAAAGGTACTCAGGGATTTCTCGATAATATGAGGGATTTCTTGCGAGGTGATTTTTAGGTTCCACTCCAAGCCGCTGGTGAGGGCAGAGTGAGAGAGATTGGAGGAACCTATATAGCCGGTATGAAAACCGGTATTTCGGCAAAAGAGATAGCTCTTGGCATGCAACCGCTCACGCTGGGTGTTATAGCTGAGTTTGACTTCGGTATTTGGGAGGCTGGCTAAAAATTCAACTGCCTTGGCGTCGGTTGCCCCCATATAAGAGGTAGTAATTACTTTTAATTGGCGGCCGCTGCGGGTGAACTCTTCCAGCTCATGACGGAAAATACGGATACCTGCCCATTTGATAAATGAGACCAGCCAGCAGATGCTATCTGCAGATAATATCTCCCGTTTAATCTCCGACTCCATCGACAAACCCGCATTGCTACCGCAGAACAGCTCACTTTGTGTCAGTCCGGTCAGAGGGAAAATATCTTCGGCATATTGCTTTAAATTGGCTGAGATGGGGTTATCTAACTGGTAGAGCGCGGTCAGAATTTTCCCCTGACTATCGATGAGGTTCTCGCCAATAAAGTCTGGGTCTTGGGTGCGATCCTTTAGCCAAAGCAATAACTGGTTAGCCAGCTCAATCTGCCGTTGCAGCTGATCTTCACCAGTTACCGAACCCACCGCATATTCCAAAACCCGACTCAGAAATCTGGATAACCAAACTGCCGCTTCGGCAGGTTCAAGTTGGCGTTCCCCTACGTAAAAGTGCTCGCGGTCGAGTCGAGATGTCAGCAGTTGAGTAATGAGCTGTTCATAAATACCGCATTGTTGCATCGCACTTTAGCCTTGAACGTTGTACATGAGGGTGGCGAGAAGAGTATCATTTTTTCCAACCAAATCAGTAAGCTGTTGTCGCCTGTTACTCGTTTGAAAATCGCCCCGGTTTTCGGTAATAAAGCCCGGCAGTGACAACCACAGGGAGGTGGTGATGGATCCGGTTTCCTATCTTTTTTCGGCTTATCTCAATCTGGTACAGCAGCAGGTTGCGGATATCTATGGCACTGAGGCCAAGACGCTGGTGGTGCAGTATGAGGGGGAGTCGGTCCCGTTCTCTTTTCAGCTGTGGCAGATCCAGCAGCCGAGCGTTTGTCGTCCCTACCAGCAGGATGTTCGGCGTTTTAGCCAGTGCACGGTCAAGGCGTCCGCCCTGTTTCACAAGCTGTGCGATGACTTGACCCGGCAGGATGACAGCAGTTGGCAACTGCCCAAATTTCGCACCATGTACTGCTCGGCGGCCATCAGTTATCGGCCGATGATTGCAGAGATTGGGGATGCCAAGCAGAGTCCTGCCAAGCTGGCGGAGCGCGCCTGCAATCAGGCGATTCTGGCGGCAATGGACAGTGACGATGAAGCCCTGCTGGCCCAGCGGGAGAAAGCGTGCGCAGCGGTGCAGTAAAGCGAATTTATCTGACCAGATCATTTGCGCTCGCTTTGCGCGTCACGACACACATGGGCTTCCCCTTGCCGGGTATGATGGGGTTGCCCGCCGTGGCGGCAACAGCCGGATGTTTGCGGGTATATGCCGGTCACATCAGCCAGATCACCACCAGGAGGTAACCATGATCAGCCATATCGACCATCTGGTATTGACGGTCAGTGATATCGAACGGGCCGTGGAATTTTACAGCTCGGTGCTCAATATGGAGGCCATTACCTTCGGTGCGGGGCGCCGGGCGGTAGGGTTTGGCAACCAGAAGATCAATCTGCAACTGCTGGGGCAGGAGCCGCGCAATCTGGCGCAGGTGGGGTCGGGAGATGTCTGCCTTATCACCCGCTGGCCGCTGGAGCAGGTGATGGCCCAGCTTGCCTGCCACGGGGTGGAGATTGTCGAGGGGCCGGTGACCAAAAGCGGTGCCTGCGGGCCGATAGAATCTGTCTACTTCCTCGACCCTGACCAGAACCTGATAGAAGTCAGCATCTATCCCTGAGCCCACCAAGTCATCACTCCCATCGCCATCATCAATAGAAAGGGGCCGTCAATTGACGGCCCCTTTCTTGTATCGCCATCGACCCAGCGCCAGTGGCTCTTTGCCGATACTCCAGAAATGCCCTAGAAAGGCGCGCTGCTCTCGTCGCTCTCCTGTAAAAACTGCTCCACTTCTGCCTGATAGGCCGCATCAGGTTGACCGCTGCTGGCAGGGGTTACGGCGGCAGACGGGGCGACGGGAGGGGCGATGAGAGTCTCCATCACCCGCTGCTGCAGATAGGGGTAGAAGGGGTTGGAGGAGGTGCGGGTGAGGGCGCCGGGGTTGACGATCAGCACGCCGCGCTCGCCACGCAGGGCCAGACCACCGAGGTTGATGCCGTATTGCTCCCGCTGCTGCGGGCGCGCTGCCATGCCATAGAGGGGGTCGTCCATCGGGAAGGGGAGCGCCACATGGGAGAGGGAGTAGATCTCCTTGGGATAGTCGATGCCCAGCGGGCGGACCTGCTCAGGCTGGTCTGCGCTGGCCAGCGTTCTGGCCTGCGTCGCGGGGGAGGTTGGCTCGACATTACCCACCACGGTGAGGCGATAGTGCCCGGGGGCGTTTGGCAGCAAGCGGTGCAGCGCCAGCTCTGAGGCCGAGCTCATCAGCGGGCCAAACAGGGTGCTGCGGTTGATATCAAACAGCACCAGTTCGCTGCCGTTGGCCGGCAGGTAGTGATAGAGATCGGCAATGATGGAGCGGGTGCTGACGGTGTAGTCCATCACCGACTGGAAGGTGAGGGCGGGGGGAAATGCCTCCAGCTCGCCACTGGCGGCCAGCTGGCGCACCTGCTGCTGGATTGCGTGGGTCAGGCGGTAGGACTGGCGCGCGCCGTTGACCGGGAACGAGTTGTACTTGAACGGGTTGAACTCCGGCATGGTGTCGAGCCAGGCGGCGTTGGCAAAGGCGGGCAGCAGGGCAGGCACGGCCTTGATCCCGGCGAAGCGGGCAAAGCGGGTCACCCCGATCATCGGGGAGATCAGCACCAGCCGATCCGGTTTTGCCAGCGTGCCGCTCGGGTCGGCCAACGCATCGAGCGCATATTTCACCGCCAGCGCGCCGCCGTTGGAAAAGCCCACCAGATGCAGCGGCCGCTTGCCCGGTGCCAGCAATCTGGCCTCCCGCACCGCCAGTCGGGTGGCGGCCAGCCAGGTTTCCCAATCCACATCTACGAGGCCAGCGGGCACTGTGCCGTGGCCGGGGATCCTCAGCCCCAGCGCGATAAAGCCCTGCTGCTGATAGCGTCTAGCCAGATGGCGCAGGCTGTAGGGGGAGTCGGTCAGGCCGTGCAGCAGCACCGCTACCCCTTTGGCTTCCCCCTCGGGGCGCAGCAGGTAGGAGCGGTTCCAGTTCTGCTGAAAGCGGGCGGGATTGATGGGGGCGTCCTGATAGTAGCGATTGCTGGCCAGTTGCTGCTCCGGCGGCGTCTTGGCGACTACCTCGGTGGCCACCAGCTCGAACAGCTCTGCTTCGCGGGCCAGATAGGCTTGCCAGTCGCTGCTGTCGAGCTCATCGGCACTGAGTTCGGGGGGCACCACTGTGTGCCACAGCTGCAGCGGCGCTGCCTGCCAGGCGAAGTAGGCGATCACCGCCCATGCGGTCAGCAACAGCAGCAACAGGGTCAGCAGAGCACGGCGAACAAGGCGGCGAGTGTGAGCCAGCATGGTGCAATCCTTGGCGATAGAGGTGAAGCCGCATTTGGGCGGGCGAGTTCGGCGCAGCACATTGGGCGCGGCCAACCGGCTTAAAGCCTAATGGAAACAAGGTGATATGTATAGTTGATGGCGTTCGGCCGCGCTGGCTGTGGGAGCCGGATCCCGCCGTTGGCATCAGGCTGGTTGTTCAAAGGCGGCATCGCGGGCCATCCGGCGGCGTGAACTTGTCCGCAGATGCCCGCTTGGGCGCGCGACCTTGCAACTATCTGCCCCTGAAAGAGGGCAATTATGCTACTGTAGCGGCGTTTTTTGATGGATAAGCTGGCATTGGCCTTTTTTGAAGATGGAATGGTATGCAGAACTTTGACGTAGTGAATTGGCTGATGCAGCAGACAGCCTCCCCGGCGCAGCCGGAACAGGCGATGGCACAACCGGGCGCGGCCCAGAACCTGTGGCAGGTGACCCATGCTGGCTAACGAATCCATGCGCCTGAACAAATACATCAGCGAGAGCGGTATCTGCTCGCGCCGCGAGGCCGACCGCTTTATCGAGCAGGGCCACGTCTTTATCAACGGCAAGCGGGCCGGGATCGGTGATCAGGTGCAGGTTGGCGATCTGGTCAAGGTGAACGGTCAGGTGATCGAGCCGCGCGAGGCGGACAGTCTGGTGCTGATCGCCCTCAACAAGCCGGTGGGTATCGTCAGTACCACAGAGGCGGGCGAGAAGGACAACATCGTCGATTTCGTCAACCACAGCACCCGGGTCTTCCCCATCGGGCGGCTCGACAAGGATTCGCAGGGGCTGATTTTTCTCACCAACCACGGCGATCTGGTCAACAAGATCCTGCGGGCGGGCAACGATCACGAGAAAGAGTATCTGGTGACCGTCGACAAGCCGGTGACCGACGAGTTTGTGCGCGGAATGGCGGCCGGGGTGCCGATCCTCGGTACTGTGACCAAGAAGTGCAAGGTGAAGAAAGAGGCGCCGTTCGTCTTTCGCATCACCCTGGTGCAGGGGCTTAACCGCCAGATCCGCCGCATGTGCGAGTACTTCGGTTTCGAAGTGACCAAGCTGGAGCGCATTCGCATCATGAACGTCAGCCTCAAGGGGCTGCCGGTGGGCGAGTGGCGCGATCTCACCGACGACGAGCTGATCGATCTGTTCAAGCTGATTGAGGACTCCTCCTCCGAGGTGAAACCGGCCAAAGGCGACAAACCCAAGGCGGCCAAGGCTCCTGCGGCGCAAAGCGCCAAACCGGGGCAGGGCAAGAAGCCGCGCCGCGATGATGATCACGAGATTGGCGGTCGCCCCAATGTGCCGGGCCCGGAAGCCTTCGAGAAGAAGCTGCCGGTGGGCAAGGGTGGTGCGGGCAAAGGTGCAGCCAACAAGGGCGGTGCTGGCAAAGGGGCTCCCAAGGGAGGCAAACCGGCCGCAGGCAAGCCGCGCACCGCTAACAGCGGACGGCAGAAGAAGGGGCGCTAAGTTGCCCCCCTGAGCGGCGTCAGCCTACCTTGTCATCTCCAACACGGTTATCCCCAACACACCGGCCTCAGGCCGGTGTGTTGCTTTGGGTCGCAGAGTCGGTTGGGCGGGGAGCCGAAAGGGACGGCTCGCTGGCGGTCGGTAACCCCATAACGCGGGGGTAGTGGCGCGGGTCGAGGCGCAGCACCAGCAGGCTCATCAGCAGTAAGCCCCCCAGTTGCCACTGCCAGGCAGCTGCGAAGTCGCTCACATAGTGATAGAGCCGTGCCGCCACCCAGGGGCCGGTGGCCGCCAGCATAAAGCCGAAGCCCTGCATCAGGGCGCTCAGTGTGCCCGCGCGGCGCGGGTCGGGCAGGTGATCGAGCGCAATCACCATGATGAGCGAAAAACTGCCGCCAAGACCGGCGCCGCACAGCATGCACCAGAGAATGGGGGAACTGGCTGGCGCCAGCCATAGGCCGCCGAATCCCGCCAGCTGCATGGCGATGGCAAGGCCCATCCACGGCCGTCGATCCAGACTGCGCGCCGCCAGCAGCGGCAGGCCGAGGCCGCTGGCGGTCTGCGCCAGCGCCAGCCAGGCGACCAGCTCGCCCGCCTGCGCGGGGCTCCATCCTTGCGCCATATAGGCGGGGGCCAGCCAAGCCACTACGATGCCGTAACCGCTGTTGATGATGCCAAAGCAGACGATCAGCAACCAACTGCGGGGCAAGGTGATCAGCCGCTGTTCGCCGTGGGGAATGGCGATTGCCGCGGCCCGAGGCAGACGCACTTTCCACCCTAGCCAGACGAGGGCCAGCAGCACCGGTAGGCTCCAGAGCGCCAGCGCCCGCGACCAGTCGAGGCTCACTGCCAGCCGTGGCGTGAGGCTGGCCCCCAGCGCCCCGCCCCCCATCATGCAGGCGGAGAAGATCCCCATCACCAGCGGTACCTTGTGGGTGAACGCCTGCTTGATCAGCGCTGGCAGCACCCCTTGCACCAGTGCCGACCCAAGGCCGCAGAGCGCGGCACAGGCGATCAGCAAATTGCCGCTCTGGGCATCAAAACGCAGGGCGCTGCCCGCCGTGAGCAGCAGCAGGGCCAGCCCGAGCAGGGTGGTGGCACTGGCAAGGCTGCGCAGGCGCGGGGTGAGCAGCACGCCAATCCCGATGAGCCAGAGCGGCAACAGGGTGAACCAGGCTAGGGTGTCCATCCCCAGCGACAGGGCGCGGCCAATCTCGCCGCTCAGCGGGCCGATGGCGGTAAGAAAGGGGCGCAGGTTCAGGCCAATCAGGATCACCAGCACCAGCAGGGCAAACTGCTGGCGGCGCGCCTCTGCCTGGCGTTCGAAAGTCCCTTTACTCATGATCAGGCGCTGCTTGTGTGGCTTGTTGTAACTGGGAGCCGTAGAGATCTGCCGCCGTCATGGTGACGGCCAGTTTGACCAGTGGCAGAGGTGGCGGTGCCAGCGGCAGCCCCAGCTTTTGATAAGCGGCGGTGCTGTCAAAGTCGAACGGCGCCGCATCGGCGTTATCAAAGGCGTAATAGACGGCGGCGATGCCGTTCATCACCAGCGCGCCGAGGCACATGGGGCAGGGGTGACCGCTGGCATAGACGATGCTGCCCGCGAGCGGCGCGCTCTGGCTTGCCTTGCGCAGCGCCTCCAGCTCGGCGTGACGGGTGGGATCGCCATCCAGATGAATGCCGTTGACCGCGCTCGCCACCAGCTGGTCATCGCGCACCAGCAGGGCGGCGAAGGGGCGACCGCCCTGCCGGTGATTTGCTCTGGCCAGTTGCACCGCCTGCTCCAGCCATTGTCGGTGAGTCTGGAGTGAGGTTGATGGGGTGAGCGAGCGAAGAGGGGTAGACGCTACAAGAGGCTGTGACATGATGAAAAACCCTGATTTGACAGAACAAATGCCAGCCTAGCGGCGAAAAAAGTCATTTGGAAATTAAATGATAGAATGAGTTTCAGTGGTTTTGTAAATGGAGCGCCCCATGCTGGATCCCCTGTTACTGCGCAGTTTTGTCGCCATTATCGACACCGGCAGCTTTACCCGCGCCGGTGAACGGGTCCATCTGACCCAATCCACCATCAGCCAGCAGATCCGCCGCCTTGAGCAGCAGCTTGGCTGCCCACTGCTGGATCGCGCTGGCCGTCAGGTGGTGGCGACGGCGGAGGGGGAAAAATTGCTGGGGCTGGCCCGCCGCATTCTGGCGCTGCTGGCACAGGCCGAGGAGCAGGTGAGCGAGGGGAGCGTGTCCCTCAGCCTCGGGGTGCCGGAGGATTTCGCCGCAGGGGCCATTACCCCGGTGCTGGCCGCCTTTGCCCGCGACTACCCCGAGGTGCGGTTGGAGGTGGAGAGCGGTCTGAGCCACCACATCTGGCAGCGCTTCGCTGCGGGGGAGCTGGATCTGGCGCTGGCCAAGCAGGTGCGCGGACAGGGCTCGCCGCTCGCCAGCTGGAGTGAGCCGCTGGTGTGGGTAGATAGCCGCGACTGGCCAGCGAAGGGGCGTGATCCGCTGCCGCTGGTCGCCTTCCCGAGCGAAGGGCTCTATCGCCAGCAGATGACCGAGGCGCTCGATGGTCTGGGTCGGCGCTGGCGCGTCGCCTATGTCAGCGCCAGTCTCGCCAGTTTGCAGGGGGCGGTGAGCGCGGGGATCGGGGTGAGCTTGCTACCCAAAAGGTTGATGCCCGCCGATCAGCTGGCCCTGACCCAGTGGCCCAAGGTGGCGCCGGTGGAGCTGGCCCTCCATGCCGGGGTAAGCGGGAGTGAGCCGCTCACCCGCTTGAGTTCGGCCCTGATCGCCCTCTGTGACGAGGTGATGGGGCCGCAGTGAGTGGCTATGTGGGGGAAAAACTTCTGTGGGGAAAAACTGGCGTCGGAAAGATAAGGCAGAAAAAGTGCGGGGAGGGATCAGTGATCCTTCCCCTCCGCCAGCTTGCGCTCGTAATCCTGTTTCACAATGGCCAGTGCCGCCAGCACCAGCTCGGGAGCCAGCTGGTTGGTCTCCAGCAGTTCAATCAGATCCACCGCGAGTTTTACCTCGGGCGGGGCAGTTTCCAGTGACATGGGCAGGGTTCCGGTTGCGGGAAGAGGGGGGATTATACAGGGGCGCCGCCGCAGGCCGAAAGCGCCCGCTGTATCGGGAAGGGGAATCACCAGGGTCAGAGGTGCTGGCGCATCTCCTTGTCGATCTCCTCGCGCAGGGCGATGAGCTTTTTGGCGTACTGCTGCAACTGCAGATCGCTCTCGCTCACCGGCTGCCACTGGGGCACTGGGGTCGGCTTGCCGTGCTCATCCATCGCCACGAAGATGATGATGCAGTGGGTGGTTTTGTGGCGCTCGGTCTCGGTGGGGTGGCGGCTGTAGACATCCACCGCCAGATGCATGCTGGTGGTGCCGGTGTGGATCACCTGGGCGTGCACCTCTACCAGTTGGCCAATCTGGATGGGGCGCAAAAAGCGGATCCCCCCTACATAGACGGTCACCGCATAGCCGCCACACCAGCCAGCGGCGCAGGCATAGCCCGCCTGATCGATCCACTTCATCACCATGCCGCCATGCACCTTGCCGCCGAAATTGACGTCGGAGGGTTCGGCCAGAAATTGCAGGGTCAGTTCGCGGGGGGGGGTCATGCTCTCTCCTTGGTTCGGGGTCATTGACGGTAGCTCTTGCGGTAGGCGTCAGCCTGTTGGCAGGGGGGCAGGTTGTTGAGGTCGGGCCGCTTGTTGCCCTCGCGCTGGCCGAAGCTGGCGAACTCCTGCTGGCACTTGTCGGCCTTGCCGCCCTCCTTGATGCAGGCGTCGATCCGCTGTTGCTTGCCCTGCTCGACCAGTTGCTGCTGAGCTTGCTGGCAGGCGGCATCCAGCTTGGCCTGCTGGGCTGAGCGATCCAGCTCGCTGGCGGCACTGGCAGTGCCGCACAACAGCAGAACCACGAAAGGGGTTATGATGCGCATCCTGATGCTCCTTGTTGACCTGTTTCAGGTATACCGCGAATGGCGGCAGGATGCACAGGGGACGGCGCAATAATGGGGCCCATTCACTCTTGGTTCATGACGCCAGCGCCAGCATGGGGCGAACAATAGCGAGGTGTCACGATGAAACAGATGCTGGAACAGTTGCTGGGGGCTGGCAAAGGCTGGCTCAACGAAGGCGGCGACAAGCGCAAGGGGCAGATGCAGGGAGCGCTGGCCGGTGGCGCGCTCGGTCTGCTGCTGGGCAATAAAAAAGTGCGCAAATATGGCGGCAAGGCCGCTGCCGTGGGCGGCGCGGCGGCCCTTGGCGGGCTGGCCTACAAGCTCTATCAGGATTGGCAGGCCCAGCAGGCGGCGCCCGCCCAGCCCACCCATCCCATCAGTGGGCTGGAAGGCAATGCGCTGGATGCCCGCGCGGTGCTTTTGGTGCGCGCCATGGTGGCAGCGGCCCGGGCCGATGGCCATATCGACGGCGCCGAGCGCCAGAAAATTCAGGAGTACCTGACCGAACAGGGTCAGAGCGATGTCGCTCGTTGGATTGACGCCGAGCTGGCCCGCCCTCTCGATCCTCACGCATTGGCGCGGGAAGTGACCGACATGGAGCTGGCCACCGAGGTCTATCTCGCCTCCCTGCTTGCCATCGAGGTGGATCACTTTATGGAGCGAGGCTATCTCGACGAACTGGCACGCGCCCTCAAGCTCGATGACAACCTCAAAGGGAGCATCGAGCGGCAGGTGGCCCAACTTAACGCCCCCGCCTGATATCCCTCATCGCCATGGATTGCCGATAACGCCCCGCTCAAGGGGCGTTGTTGTTTCTGCGGCTCGTCAAAAGATGCGGATAAGCCTATTTGGATTGTGGGGCACAGCCCCTAAGATGGCGCAGGATCATCACCATTTTTGCAAGGAGCAACCGTTGGAGATACGCAAGGCAACCGCACTGGATATCGATGCCATTGTCGAGCTGAACCGGCAGATAGGAGAGATCCACCATCAGCACTATCCCGAGGTGTTCTGCCCGCCGTCACCAGAGGAGCGGGCATTTCTGCTCGATGCCATTGCCGCAGAAGGGCGTCTGTTCTGCGTTGCCGAGCAGGACGGCAGGGTGGTGGGCTTTTTGACGGCGCGGATCGACATCAATGAGAGCGTGCCTTTTCTCAGCAAGCTGCCTCTCTGCCGGATCGGCTCCGTGGTGGTGGATGAGCAGCACCGCTCTCGCGGGATTGGCAAGGCGCTGATCGCCCATTGCGATGAGTGGGCCAAGGCCCGTGATGCTCAGCAAATCCGGCTGGAGGTGATGGCCTTCAACGAGCGCGCCAAAGCCCTCTACGAGGCGCTGGGCTTCAAGGTGCAGTCGCAGATCATGGCCAGATGATCAGTTTTTGATGGCGAGACAAGGCGCGTCACTCCCCAACTACACAAGCCCGTTACGGGCCTTTGTTCGTTTCGCCAGCGGCTCCTTGCCTCGTTACTTTTCACCGAGCTGTGCGGCAATCAGTGCCGCCAGCCGGGTGAGGGCCTGCTCCAGCTGTTCGCTCCAGGGATGGGAGCTGTTGAGGCGCAGGCAGTGGTTGTGTTGCCCCTGACTGGAGAAGAGCGCGCCGGGGGCCACTGAAAAACCGCTGCCTAGAGCCTTGGCGTGCAGGGCGCGGCTGTCGAAATGGGCAGGCAGCGCCAGCCAGAGGAAGTAGCCGCCATCGGGGGAGGAGATCCGCACCTCGTCCGGCAACAGCCGTTGCAGGGCCGCCCGCATCTGCTGCTGGCGCTGGGCCAGAGTGTGGCGCAGGCGGCGAAAGTGGGCATCGACTCCGCCCTGGCGCAGCATCTCGGCCAGCGCCAGCTGGCTCGGTACATTGGTGGAGAGGGTGGACATCAGTTGCAGCCGCTGCACCCGCTCGGCATGGAGCCCCGCCACTACCCAGCCGACCCGAAAGCCCGGTGCCAGACACTTGGAAAAGGAGCTGCAGAGCAGGCTGTCGCCATGCTGATCCCAGTGGCGGATCGGCTTGGGGCGCTCGCGGCCAAAGTAGACCTCCGCATAGACGTCATCCTCCACCAGCGGCACCCCATGGCTGTTGAGCAGCGCCATCAGCCGCGCTTTGTGACTATCAGGCATGGTGTGGCCGAGCGGGTGCTGCACATTGCCCATCAGCCAGCACGCCTTGATCGGCATCTGGCTGAGGGCGTCGGCCAGCAGGTCGAGATCGATGCCCACCCCCGGAATGACCGGGATCTCCACCGCCTTGAGTTTCAGCCGCTCGATGGCCTGCAGGGCGCCATAGAAGGTGGGGGACTCCACCACCACCCAGTCACCGGGCTCGGTCAGCACCTGCAGGCTGAGGGAGAGCGCCTCCATGGCGCCTGTGGTGATGATGATCTCCTGCGGATTGACCGCCACCCCGTCGCTGGCGTAGCGCTGGGCGATGGCGCGGCGCAGCGCTTCGTTGCCGGGGGGCAGGTCGGCCACCGTGCTGAAGGGATCGAGCTTGCGCATGCAGCTGGCCAGGGCTCGCCCGAGCTGGGGATGGGGGAACAGGGTCGGGTCTGCCACCGACATGCCAAGGGGCACCAGATCCCGCGATTTGCTCGCCTGCAACACCTCGAACACCAGATCGTTGATATCCACCGAGCCGCTGTAGTGGGTCTGGCTCGGCGTGTGCTGCACGAGCTGTGGTGAGGCGGCTTTGACGTAGTAGCCGGACTGGGGACGGGCCAGGATCCGCCCCTGACTCTCCAGCAGTTGATAGGCCTGCAACACCGTCATGGGGCTGAGCCCGTGGGTCTTGCAGCTCTGGCGAATGGAGGGGATGCGCTCCCCCGGTTGCCAGATGCCATCGTCGATCTGGCTTTGCAGGCGGTCGGCCAACTGCTGGTAAAGGGACATGATCTGGATCAACTGTTATAGGTGTAATTCAATATAACTGCATCTGTTATAGGTGTCATGCTCCGTGATGTACTTGTCACGCACGAAACGTGCAAGGCAAATACAACAAAAGAGAGTGACGCATGATCAATCCGGATGACGTGGTCAGCCTGTCTCGCCTGCAATTTGGCGCCACGGCCCTGTTCCACTTCCTGTTTGTGCCCCTCACGCTGGGGCTGTCCTGGATCCTGGTGATCGCCGAGTCGGCTTATGTGATGACCGGCAAGGTGATCTATCAGGACATCACCCGCTTCTGGGGCAAACTGTTTGGCATCAACTTCGTCATGGGGGTCACCACGGGGATCACCATGGAGTTTCAGTTCGGCACCAACTGGGCTTACTACTCCCACTATGTGGGGGACATCTTCGGTACCCCGCTGGCCATCGAGGGGCTGATGGCCTTCTTTCTCGAATCGACCCTGGTGGGGCTCTTCTTCTTCGGTTGGGACAAGCTCTCCCGCGGCAAGCACCTGCTGGTGACCATGCTGGTGGCGCTCGGCTCCAACCTCTCGGCACTGTGGATCCTGATCGGCAACGGCTGGATGCAAAACCCGGTGGGGGCCGAGTTCAACCTGCTGACCCAGCGGATGGAGCTGGTGGATATCGCCGCCGTGCTGTTCAACCCGGTGGCGCAGGTGAAGTTCGTTCACACCGTCGCGGCAGGCTATGTGGCCGCCTCCATGTTCGTGATGGGGGTGAGCAGCTGGTATCTGCTGCGCAAGACCGAGGTGCAGTTTGCCCTGCGCTCCTTCGCCATCGCCTCCGGCTTCGGGCTGGCTGCCATTCTCTCGGTCATTGTGCTCGGGGATGAGTCGGGCTATCGCACCGGCGAGGTGCAGAAGGTGAAGCTCGCCGCCATCGAGGCGGAGTGGGAGACCGAGCCGGCGCCAGCTTCCTTTACCCTGTTCGGCTTCCCGGATCAGCAGGCGCAGACCACCCACGCCGCCATCAAGATCCCGTATCTGATGGGGATCATCGCCACCCGCTCCATCGACGAGGCGGTGACCGGCCTCAAGGATATCAAGGTGCAGAACGAGGCACGCATCCGCAGCGGCATGGTGGCGGCCGAGGCCCTCGACCAGATCCGGCAGGGTGATGACACCCCGGCCAACCGCGCCCGCTTCGAGCAGCACGGCAAGGATCTTGGCTACGGCATGCTCCTGACCCCCTATGCCAGCAATATTGCCAAGGCCGGTGAGGCGGAGATTGCCAAAGCGGTCGATGACTCCATCCCGCCGGTGGCACCGCTGTTCTGGGGCTTTCGGGTGATGGTGGGGCTTGGTGTCACCATGTTGGGGCTGATGGTGGTGAGCTTTGTCCAGCTCTGCCGCAACCGGCTGCAAGACTCACCGCGCCTGCTCAAGACCCTGCTCTGGAGCATTCCGCTGCCCTGGATTGCCATCGAGGCGGGCTGGCTGGTGGCCGAACTCGGCCGTCAACCCTGGACCATCAGCGACGTGCTGCCGGTCTCGGCCTCGGTCTCTTTGCTTCAGCCGGGCCAACTCTGGTTCAGCCTCATCGCCATCTGTTCCATCTACACCCTGCTGCTGGTGGTGGAGCTGTTCCTGTTGCGCCATGTGATCCGCAAGGGGCCCGCCATTCTCCATACCGGCCGCTACAGCGGTGAACAACCCGAACTTGCGAGGATCGCCTGATGGATTACGCAACCCTGAAACTCATCTGGTGGGCGCTGGTGCTCTTCATGATGGTCGGTTTTATCGTGATGGATGGCTTCGATCTCGGCATCGCCATGCTGCTGCCGGTGGTGTCGAAAGATGACGACGACCGCCGTCTGGTGATCAACAGCGTGGGGCCGGTGTGGGAGGGTAATCAGGTGTGGCTGATTGCCGGTGCCGGTGCCCTGTTCGCCGCCTGGCCACTGGTTTATGCCGCCGCCTTCTCGGGGCTCTACATCCCCATGGTGGTGCTGCTGCTTGGGCTCTTTCTGCGTCCGGTCGGTTTTGACTATCGCAGCAAGCTGGCCGATCCGGTGTGGCGCCGCTGGTGGGATCGGGCGCTGGTGGCCGGTGGCCTGATACCGGCGCTCATCCTCGGTGCTGCTATCGGTCTGGTGATGGAGGGGCTGCCGTTTCGCTTCGACACGGCGCTGCGCCTGCACTACGGCGCGTTCGACTTCCACTGGGGCTGGCTGCTCTCGGTGCTGGCCACCGCCATCAGCCTGTTGCTACTGCACGGCGCCGGTTTTCTGCAAGCCAAGGTGACCGGCACCCCAGCGCTGCGCGCACGGGGGATCGCCATCCTGCTGGCCCCGCTGGTGAGCCTCTGCTATCTGCTGGCTGGCTGGCATCTGGTGGATCTGCAAGGGTTTCAGCTGACCGGTGTGGGCACACAACCCTTTGACCCGAATGCTGCCATCAGCCCGCTGATGAAGGGAGTGATCCCCCACGCCGGTGGCTGGCTGCGCAACTATTCTGACTATCCGCTGCTGTGGCTGGTGCCGATCATCGGGGCGCTGGCGCCGCTGGTGAGCGGGATTGCCTCCTGGTTGGAGAGGGGCCGGATTGCGCTGCTGGCCAGCGCCATTGCCTGCGCCGCCATGCTCTGCTCGGTGGCCATCGCCCTGTTCCCCTTCGTGCTGCCCTCATCCCTCGATGCGGTCAGCAGCCTGACCCTGTGGGACAGCACCTCCAGCTACAAGACCCTGGCCATCATGTTCGCCCTCGTGCTGGTGCTGATGCCGGTCAACCTGGGCTACACCGGCTGGGTCTATCGAGTGGTGCGCGGCAAGCTCGACCGTGCCCGCATCAAGCGCGACAGCCATCAACTCTACTGACCTCAAGGGATCTGCTATGTGGTACTTCACCTGGATTTTGGGCCTCGGATTCGCCCTGCTGCTGGGCTTGTGCAACCTGCTCTGGCTGGAAGCGCGCTGGCAGGCGGACGAACGGGACGGTAACTGACGGCGGGGGGCTCGCGCCCCGCCATGGCCGGTGGCTGGCGTTCACTCGTCGCCATCGGCCCCTCTCTCCCCCTCTTTAAACGACACACACGACACACTTTCAACCGACAACCAACCGACAGGTAATTGTGATGAAACAGAGATTGAAAGCGGTGGCGCTGGCCATCGGGTGCGCGCTCACCGTCGCCCCGGCCTGTGCCGAACCGGTACAACTGACGCCACTGGATAAAACCTTCACCCTGCAGGTGCTCGGCAGTGGTGGCCCCATCTCCGACGATCTGCGTGCCTCCTCCAGCGAGGTGATCTGGTGGAAGGGGAAATCCCGCATCCTGATCGATGCCGGTGGCGGCGTCTACCTGCGCTTCGGCCAGGCGGGGGCCAAGCTCGAAGAGGTCGATTTTATCGGCATCACCCACTTTCACACCGATCATGTGACCGACCTGCCCGCCCTGCTCAAGGGGGCCTACTTCTTCGAGCGCAGCGATCCGCTGGATCTGGCGGGGCCAGAGGCCGGCTCGGCCTTCCCCAGCATGAGCGGCTACTTTGATGCCCTCTTCAACAAGGACAAGGGCGCTTATGCCTACCTGAGCGGCTTCAAGGATGGCACCGATGGCCTCTTCCCCATCACCTTGCACGATGTGCCCTACCAGAGCCCGCAGCCCCACACCGTCTATCAGCAGGATGGGCTGACCATCACCGCCCTCGGCATCCCTCACGGTGACGTACCCTGTCTGGCCTATCGCATCGAGAGCGCCGAGGGAACCATCGTTATCTCTGCAGATCAGAACGGCAGCAACCCGGCCTTTGTGCCGTTTGCCAAGGGGGCCGACATTCTGGTGATGCCGCTCGCCATCCACGAAGGGGCCGACCCTGTCTCCGCCTCGCTTCACGCCAAGCCGTCGGTGGTGGCCAAGATTGCCGCCGAGGTGAACCCCAAGCTGCTGGTGCTCAACCACTGGATGGGGGTCGGCCTCAATCACAAGAAAGAGGCGATGGCCATCGTCAAACAGCAGTTCCACGGCCAGATCGTGGCCGCCCGCGATCTCTCCAGCTACCCCGTTTCATCCGTCAAGGAGTCCGCCCATGAGTAACTCAAGCAGCAACAAAACCACCGGCAAACTGACCCTCTCCATCGCCATGACCAGCCTGATTGCCCTCACTCCGGGGCTGGCGCTGGCGGCCACCCCGAGCGATGCGCCGGTCAAGGCCGCCCCCAGCGAACAGCACGGCGGCAAGTGTGCGGCGGGCAAGTGCGGCACCGAGAAGCGCTTCGAGAAGCAGGCCCTCGACAGTGATCCGCAGGGGCGGCTGGTGCGCGCTCGCGATGGCAAGTGTGGCGTGGCGGGAGAGGGGATTGATGGCAATACATCCAGCCAGGGCAGCAAGATGACGGAGGGGGTATGCGGCCAATAAGCTCCCGCAGTCGGGGGATCGGGCTGCGTCAGGAGCATCTGGATGCGCTCTGCTCCGGCCCCGTCCGCCCCGGCATCGACTTTCTCGAGCTGGCGCCGGAGAACTGGATGGCCATCGGCGGCGCCAGGCGCGAGCAGTTGCACCGGATCGCCGAGCGGTACCCGCTGGTGGCCCACGGCCTCAGCCTCTCCCTCGGCGATTGCCAGCCCCTCAATCGCACCCTGCTCAGCCAGATCCGCACCTTTCTGGACGAGTTCGGCATCGAGATCTACAGCGAGCACCTGAGCTTTTCCCGCGACCAGCAGGGTTATCTCTACGAACTGCTACCGGTGCCGCGCCAGTGGGAGAACATCCCCTATCTGGCCGAGCGGATCGCGCAGGTGCAGGAGGCGCTGGCCCGCCCGCTGGTGCTGGAAAATATCTCCTACTACCACGGCTATGACCACGAGATGCCGGAGGAGGATTTTCTCGCCGAGCTGGTGGCGCGCAGCGGCTGCGAGCTGTTGCTCGATATCAACAACGTCTTTGTGAACAGCCGCAACCACGGTTACTGCCCCAAGCGGATGATTGCCGGGCTGCCGAGCAGTGCGATCAGCTATTTTCATATCGCCGGTCATCTGGAAGAGGCGGATGGCACCTTGCTGGATACCCATGGCAAACCGGTGTGCGAGGCGGTGGTAGCGCTGGCCCGTTATACGGTGCAGACCCACGGCCTGCGCCCCCTGCTGCTGGAGCGGGATCACCATCTGCCACCGCTGGCAGAGCTGGAGGCCGAGCTGGCGCGGGTGCACGGCGCCTGTTGCGAGGCGATCGACAGTCAGGTGCGGGAGGTGCGTTATGGGTAGACGGTTATCTCTGATCACTGCGCCCAAAACGGCGCCGCAGCGGATGCAGCTGCAGACCGCCTGGCTGGCGAGCCGGGTGCGGCTGCCGCAGGATGGCATCGCCAGCCACTATGCCCGCAGCGTGCGTGCCAATGTGGAGTCGGTGCTGGAGAGTGCCTTTGTGCTCACCCACGCTCATTGGGCGCCGGTGGACAGGTGGCTGCTGGTGGAGGGCTTTGTTATCCAGCACGGCGCCGAGACCCCCGAGTTTCACCATATCGCCACCGAGTTTGTCCGCTATGTGCAGCATCGCCACAGTGAGGGCTCTCTCAACTGGCCCAAGCAGCGGCTGGCGCTGCTGGAGTACGAGTGGGCCTGCCTCTGTGTCGAGATTGATGAAGGGGTGGTGCCGCAAGTTATATCGGGGGTTGAGGTGACGGCGGAGAGTCCGCTTGTGCTCAATCCCACCCTGCAACTGCTTGAGCTCCCCTTTGCCATTCGTCGCAGCGGCGTGGTGCCGACCCGGCAGGGCAACCACTTCTATGGCCTGTTTCGCAGCCCGGAGCATCAGGTGGTGACCCAGCGGTTGCGCGAATGGGACGTGGCGCTGATCCAGTTGCTGCAACAGCAACCGGGGATCACCCAAGCCGCGTTCCTGCAACAGGTACAACAGGTTCGCAGCGACTTTGATCTGAGCGAGTGGGCACGCCATTTTCACCGGCTGGGTCTGCTGACCTTGCCCGTCGGTGAGCGCCAGACTGGCACTCCCTTGCCCTCATTTAGCAAACACCAAGGAGAATTCCCATGAACAACACCCTGATCCAGTGGTACGAGCGGGCGGTAGCCCAGTGCAAGCGGCTCGATTTTCTGGCCCTGCTGGCCATTCGCCTCTATCTCATTCCGGTCATCTATGTGGGGGCCCACTCCAAGGTGATGGGGTTTGCCGGCACGGTCGCCTGGTTTGGTGCCCCGGTCTCGGAAGGAGGGCTCAACCTGCCGTTCCCGACCCTGCTCGCCTTTCTGGCGGCGGGCACCGAGGTGCTGGGTTGCATCTGCATCGCCCTTGGCCTCTTTACCCGCATCATGGCCATTCCCACCATCTTTCTGATGAGCGTGGCGAGTGCCATGGTGCACTGGAAGCACGGCTGGGATGCCATCGCCACCGGCAGCATGGAGGCCACCTTGCGCCTCAACGGCTTTATCGAGTGGCTGGCGGCGAACTTCCCCGGTCGTTACAACTACATCACGGAGCTCGGGGATCCCGTGATGCTCAACAACGGGATGGAGTTTGCCGCCACCTACTTCGTGATGCTGCTGGTGCTGCTGGTTTACGGCGGGGGCCGCTACGTCAGCCTCGACTACTGGCTCAAACGTGCCGTGACCGGCAAAGCAGGCGTGCAACAGGCGGCATAAGGCTTGCCCACGGATAACAAAAACCATAACGACAGAGCGTGAAAAACAGCGAGCGGCCGAGGGCCGCTCGCTGTTTTTGTGCTGTGTGGGGAGAGTGTCAGCTGCGTCAGCCGCTACTGGTAGCGGCCGACTGCGATGGGGGACTCCTGCTCAATCTGGCCAAGGCGCTCGGCCCACTGAGCGAGCCAGGCTTCCCGCTCTTCTTGCGAGACCCGCACCGGTGCATAACAGATATGGGGGCGCTGCACATCGAAGCCGACAAATTGCAGGATCCCGCGCTGGATGGGGCGCAGCACCCCGTCGATATCGCCGTTGAAGCCGTCGGGCAGATAGGTCTCGGTAGGGCCGCCGGTGGTGAGGCTCAGCAACGCCCGCTTGCCGCGAAACTTGCCGCTCTCGTAGATATGACCCTGACCGTAGACCCGCCCCATGGCAAAGACTCTATCCACCCACCCCTTGAGGATGGCGGGCAGACCAAACCACCAGAGCGGGAACTGGAAGATCAGCAGATCGGCCGCCTCCAGCTTTTGCATCTCCTGCTCCAGCAGCGGGGCGAAGCTGCCCTGCTCGGTGGCAGCCAGCTCTTCAAGCTGCAGCTTGAGAAAATCGGGATCGCTGGCGGCGGTGAAGTTGCGCCGATCCGAGACGGGATCAAAGCCCATGGCATAGAGATCGCTGGTCATCACCGTGTGGCCCGCCTGCTCCAGCGCCCTGATGGCGTGGCAGAAGAGGGCACCGTTGAAACTTTTGGGTTCGGGATGGGCATAGACGATAAGCACCTTCATAACAGACTCCGTGGCAAATGATGCGAGGGTGACAGGCTTGGTTACTGAAAAAGTGACTGAAACAGTTGCTGAAATAGTTGCCGGGTTGACGCTGTGTCACAGCATAGAAGCCTGCCGCACCGATTGCAGCAGGCGCCACGCCCTTGCGTGACGCCTGCTGGCGCAGCTTATGCCTGACAGGCGGCGAGCCGGACGGCTTCGCGGCGCTCGCTGACATGGGTCAGTCCGTAGGCCAGCAGTACGATAAGGGCGCCGATCCAGGGGGTGTGCATCAGGCCGAGGTGCTCCACCACCAGGCCACCGACGACGGAGCCCAGCGCGATGCCAACGTTGAAGGCGGCGATATTGAGGCCGGAGGCCACATCCACCGCCTTGGGGGTGTGCAGCTCGGCCTGTTTGACCACCAGCACCTGCAGACCCGGCACGTTGCCGAAGGCAAAGGCGCCCCACACCAGCACGGTCAGCACGGCCAGCACCGGATGGGGGGCGGTGAAGGTGAGGGCCAGCAGCACCAGCGCCAGACCGGCAAACAGCAGCTTGAGCGCCGGTAGGGGACCCATCTTGTCGGCCAGCTTGCCACCCCAGATATTGCCGATGGCGACCGATACCCCGTACACCAGCAGGATCAGGCTCACCGCACTGTCGCTAAAGCCGCTCACCTGCTGCAGGATGGGGGCGAGGAAGGTGAAAGCGGTGAAGGCGCCGCCATAACCGAGGGCGGTCTTGGCGTAGACCAGCAGCAGCGGCTTCTTGGTCAGTACCGAGAGTTGCTCGCGGATGGTCGAGGCTGCTCCCTTGGGCAGGTTGCCCGGGATCAGCAGCAGGCTACCCACCATGGCGATGAGGCCCAGCAGGCTTACCACCAGAAAGGTTTCACGCCAGCCAAAGACCTGACCAATCCAGGTGCCGAGCGGTACGCCTGTCACCAGCGCCACGGTAAGGCCGCTGAACATGATGGCGATGGCGCTCGCTGCCTTCTCTTTGGCCACAAGACCCGTGGCGATGGTGCTGCCTACCGAAAAGAAGACCCCGTGCGCCAATCCGGTCAGGATGCGGGCCACAATCAGGCTCTCGTAACCGGGGGCCTGCCAGGCCAGCAGGTTGCCGGCGGTAAAGAGCGCCATCAGCCCTACCAGCAGCCACTTGCGCGGCACCTTGCCGGTCAGCGCTGTGAGCACGGGGGCGCCGATGGCTACGCCAAGGGCATAGAGGCTGACCAGAAGGCCCGCCGAGGGAAGCGAGACATTGAGCTGCTCGGCAATGGTGGGGATAAGCCCCACGATCACAAATTCGGTGGTGCCTATCGCAAAGGCACTCAGGGTAAGGGCAAATAACGCCAGTGGCATAACAACTCCTTGGTTAGGGACTCCCGACGGGAGAATGGCGCCAGTATGCCGATGGGTTTTGTTGGCAAAAATGACGGTGACATCAAATTACTTTTGCCAAATCAGCAGCAATGGCGATGAGTAGGAGGGGAATGGGAGAGACAAGAGTGGCCGCAAAGAGGGGGGAAGAGAGATGAGATCGAAGTGACTGGAAAGCAGAGACAAAGCGTGTTGAGCGAGTAGGGTATAAAGAGGAAACGGGGGCGGGGGTAATGGAAGGAGACAGGGTTGGCTGAACCTGCTGTGCGTGGGGGAATGAGCAACGAGTGAGATGAAAGGGCAAAAAAAGCGGGAGGCATGATACCTCCCGATTTTGCTGAAAAATGTCGTTGAGCGTTATTTGCACCCTTCTCCCGTCGGGAGAGGGGATAGTTCGCAGTTGCAATAGGCTCGTGAGAGTTGCCGGTATCCGCCGTCGAAGCAAGAGAGCCCATGTCTCCCTTCCCGTTTAATCCCAATCTGGTGCAAAGTCCGGGTTGGCGCAGCGCTCACCCCGATCCAGCGTGGCGATGGCGGCCATCTCCTCGCTGCTCAAGGCGATATCGAGAGCGGCCAGATTGGCAGCCTGATTCTCCCGCTTGGTGGAGCTCGGGATCACTGTCATGTCCTGCGCCAGCAGCCAGGCCAGCGACACCTGTGCAGCCGATACCCCGTGGCGTTTGCCAATCTCCATCAGCAGCGGCTCGCTCAGCACCTTGCCATAGGCGAGCGGCATATAGGCGGTGACGGCGATACCGTTAGCTTTGCAGAACTCGACCACCTTGCGGTTTTGCAGCAGGGGATGAACCTCGATCTGCTGGTGGGCGATGGCCCCAGGCCCCAAAATCTCGATAGCCTGTTTGAGCTGGGCCACGGTGAAGTTGGAGACCCCGATCTCCCGGGTCAGGCCCCGGGCCTTGGCCTCGGTCAACTGCTCCAGATAGACTGCCATCGGCACCTCATCCTTGGGGGAGGGCCAGTGGATCAGCGCCAGATCCAGATAGTCAGTGCCCAGTTTTTCCAGGCTTACCTCCAGGCTCGGGAGCACCTTGCCCGGGCCAAACTCGCTGGTCCACACCTTGGTGGTCAGGTAGATCTCGTGGCGGGCAACAGTGCTGCGGGTCAGCACGGCGCCGACTTCGGCTTCGTTGTCATAGATCTGGGCGGTATCGATATGGCGATAGCCCAGCTCCAGACCGTTGGTCAGGGTGGCAAGCAGCGGCTCGCCCTTCAGGCGGAAGGTGCCCAGACCCATGGGTGGCATATTGATCATCTTATTCCTCAATGGGGTGGTGGTTGGCCCTTGATGGGCTGAACAGAAACAGGCTCTAGGGCCAGTCAGGCGCCCAGTGGCTGATAGCGGCGAATGGTGCTGCTGGCAAACCAGGGCTCGGCCTTGGCGACAAATTCGGTAAAGTGGGGTTGGCCCTGATGGGCGGTGAGGGCCGCTTCGCTCTCCCACACTTCGTAGAGCATCCAGCTGTGGGGATTGTCCAAGTCTTGGTGCAACTGATAGCGCTGGCAGCCCGCCTCTTGCAGCGTGGCCGCAATCAGCGGCTCAAGGGCGGCGCGAAACTGGGCGGCGAATTCGGGTTTGGCTTCAAGCTGGGCAATCACAATCACGGGTGATGACATCTGAACCTCCTTGGCAAAAACGAAGGGTCAGTATGCCTGTCGTGACTTGCTGGAAACAGGGCGCTGGTCGCAAAACAGTATTGAGGGGAGAGCAGCAATGGGGTAATCCAGGACATATAAGAGGAATACGCTAATGACCTCATTACACGAATCAACAATTTATTTTTTTAGTTTCTAAGTTTCGACCTATTCTGATTGCAAGCGTCAGGATCTTATGTGCTTCTACATAAGCTTCGATTGTAGGTGATTTGCTGAATGTTCCATCCATCTTAACATCTTGAACTATTGCATCTACTAAATGATGAAAGTTAATAATTTGCTTCGATGTTTCATGAACTACCACGCCCAAATGTTTACAGTTTTCTTGATATACTCTGGAATAATGAGGCGGGATATCGGAGGCTAATATGTATGTATCATCTGGATTTTCTTTTAAGTGAGCAATGGCGTTATTGATACTGTCAAGAAACCCTCTTGTTTCCATTAAATTAAGTAATGCGGATATTTCGGTAATCAGAGATCTTGTAATTTGTAATGAAAACATTTTCTCTTTTTTACGTTCAATTATGCTAGAAGTAATAATTGAACTGAGCGAACCCAAAACTGCACCGCCAAGGGCTGCAATAACTGGAATCCATTCGTTCGATCCTTTACTTCCAATAGCCTTGATTGATTCAGTTACAAGATTAATTTCTTCTGGGCTCATAGAACACCTTTTATAAAATTGCCATATAGATGGCATGATATTCTACTGTAATTACCTTCAAAATAACACCTTGAAATTTTGATGCAATCTGACAGCCATCTGCATCTGCAATAGAATGTAATAATATTTGTTGGGAACTGTGTCTTAAATGCCATGATTAAGTCAAGAACACGTAATATGAAATGAACACTTCACCTGTTTTTTCAAAAAACGGTTCGGTGTTTTCTTTTATAAACCTTTCGGATATGTAGTAGAGAACGATATTATGAATAATATGGATGTAGATTGTTTCACTTCGTCCAGTATTATCAGGCGCTAAATAGCTGTTCCGAATAATAGATCACTGCACTCGTACAGCTTCTACAAGTGACATTGAGCACGCATCGTGCGCTAAGCCTTGTCACTTCAGGCTTTCTCGCCAGATTGCACAAATGCCTTACGCCACAAGGCTTCCGGCAAGATGGAGCACTATTAGGATCAGTTATTTAGCTTGCACCGACCAGACCGCAAACTCATTGCCGCTGGGTTCAACGAAGTGGAAACGGCGTCCACCGGGGAAGTCGAATAGTGGGCGATTGATGGTGCCACCGTGTTGGCTTACCTTGGCTTGGGTCGTTTCAATATCGGCGCTGTAGTCGGGGCCGTAACCGACAAACTGCCAGCCAAATACGGCCTGAAAGAATGCTTTGGTCGCGGCGAGATCCCTGGCCGCAAACTCCACATAGTTCAATTTTTCATGGGCTTTCATGCAGTTCGTCTCCCTCATCATCAGCATCGCTGGGTTCAGCAAGTTGTTCCCACGGGGTCAGTTTAAGCTGCTTGCGCCGTAGCCAGAGCCAAGATGCCATGGTCAGGCCGCAGAATCCCGCAAACAGGGCTGTTTGGCGCAGGGCAAACAGCGGATCTATCCCCATGGGGTGCCAACTGAAAAACCACATCGCCATGCCCCATACCAGACCAATGCCTACCCCGAATAGCAGAACGTTGGTTAGCCAACCCTCATAGTGAGGCGGTTTGACGGGATAACCGAACCTGCGCAGCAGTCTGCACAGCGGTGGATTGTAGTTGGCATGCCATACCCCTTTGTTAGCCAGCTCCTGATGGGCGGCGGCCAGCCGTTCTTCAAATGTCATGGTATTCATCCTTGTGAAATAGGTGGTGCCATTCGGTGCTTTTTAGGCTGCATTGTACTGAGAAATCGCGAGCATGATGTGGGCTCGAGGTCACGTTCTTTCTCTGTAGAAAAAAAGAAATGGCCTCACCGCACGCTTGCCAATCCACAGCGGCTGCGCCTATAAAGGCCCATTACTCTTGTCCGGATAACAGCAATGAAGACCCATTCTGATGAACTGACCCTGTTTGTGGCGGTGGTGGAGGCGGGCAGTTTTCGCCAGGCGGCGGAGAACCTCGGCATGGACAACTCGGTGGTGAGCCGTGGCATCAAGCGGCTGGAGGAGAAGCTCTCAACCGTTTTGCTCAATCGCACCACCCGCCGGGTCAGTCTGACCGAGGAGGGGAGTTGGTTCTATCAGCGGGCGGTGAAGATCCTGACCGAGATGAGCGAGGCGGAGGGGCATCTGCTGATGCGCCGGGAGCAACCAGAGGGGATCTTGCGGGTAGATGCCGCTACCCCCTTTATTCTGCACCGGCTGGTGCCGATCATCGGCGAGTTTCGCCGCCGCTACCCTGCCATCGAGTTGCAGCTGCACAGTTCGGAGGGCTTTATCAATCTGATGGAGCGGCGGGTGGACATGGCCATCCGCATCGGCGAGCTGACCGACTCCTCACTGCGCGCACTGCCACTGGGCCGTTCGCGGTTGCGGCTGCTGGCTTCCCCTGGCTATTTGAGCGAGCGCGGCACCCCGCGCCAACCGGCGGATCTGCTGAGCGGTCACGAGCTGCTCGGCTTTTTGCATCCCGATCACCTCAACCACTGGCCGCTGCTCAGTGCCGAGCAGGGGGATCGCTTTGCCATTACCCCCAGCCTGCGAGCCAGCAGCGGCGAAACCTTGCGTCAGCTGGCGTTGGCGGGGCAGGGGATCGTCTGTCTGTCAGATTTCATGACCGGGCCGGATCGGGAGAGCGGCGCGCTGGTGGAGGTGCTGGCCCGCAGCAACAGTGGCGCCTCGCGCCCCATCAATGCGGTCTTCTACTCCGATGCCCAGCGGGATATCCGGCTGCGGGTCTGGCTCGATTTTCTCAAAGAGCAGCTGGGCAGCCATACCCTGTAGTTCAGGTTGGTTTGTGCGGTTTGTTTGAACGGTTCGTCGTTGCGGTTTGCTTAACGAAAAACAAGCCGCGCCTTCGTTGCGGCCAATCAGCATGAGCCAGGCGGCAGATAAACAGACGGCCGACTTGAGGGTCGGCCGCCGGTTCGGGAAGGTGTGTGAGCTGAAGCGCAGTTAGCGGGGCAATTTGCCCCATACCCGGCTGAGCAGGGCGCCGCCGATCACCGGTGGAATGGCCAGCAGCAGGGTCCACTGCCAGGAGAGGCCGCCGACGGTGGCGGCCAGTACGATGCAGGTGAGCACCACCAGTTGGGCCACCATCATCAGGAAGGTGCCTTCGCGGGGGGTCAGGGTCTCTTTTTGAGTGGCGACGTGGGCTACGGGCGCTTGATTGGTGGTGGGTTTCATGGCGATATCCCTCTGTTGAGTCTGATATCACTAAGCAATGGCCATTCCACATTTTTTTCATGTTAATTATCAATGGCTTGCAAGTCTTGTCGTCATTCCCGTTTCGAGAGCGCAGGCAAAATGATTTGCAAAATGAAAACGCCACCCTGCGGTGGCGTCTTGGTTATTGAGAGGGAGAGGGGGAAGCACCGGGTCTAGCCAATCCGGTATTGGCGGATCTGCTCGTCGATGGCTTTGGCCAGTTCGAACAGTTCGCGGCTGGCGGCATTGCTCTCCTCTGCGTGTTCACGCTGATGCTCGGCCACCATGGCGAGCTCGTCAAGCGCAGCTCTGGCTTGCCCCATCTGTTGATCCTGAGCTTGTGCCAGCGCGCTGATTTCGTTGAGTTCCCTTGCTGTCTGGTTAATTTGGCTGGTGGCATCGACCAGCACCTCTCTGGCTTGATGCATCCGGCTATAGCCCTCTTCGCTCAGGGTGTGGGAGCCTGCCATCGAGCTGCTGGCCTGCCGGGTACCCTCCTGCAGACGCAAGATAAGATCCTGCACATCCTTGGTGGCGGTCTGGGTGCGCACCGCCAGTTGGCGCACCTCGTCGGCCACCACCGCAAAGCCCCGCCCCATATCCCCTGCCCGGGCAGCCTCGATAGCGGCATTGAGGGCCAGCAGGTTGGTCTGGTTCGAGACATCGCGGATGAGGTTCATGATCTGGGTGATGTTGTTGCTGTCCTTGACCACCTCTTCAAGCAGCGCGGACGAGGTGCCGATGCTGCTGCGCAAAGTATCGAGACGATCGGCACTCTGGATCACATCCTGTTCGACACTGAGCATATGGTCAGCGATGCGCCGGGTCACGTCGCTGACCCCCTCGGAACGGCTGGCGATCTGCTCGGCATTGCTGCCGATAGCAGCGACTACATTGGTCAGTTCTTGGATGCTCCTTGCCTGCTGGCACGCTTCTCCCGCCAGTGCCTGCGCCTGATGAAGGGTTTGCGAGGATTGGGCGGAGAGGGCACTCCCCGATTGTTGGAAGCGGGAGAAGCTCTGGTTAAGACTCTGGATCAGCCGGTTGAAGCTCTGGGCCATCTGGCCCAGCTCCGACTCGTCGGAGAAGTCGAGGCGGGTCGCCAGATCCCGATCGGCGGTGATGTGGTGCATGCCATCGGCAGCCTGACGAATCGGGCGACTGATGGAGTGAGCCAACCAGGCGGAGGCCAGCATCGCCAGAGTGCCGATGGCGAGCGACACCATGATGATGAGCTGGCGTGACTCATGTAATCCCTCTTCCAACTCGGCGCTGTTGATCTCGCCAATCAGCAGCCGGTTGAGGGTGGGGATGTAGCGTACAGCAAGAAGGTAGGTTTCTCCCTCCAGCGTCAGTGCCTCAACTGCCACCTGTTCCCCAGCCTTGGGGATAAGCCGTTTGACGGTATCGAGAAAGGATTGTTGATGGTGAGCGGCATCTTTTTGCTCCAGTGCGGGGTGGATCTCGATATTGCCTTCCATGTCCGCCAGATAGACCTGACCGCTCTTGCCGATCCGATAGCTGCTGATGAGCTTGCTCAGGGTGCTCATGTCGATGGAGGTACCGGCCACCGCCAGGGTATTGCCCTCGTGGGTGACGGCGGTGTTGATATAGAGGGAGGCTCGCTGGTTGAAATCGGAGATGTCGAGGTTCAGTTCGTAAGGTTGATTGCGCTGGAGAAAACCGTAAAACCACTCATCTTTCGGGTCTGACTCGCTCAGCGCTTTCTGGGCGGTGGGGCCGTCACTGAAGTTGAGCAAGGTGTTGGTCTGGCGAGGGGCAATAAAGACGTTACCGCCGAGACGTCGTTGCAGAGCCTGAAAGTAGCGCTCCATCTCGGGCCACTCAGCTTCTGGCATGCCAGCGGTCAGCCAGTCGATGACGAAGCTGTTGCTGGCGAGCGCTTGCGCCTCGGTCAGGTGCTGGGTCAGCTGGGCGGTCAGCTGGTTGGCAATGCGGTCCACACTGCTTGGCAGCTCATAGCGTTCGACCCGCTGCTGTGCCTGCGTGTGGGATATCTGCTCGAGGATCAGGGTGATGCAACTGATGGCGATAACCATCAGTATCGCTACGCCGGAGAGGATCCGGGTGCGGATCCCGAGCCCTGACCAGAGTGAGTGCAGTGTAAAACGGTGTATCGCCCTCTCCATATTTCTCTCCTCCATAAAGAAAGGCCGCATATGCGACCCAGATGATGATTATAGATAGAGAACTCAATTGTGTTGTGACGGTTGGTGAGAACAAGATTCACCAGATAAAAACAGGGGGAGCAACGGGAGGGGAGGGCCGGCAAGGGGTAGACAAAAAGAGGCCGACGTGATGGTCGGCCTCCTTGGTGTTTATCTCAACGGAATGTCGGGAGCCCGATCAATCCTCTTCAGCCCAACGGCGTGAACGCTCAACCGCTTTTTTCCAGCCGTTGTAGCGCTTGGCGCGATCGTCTCTGTCCATCTGCGGGATGAACTCGCGGTCCACGCTGAACTTGTCTTCCAGCTCGTCGGAGCTCTTCCAGAAGCCGACTGCCAGACCCGCTAGGAAGGCGGCGCCCATGGCGGTGGTCTCGATGCGGGTCGGACGCACCACCGGGGTGTGCATCATGTCGGCCTGGAACTGCATCAGGAAGTCGTTGGCTACCGCGCCACCGTCGACCTTGAGGGCGGCCAGCTTGATGCCGGAGTCTTGCTGCATCGCATCCAGCACATCGCGGCTCTGATAGGCGATGGATTCCAGCGCGGCACGGATGATGTGGTTGCGGTTGGCGCCACGGGTCAGGCCGACCATGGTGCCGCGAGCATAGGGATCCCAGTAGGGCGCGCCTAGGCCGACGAAGGCCGGTACCAGATAGACGCCGTTGGTGTCACCCACCTTGGAGGCGAAGTAGTCGGTATCGCGGGCATCGTGAATGATCTTCAGCTCGTCACGCAGCCACTGGATGGTGGCGCCGCCCATAAACACCGCACCTTCCAGCGCGTAGTTCACTTCCCCTTTCGGGCCGATGGCAACGGTAGTCAGCAGGCCGTTGCTGGAGCGAACCGGCTCGGTGCCGGTGTTCATCAGCATGAAGCAGCCGGTGCCGTAGGTGTTCTTGGCCATCCCTTTTTCAAAGCAGAGCTGGCCGAACAGGGCAGACTGCTGGTCACCGGCGATACCGGCGATGGGGATGCGGGAGCCGCCACCACGGGTGGTGTAGCCGTACACTTCGGAAGAGGGTTTCACTTCCGGCAGCATGGACATGGGGATGCCCAGCTCGTCCAGCATTTTCTCGTCCCATTTCAGCTCGCGGATGTTGTAGAGCATGGTACGGGAGGCGTTGGTCGGGTCGGTGACGTGCACTTCGCCATTGGTCATCTTCCAGACCAGCCAGGTGTCGATGGTGCCGAACAGCAGCTCGCCGTTCATCGCCTTCTCGCGGGCACCTTCCACGTTGTCGAGGATCCACTTCACCTTGGTACCGGAGAAGTAGGCATCCAGCACCAGGCCGGTGTTCTCGCGAACATACTCTTCCAGACCGCGAGCTTTGAGCTCTTCGCAGATGGCGGCGGTGCGGCGGCACTGCCAGACGATGGCGTTGTAGATGGGCTTGCCGGTGGCCTTTTCCCATACCACTGTGGTTTCACGCTGGTTGGTGATACCGATGGCGGCGATCTCTTCGCTGCGCAGGCCAGTCTTGGCCAGCACTTCGGTAAAGACGGAGGATTGGGTCGCCCAGATCTCCATCGGGTCGTGCTCTACCCAGCCCGCTTTCGGGTAGTGCTGGGTGAATTCGCGCTGGGAGGTACCGACAATATTGGCATCCTGATCAAACACGATGGCGCGGGAAGAGGTGGTTCCCTGGTCCAGAGCGACGACATATTTCTTTTCAGCAGACATGATGTTCTCCACGTTTCTATTTTCCACGTTTTTATACGTTGGAGGGGGCCGCTCTTATGCGGCAGCCTCTTCTTTGGCGGTTTGGGTAGCTTGCTCGGTGGTGACGACACGGTTGCCCGGGACGCAGGGAGCCAGCACTTTGACATACAGAGCGGTACCAATCTGGGCGCCAACGATGGGGCCAAGGATCGGAACCCAGAAGTAGGGGTTGTCACGACCACCGGTCAGGGCAACATCACCCCAGCCAGCAAAGAACGCGAACAGTTTCGGACCAAAGTCACGGGCCGGGTTCATGGCAAAACCGGTTAACGGGCCAAGGGAGGCACCGATCACCGCGATCAGGATACCGATCAGCAGGGCGGCAGCGAAACCCTTGGGGGCGCCGTTGTTGTTGTCACCCAGCGCCATGATGCCCAGCATCAGGACAGCGGTGATCACCAGCTCGACGGCAAAAGCTTGCATGTTGGTCAGCAGGGCATTGGGGTAGGTGGAGAAGATCCCGGCGGTGCCGAGGCTCTCGACACTGCCGCGCACCACGTTATGGGTCACTTCCCATTGGGTGAAAAGGTTACCATAAAGGAAGTAGACAAGGGCCGCGAAGCAGAAGGCACCGGCCATCTGGGCGATGATGTAGGGCACCACCTTGCGCTTGTCGAACCCGCAGAAGGTCATCAGCGCCAGGGTGACGGCCGGGTTCAGGTGGGCACCTGAAATACCGCCGGTCACATAGATGGCGATGGCCACACCCAGACCCCAGGTAATGGAAATTTCCCACTGCCCGAAGTTGGCGCCTGCCAGCACCAGTGCGGCCACACATCCGACACCGAAAAATATCAGCAGGCCGGTTCCGATAAACTCGGCGATGCATTCGCCAAGCAGGGTATTGGGTCTTTGTATGCTCATACTTTTATTCCTTATATCCACCCGTAGAGGTTTGATGTTCCGTTCTATCTTTTTGTGTCTATCCGTTGCTGCCGAAAACGTTTCCTTGTTGTTTTTGCTTCTTGCGCAAACGTTATGCTCGTTTGCGCTCGTTATCGGTCGTGACAGAAAATAACCCTTCCCGCTAATTTCACCATCCCCCCTCCATAGGAAATGTGGACAAGATCCCACTCATTGCTAAGAAAATGTGACGTAAAGCATCTTGATAACAGCCGCTTACCACTTAGGGGGTAGCTTGCAACCCTTGCCACACAAGGGCTGGCGCTTGCTGAGCAATTTCTCATTTGGAGCTTTTATTTGTAATAAAACTGCAATATTTGAGCATGCATCACAGATTAAATGAGCGCATATGAGCACAATTGGCTCGCTTGCGAATCGGTGGACTCACATGATTCGTTGGAATGGTCAGGGCATCCTCAACCGCCCATAACAACAATAAGGAAGCAGAACATGCTTAGTCTCTTCAGGCCTGCGGCGCACATCGACAGGCTCCCGGCTGACAAGGTCGACCCCTTCTACAAACGCATGCGTTGGCAGGTGTTTTTCGGGATCTTCTTCGGTTACGCCGGCTACTATCTGGTACGGAAAAACTTCAGTCTGGCGATGCCCTATCTGATCGAGCAGGGCTTTTCCCGTGGTGATCTCGGTTTCGCGCTCTCCGGGGTCTCCATTGCCTATGGTCTCTCCAAATTTCTGATGGGGAACGTCTCTGACCGTTCCAACGCCCGTTACTTCCTCTCCGCCGGTCTGCTGCTCTCGGCTGCCATCATGTTCATGATGGGTACCATGCACTGGGCCACCTCCAGCATTGCCATCATGTTTGTGCTGTTGTTCCTGAACGGTTGGGCACAGGGCATGGGCTGGCCGCCCTGCGGTCGCACCATGGTGCATTGGTGGTCACAGAAAGAGCGCGGCGAAGTGGTTGCGGTCTGGAACGTGGCGCACAACGTGGGTGGCGGCATGATTGGCCCGCTGTTTATCCTCGGGATGGGTTGGTTCAACGACTGGCGCAGTGCCTTCTATGTGCCTGCGGCAGCGGCGGCCGCCATCGCAGTGATCGCCTTCTTCGTGATGCGTGATACCCCGCAATCGGTCGGTCTGCCTCCCATCGAGGAGTACAAGAACGACTATCCGAAGGATTACAACGAGAGCCACGAGCAGGAGTTCTCCGCCAAGGAGATCTTCGTCAAGTACGTGCTGCACAACAAACTGCTGTGGTATATCGCGATCGCCAACGCCTTCGTTTACCTCATTCGTTACGGTGTGCTGGACTGGGCGCCAACCTACCTGAAAGAGGCCAAGCACTTCACCGTCGACAACTCCTCCTGGGCTTACTTCCTCTACGAGTGGGCCGGTATTCCGGGCACCCTGCTGTGTGGCTGGATCTCTGACAAGATGTTCCAGGGCCGCCGAGCCCCGGCCGGTATCCTGTTCATGGTGCTGGTGACCCTGGCTGTGCTGGTTTACTGGTTCAACCCGGCCGGCAACCCGACCATCGACATGATGGCGCTGGTGGCTATCGGCTTCCTGATCTACGGCCCTGTCATGCTGATCGGCCTCTATGCTCTTGAGCTGGCACCGAAGAAAGCAGCCGGTACTGCGGCAGGTTTCACCGGTCTGTTCGGTTATCTGGGCGGCGCCGTGGCAGCCAACGCCATGCTGGGTTATACCGTTGACCACTTCGGTTGGGATGGCGGCTTCATGGTGCTGACCGTCTCCTGTGTGCTCTCCATCATCCTGCTGGCGATGACCCTCAAGCATGAGAACATTGCCGTTGCGGCCAAGAAAGCGGCTGCCCATAAGGCATAAAACGTGATCCTCAGCTTATTGATCCCAAAGGGGATCAGGTAAACTGCCAAAAGGCCCCGCATCTGCCGGGGCCTTTTTTTGTCTCATCATCGGAGTGCAAGCGTGAAGCAAACCCAACGACATCTGGAGATCCTGGACGTCCTGACGCGGCAGGGATTTGTCTCGACCGACGATCTGGTGACCCACTTTGACGTCAGCCCCCAGACCATTCGCCGGGATCTGAACGATCTCGCCGAACAGAACAAGATCCGGCGCCATCATGGCGGTGCCTCCCTGCATTCGAGTACCGTCAATACCGCCTACAGCGCCCGTAAAGTGATGCAACTCAAGGAGAAAGAGCGCATCGCCCGCGAGGTCGCGGCCAAGATTCCCGACGGCTCATCGCTCTTTATCGACATAGGTACCACCACCGAAGCCATTGCCCGCGCCCTGCTCGATCACCGTGAGCTGCGCATCGTCACCAACAACCTCAACGTGGCCAGCATTTTGACGGCAAAGGATGACTTCACCGTCATCATCGCCGGTGGCGAGATCCGCAACCGCGATGGCGGCATCGTGGGGGAGGCGACCCGCGACTTTATCGGTCAGTTTCGCATGGACTATGGCGTCATCGGGATTTCGGGGATCGACAACGACGGCTCCCTGCTCGATTTCGACTATCACGAGGTGAAGATTGCCCAGGCCATCATCGCTCACTCCCGTCAGGTGTTCCTGGCCGCCGACCACACCAAGTTCGGTCGCAATGCCATGGTCAATCTGGGCAATCTCAGCCAGATCCACGCCCTCTTTACCGATCAGGAGCCACCGGAAAAGCTGACGCGATTGATGGCGCAACACCAGATCGCCTGCCACATCTGCTGACGGCGAAACACGCCAAGGCTGTGCCGGTCGCCCGTCAGGGCGGCCTCCTTTCTCTTTCTCTCCCCCATCCCTGCACCCATCTCACCCCTTTATAGGTATTGCAAAAACCACTATTCAATCTGGTTTTTTTGGCTATTAACCCGCCGATGTTGGCCCGACGCCATTTGCTCCGCTGACCTGTCCCCTTTGCCACCTCTGGCGGGCTGTGGCGATCACACTTTCATCATAAAATGTTCGTTTGTTGTATTTTCATGTTCTAAAATGAGCGAAATCAAACATTGCTGTTATAGCAATCATAAAAATGAAAGTAGGTGAACATGAGCGAACATTATGATCTGGTCGTCGTCGGTGGCGGCATCAACGGGGTCGGCATCGCAGCCGATGCGGCAGGACGGGGTCTGAAGGTTGCCCTGTTTGAGGCGCAAGATCTCGCCTCTGCCACCTCGTCCAACTCCAGCAAGCTGATCCACGGCGGTTTGCGCTATCTCGAGCATTACGAATTCCGGCTGGTGAAAGAGGCGTTGGCGGAGCGTGAGGTGCTGCTCGGTATGGCGCCTCACATCGCCCGTCCCATGCGTTTTCGCCTGCCGCACCGCCCGCACCTGCGTCCGGCCTGGATGATCCGTGCCGGTCTCTTCCTCTATGACAATCTGGCCAAGCGCGACAAGCTCAAGGGGAGCTGTGGCGTGCGCTTCCTGCCGCAAGATGGTTTGACCGCGGGGGTCAACAAGGGGTTTGAATACTCGGATGCCTGGGTCGACGATGCCCGGCTGGTTGTGCTTAACGCCATGATGGCCCGTGACAAGGGGGCCGATGTGCAGACCCGCACCCGCTGCATCAAGGCGGTGCGCGGTTCCAAACACTGGACGCTCACTTTGGAGCGGGAAGGGGGCGAGCAGTTCAATGTCACCTGCCGCGGTCTGGTCAATGCGGCCGGCCCCTGGGTCAAGACCTTCTATGACGAGAGCCTGCACGAGAAATCCCCGCGCGGCATTCGCCTTATTAAAGGCAGCCACATGATAGTGCCGCGCATCCATGAGCGCGAAGAGGCCTACATCCTGCAAAACGAGGACAACCGCATCGTCTTCGTTATCCCTTATCAGCAGGACTACTCCCTCATCGGCACTACGGATGTGGAGCACAAGGGCAGTCCGCGCGAGGCGAAGATCAGCGACGCCGAGATCAACTACCTGTGCAAGGTGGTCAACGCCCACTTCACTCGCCAAATTGCGCCCAAAGACGTGATCTGGACCTATGCCGGGGTGCGCCCGCTGTGCGACGACGAGTCCGACTCGCCACAGGCGGTGACCCGCGACTATACCCTCGAACTTTCCGGTGAATCCGATGGTGCGCCGCTGCTCTCGGTATTTGGTGGAAAGCTCACTACTTACCGCAAGCTGGCGCAGGCTGCCTGCAACAAGCTCAAACCCTGGTTCAGCCAGATGGGGGATGACTGGACCGCCAGCAGCCGGCTGCCCGGTGGCGAGTTCGACTGCTCGGTTCGCGAGCTGGCACGCGCCTTTGCGCTGGAGTTTGACTGGCTCGATGATCGCAGCGCCCTGCGTATCGCCGAAGCCTATGGCGCCCATGCCCGGCTCTGGCTCAAGGAGCCCCGTGGCCAGCACTTTGGTGCCGGACTATACGAATCTGAGGTGCGCTACCTTATCGAGCGGGAGTGGGCCTGCACTCTGGAAGATATCCTCTGGCGTCGCAGCAAGCTGGGGCTGCGCCTGAACGACTCAGAACAGCAGATGCTGCAGATCTGGCTCGACCAATACCATCAGGCTCTGCGCAAGGCGAGCTGATGAGTGACGGTGGGCAGTGCGCTGCTGCCCACCGCTTTCCACCGTAAATATGCAACAAACCTCTGATAGAACAATTACCTACACACAATAATAAAGAGCATCACATATGAAAAAACTCGCCGTTTCCCTCATCGCCTTGAGCCTTGGGGCATCCCTCTCATTACCCGTGTTGGCTGCCGATGAAGGCAAGGTGGTGATCGCCCACCGTGGCGCTTCCGGCTACCTGCCCGAGCATACTCTGGAGTCCAAGGCGCTGGCCTATGGCATGGGGGCTGACTATCTGGAGCAGGATCTGGTGATGACCAAGGATGACCAGCTGGTGGTGATGCACGATCACTTCCTCGATGGCATCACCGATGTGGCGGCGCGCTTCCCCGGTCGTGCCCGTCCGGACGGCCGTTATTATGTGGTGGATTTCACCCTGGACGAGGTGCGCTCCCTGCGTATGACCGAGCCGTTCCAGCTGGTGGATGGCAAGCAGGTGCCGGTCTATCCGGCCCGCTTCCCGCTCTGGAAGTCAGACTTCAAGATCCATACCTTCCAGGAGGAGATCGAGATGATCCAGGGGCTCAACAAGAGCACCGGCAAGAACATCGGGATCTATCCAGAGATCAAAGCGCCCTGGCTGTTCCGTCACGAAGGCAAGGATATCTCCAAGGCGGTGCTGAAGGTGCTCAAGGAGTACGGCTATACCGGGAAGGATGACAAGGTCTATCTGCAGTGCTTCGATGCCGATGAACTCAAGCGCATCAACAGCGAGCTGATGCCCGCCATGGGTATGGATCTGAAACTGGTGCAACTGATGGCCGAGACCGACTGGAACGAGACCATGGTCTACGACGCCAAGGGCAAGGCGACCCCCTACAACTATGACTGGATGTTCAAGCCGGGAGCGATGAAAACCATCGCCAGCTATGCCGAAGGGATTGGCCCGTGGAAACCGATGATCGTCACCGAGCCGGGCACTTTGGGCAAGCCGGTCTTCACCGGCATGGTAAAAGAAGCCCACGCGGCGGGCCTGAAAGTTCACCCCTATACCTTCCGTCAGGATGAGGGGCAGATCCCGGCCTATGCCAAGGACTTCACCGATCTCCTTAACATCTTCCTCTATCAGGCCGATGTGGATGGGGTGTTCAGCGACTTCCCCGACAAGGCGGTGGCCGTCATCAAGGCCCATCAAGAGGCGGCCAAATAGCACTCTGGCGCCATTTGAATGCAAAGCGAGGCCAATTGGCCTCGCTTTTTGTTTCAGGTTCCCGCAACGGGAGTGTGCGCCCTGTCAGAAAATAGCCAGATCACGTCATGGTGTGCCGGATCTGCATCATTTTACGCAGTTTTTACGTAGCAGATCGCTGGCATGAAATCGGCAGAGCGGTTAGTCTAGCGGCGTTGAACCAACCCCATGAGGTACAGATGAAAACCGTATTGCGTTTTAGCCTGCTGGGCGCCTTGTTGCTGGGTGGCCATGCCTTCGCCGCCGAGCCGAAAAAATTTGATATCAGCATGTTCCCAGCCGCTGACGTGAATCAGGAACGTGTGGTGATCCGCCTGCCTGAAGTCGAGAAAGAAGCTGACATGATGGTCGAGCTGCAGGTCGGCAAAAAGATGATGGTTGATTGCAACGTACCGCGTTTTGCAGGCAACCTGGAACAGCACAGCGTCAAAGGCTGGGGCTACAACTACCTGAAACTGGGCAAAGTCTCCGACCCCATCAGCACCCTGATGATGTGCCCGGATAACCAGCAGAAAGAGACCTTCGTCCAGATCTACGGTCAGGGCTTCTTCGTGAACTACAACTCAAAACTGCCGTTCGTGATTTACGTGCCGCAGGAGTATGAAGTGCGCTACCGTCTGTGGCGTGCCGACAACCTGGCCCAACCGGCCATGATTGAGTAAGCATGTTTGAACCAAAGGTTCAGCTGGTTCACCTGATGTGATAAATAAAGCGCCGTATGGCGCTTTATTTTTGCCTGCACAGTCCAAAAAGTGACGTGCAAATTGGCTGCACGTTTACATAAGTTTATTATTTATCAACGTTTTTTGTGTGTTATGCCACAAAATCGGCGTCAGCGATGGGGCAAAGTGACTTCGATAAAAGATATTTATTAACATAGTGAGAAAATTGATTTTGCACTCGGCGATGGCCTGATGATACTTGCCCGCAAAGGTCAAACTAACCAGAAAAAAGAGCACTATGAGCTTCGAATCAGACAAGCGTTTCAACGACTTCAAACATTTTCCCCGTGGCCTGCGTCGCAGTGGTGAATTCACTGTGGCCGAAGCGGACAGTCTGGAAAAGTATGGTACCGCCATGCTGGCACTCTACCAGGGCAACCTTGCACCCCGTGACGATGTCGAGTCCGCCTTCGTCGAGCAGGTCAAATCCGGCACAGCCGGTGCCAACCCCCATGCCAAGGTGTGGTTCAAGTACCTCAAGGTGATCGGTCCCAAGCGTGTTCATCGCCTCTGCACCGTTGTTGGTGGTGCCAGCGAAGAGAGCAGCGGTGGCGGCAGCTTTGATGTCGGTGGTGGCAGCGGCGGTGGCAGTGACGAGTCCATCGATTAATGGATACCGAGCTGCTTCGGACCTTTATCGAGGTGAGCAAGACCCGGCATTTTGGCCGGGCTGCTGAAAATCTCTACCTGACCCAGTCGGCGGTGAGTTTCCGGATCCGCCAGCTAGAGCAGCAACTGGGTGTCAGTCTGTTTGCCCGTCATCGCAACAACATCCGCCTGACCGCCTCCGGTGAGCGTCTGCTGCCCTACGCAGACGCCATCTTGCACACCCTTGGCCGTGCCAAGCAGGATGTGGCGCTTTCACCGGGATTCAGCCAGCAGTTGGCCATCGGCGCGCCCGCGGTGTTTTGGGAGCTCGATTTCAACGAGTGGCTCAACCACATCTATGCGCTGGCGCCCGGTTTGGCGGTACGGCTGGAAACGGCTTCCCGCGAGCACCTCTGCCGTCAGTTGCTTGAGCGCTCCCTCGATCTGGCCCTGCTCTCCGAGCCCACCAAGATCGACGAGATCGCCCTGCATCCCATCGGTGAGCTGGTATTCGAGCTGGTGAGCCGGGATCCGGCCGCCAATGCCGACAACCTGATGCAGATGCCGCATATCCATCTCGACTGGGGCACCAGCTTCGAGCCGCAACCCAGCCGTTTGCAGAGCCTGCAAAAGACCCCGGTGCTGCACTCCAGCTCCGCCAGCATGGCGTTGCAGTTCGTGCTGGCCAACGGTGGGGCTGCCTACCTGCCACGGCGAATGGTCAGCCCCTTCCTCGAGAAGGGGGCGCTCCATCTGGTGGAGGGGGGCCAGCCGCTGAGCCGTCCGCTCTATCTCGCCTATCTGGAGAAATCCGATCGCCGGGAGCTGATCGATCAGCTGCTGACCCTGCCACTGGGTTGGCACGATGCCGAACTGCGCCTCAACGTCGATTAAGCGTCGAGTGTTATCCAAGGAAGAGCCCACCCCACGGTGGGCTCTTCTGTTTGGGGAAAATTGCAGGGAGCGAGGTCACGTAATTGGCGCGGGAGGCTTGGCGTCATCGGCCTGTAACGGTACCTTTTCAGGCTGTTTATCCGATTGAGCACTGACAGGGATGGATTGTAATTGATCGACTTTAGTCACCCCGAATGGCGGGCGCTGGCGCAGCAGTTGCTGAGCCACTCACCTGTGGTGATCCGTGGCCGCCAGTGGCAACCGCTGGTGGGCCTGCTCAAGGATAACCAGCTGCTGCTCGCCCATGGCAGCCACAGCTATGAGCTCACCCCGGCCGGGCGGCGCTATCTCACCCGCGAGCTGATGCTGGCCGAGATCGCCACCGCGCCCCCCGAGCCAGAGGAGTGGTTGCATGCTCAGGGCTGGCAATTGGGGGAGCAGGTCAACGAACGGGTGCTGGCGGCGCTCTATCGCAAGAGCGAAGTGAACTTCACCCCCAACGAGCAGATCTATTTCGAGGACAAGGGGATCCGGCTCTGCGCCGATCAGCTGTTGCGCTTGCGCGCAGCCCAGCCGTTCAGCCTCTTTTTCAGCGGTGGTACCCTGATCGACGCAGCCCCCTGGTTGCAGGCGCTGGGGGAGGTGGCCCTGCCCGAGCGCACTTTGGCGGGTCTTGGCAAGATCCTGTGGGGGGAGGGGAGCATCGAGCGGGTGATCACCACAGACAGCGTCGGCGCCTTTGCCGAGATGCCTCTTGAACCCGGCACCTTGCTGGTGTGGGCCCCTCCATCGGCTCCTCTGGCCTTGCAGCAGGTGGTGGCCGCCTTGCCCCCCAATGTGCTGTGGAGTCATCTCACCGCCCTCGACCCTGCCGGGGTTGATCGGCTGCAGGCGCTGGCCCAGCGCTTGGGTCGTCCGGCCAGCTGGTGGCTGCCCCGTGATCTGGCCCCCATCCTCAGTGCGTATGCCCAACCTTTGACTGAGGCCCGGCCCTGGGAACCGAGCCGGATCCCCAAGCCATTGTTAGCAGTTTGTAGCGGTTTGGTTGAGTCAAATGGTGGCTTGTCTGCCGAGGTGTGCGCACTGGCGCCAGCGTGGCATGCCGTTGGTTGAAATTGGCCTGAAAGCGAGCCAAAAAGCGGTTTTCCCTCATTGAACGCGGTGATATAAAGAGTTGACGAAGCGCTCGCCAGATGAGCGCTTTTGTTTATCAAGCCGCTTTGCCACCCAACGAACTCAACGGAATACAGGGAATACCATGTTTGAAAAGGTTGTTGCCGCCCCAGCGGATCCGATCCTGGGCCTGACCGAAGCCTTCCGTGCTGACTCTCGCAGCCACAAGATCAATCTGGGCGTAGGGATCTACAAGGACGAGTCCGGTGCCACCCCCATTCTTCACTGCGTCAAGAAAGCCGAGCAGAAGCTGCTGACCGACGAGAAGACCAAGAACTACCTCGGTATTGAAGGCAATATCGAATATGGCCGCATCGTGCAGCAACTGCTGTTCGGGCAGCACTCTGCGCTGGTTGCCAGCGGCCGCGCCAAGACCGCGCAAGCGCCGGGCGGTACCGGTGCCCTGCGTATCGCGGCCGAATTCGTGGTGCGCAACGGTCTGGCCAAAACCATCTGGATCTCCGATCCCACCTGGGCCAACCACGTAAGCGTATTCCAGGCCGCGGGCCTGACCGTCAAGTGGTACAAGTACTACGACGCCGCCACCAAGGGACTCGACTTTGCCGCCATGCAGGCCTCGCTGGCCGAAGTGCAGCCGGGTGAGCTGGTGCTGCTGCACGGCTGCTGCCACAACCCGACCGGTATCGACCCCACTAGCGATCAGTGGCGCGCACTGGCCAAGCAGAGTGCTGCCGCCGGCTGGTTGCCGCTGTTTGACTTCGCCTATCAGGGTTTTGCCCGTGGTATTGAAGAGGATGCCGAAGGCCTGCGCATCTTCGCCGAGTGCCATGAAGAGCTGCTGGTGGCGAGCTCCTTCTCCAAGAACTTCGGCCTCTATAACGAGCGTGTCGGCGCCTTCACGCTGGTCAGCGCGACCAAGGAAATCGCCGATGTGGCCTTCACTCAGGTCAAGACAGTGATCCGTGCCAACTACTCCAACCCGCCGTCACACGGTGCCGCAGTGGTTACCGCCGTGGTGAGCGATCCGGCTCTCTATGCCGAGTGGGTCGAAGAAGTGGCCGCCATGCGGGTGCGTATTCGCGAGATGCGCGAACTGCTGGTAGAGAAGCTGGCTGCCCTCGGCGTGAGCCAGGATTTCAGCTTTATCCGCGAGCAGAACGGCATGTTCTCCTTCTCCGGTCTCACCAAGGATCAGGTTGAGCGCCTCAAGAGCGAATTTGCCATCTACATCGTTGGCTCAGGCCGGATCAGCGTAGCCGGTATTACCCGCGCCAATATCGATCCCCTCTGCGAGGCCATTGCCAAGGTGCTGTAATCGCATCGCCTTGCGCTCTGGCACTATGCCATGAAAAAGCCCGTCACCTTGGTGACGGGCTTTTTTGATCGCCAACGGCTGATCGCCAAACAAGGGTAAGGGCAGCTCAGTGGTGGCGGGCACCTTGCCACAACTTGCGCAGTTGCAGCAGCAGCGCGGTCAGGGCGCCGCCGCTCAGGGCGGTGAGTACCGCCAGCAGCAGGCTGCCGAGCAGGAAGGGGGGCACCAGGGTGGCCGCCTCCTGCTCCAGCCAGTGGAGGGTCCAGCTGAGGTGGAAGGGCTCCGGTGTCTGGTGCAGTACCAGACAACCGGTGCGATAGGCGTATAGATACATGAACGGCAAAGTCAGCGGATTGTTGAACCAGACCGCCAGCAGCGCCAGTGGCAGGTTGAGGCTGAATGCCAGCGCCAGACCGACTGCGATGAGCGAGTGCATCGGGATGGGGAACCAGCAGGCGAAGATCCCGGCCGCCACCGCGCCGCTCAGGGCGCGGGTGCCCCCTTGCCAGAGGGCTGGGGCAAGCAGTCGCTCACCAAACAGGGCAAACCACTTCTGCTGGCGCAGGGTATCGGGATCTAGCTTGAAGCGGGCAAACCAGCGACTCAGCATGGGCGTGCCATCTTGCGTTTTTGCCACTGGCGCACCGTGCTGATCCGCCAGAAGGTGCGGATCAGGGTGTAACCGATAAGAGAACTGAGCAGGGCAAGGATCAGCGAGCCCAGCAACAGCGGCGGTGCCACTGTGCCCAGCACCGAGACCAGCCACTCCCAGGTGAACTCAATCTCTATCTGCTGCGCTGAATGTCCCAGCAGCTGGCAACCCACCAGATAGGCGCCATAGAGCAGGGGCGGCATGGTAAAGGGGTTGGAGAGCCAGACCAGCGCCACCGAGAGCGGCAGATTAACCCGGCACAGGATAGCGCCTCCGGCAGCCAGCAGCATCTGGCAGGGGAGCGGCACCCAGGCCATGAAGAGGCCCACCGCAAAGGCCCCGGCGGCCGAGCGGCGGTTGAGGTGCCAGAGGTTGGCATCGAGCAGCAGTTTGCCGAACAGCCGCAGGTGCTTGTGTTCTTTCAGGGTTTGCTGATCGGGCATCCAGCGTTTAATGAGTCGTTTGGGCATATTGAAACCTTGCTAAATACTTGCTCCATGGATCTGCGTCTGTTGTCGTTTGCCCTGGGGGCAAGCTCCTCACTGTTCTGGCCATGGTTACCTTCACTCGCATGGGGGGGCCTGTTGCTGTCCCTGCTGATCCCCCTTGCATATTGCCGTGCCTGGCGGTGGCTGTTTCTCCTGCTCGGCATCCTCTGGATGCAGGCCAATCTTGCCTATCGGCTGGCCTGGCTGGAGCGGTTGGGCGATCAGACGAGCCACATGATAACCGCACAGCTGCAAAGTGCAGAGCCCGAGGGGGATAAATTTGTCCGGCTGCTGCTGCGGGTGAGCACCCTCGACGAGCAACCGGTGACACCTGAGCCCCTGATCCGGGTCAATGCCTATCAGGCATTGCCAGCCATGACGGTAGGTAGCCGAATCACCCTGGTGACCTCGTTGAAACCGGCTCACGGTCTGGCCAACGAGGCGGGGCTGGATGGGCGGCGTCTGCTGCTGGGCAAAGGGATCACCGCCACCGGCAATTTGCGCCGGGTGATCGACATTCAACAGGCACCTGCGGGTTGGCGCGAACGCTGGTTGGGGGCCGCGACCGAGAGTTGGCGTCCGCTTGACTATGCCCCCTTGCTGGCGGCGCTCACTTTTGGCGAGCAGAGCGGTATCACGGATGCCCAGTGGGAGCTGTTTCGCGGCAGCGGCCTGACCCATATCATCGCCATCTCAGGGCAACACATCGCGCTGGTTGCGGTGCTCGGGTGGTGGCTGGGCAGGCTGTTTGGTCTGCGCGGCGCCATCATCACCTCCCTGCTGTTTGCCGCCGTCTACAGCGCGTTGGCCGGGTTTGCGGTGGCCACCGAGCGGGCCCTGATCATGGTGCTGGTGTGGAGCGTGTTGCGCTGGAGTCGGCGAGAGTGGCCGGCCTGGCGCATCTGGCTGTGGGCCTTTGTGGTATTGACCCTCTGGGATCCCTTCGCACTCTATTCGGCCGGCTTCTGGCTTTCGTTTCTGGCGGTGGCCATCTTGCTGCTGGTGGGATATCTCCACGACAAGCCGGGGCTCTGGCAGATCCAGCTCTGGCTGCTACTCGGTCTGCTGCCGCTGCAGTTGGCGTTGTTCGAGGGGATCGCGCCCCTTGCCATAGTGATCAACCTGCTGGCGGTGCCGCTCTTTTGTATCGCCATCATCCCGCTGGCCCTGATCGGTGTGCTGCTGGCGCCGCTCTCCACCTCGCTTGCCTATGTCCTGTTCTGGCTGGCGGATCTGGGGCTCGGGTGGGTGCTGACCATCCTGAATTGGCTTTCCGATCAACTGCAACTGTGGTGGCCACTGCCCGGCTGGTGGCTGCCGCTCTGCACCCTGTTGTTGCTGCTCTGGTTCGCCGCGCAGTGGCGCCCGGCAAGCTGGCTCTGGCTACCGGGTCTGTGTGCGCTGTTGCTGGCGCTTTGGCCAACGCCTGTCCGCTGGCAACTGCGGGTGCTGGATGTGGGGCAGGGGCTGGCAGTGCTGATCAGCAAGGGGGAGCGTGCCATCCTCTATGACACTGGTGATCGCTATCCCGGAGGCTACAACATGGCGGACGCGGTGATCCTGCCCCAGCTGAGCCATCTGGGGATCCGGGTCATCGATCGCCTCATCATCAGTCACAAGGATCGGGACCATGCCGGCAATCGCAAGCGACTGCTCAGCGCCATGCCGGTGCGTCACGAGCTCTCCTCTTACCCCTTCAGTGAGGGAACAACGCTCTGCCAGCGTGGGCAACAGTGGCGCTGGCAGGGGCTCTCGTTTGCAGTGCTCTGGCCCGAGCGCCCCGGTGGCGGGCGCAATAACGATGGCTGCGTGGTGCGTATCAGCGATGGGCAGCGCAGCGTGCTGCTGAGCGCCGATATCGAGCGGCAGGCCGAGCTGCGACTGGTGGCGCTGGAGGGAGAGGGGATGGCCAGCACCTTGCTGGTGAGCCCCCATCATGGCAGTCGCACCTCCTCCACGCCCCCGTTTGTCGCGGCGGTAGCGGCGCAGGAGGTGATCCACAGCGCCGGTTTTATGAATCAGTGGGGCTTTCCCCGTCCCGATGTAGTGGCCCGCTATCGGGATGCCCGCCAGTGGATCACCGGTCAGCAAGGGGCGATGCTGGTCGAACCCACCGCAGAGGGCTTGAGCGTCACCGCCGAGCGAGATCTGGGGCCTTGGTACCGGCGCAGTGGCGAGTGGTGGCGACCGCGAGTGTGGTTTGAGCAATAATCGGCCATTTCTGCCGTGTAGGAATGCGATATAGGTGGCGGCGCTTGGTGTAAGCCTGCGCTTTGGCTAGAATAGCCCGTCATTTCCATTACTAACGGCTATTCATGCAACAAGAAACCTCACAAGAGAGCTGGCCAGTATTCAAACGCCTGCTCGGTTATGTCCGTGATCGCAAGCTGGGCCTGGTCGGTGGCATCATCGGGATGCTGGGCTACGCCGCCGTGGATACCACCTTTGTCTACTCCATCAAGCCGCTGATCGATCAGGGCATCAATGGCAACGACAGCACCGTTTTGAAATGGATGCCTTTCTTCGTCCTCGGCATCGTGGCCCTGCGCGGTGTCGCCAACTTTCTCTCCAACTACTGCATGGCCTGGGTTGGCAACCACGTCGTGATGCGTCTGCAACAGCAGGTGTTCAATCACATGGTGGCGATGCCGATGAGCTTCTTCGACCGTCAGAACACCGGTCATCTGCTCTCCAAGGTGACCTATGACGCCAGTCAGGTCTCCTCGGCGGCGAGCACCACGCTGGTGACCCTGGTGCGGGAAGGGGCGACCGTGGTCGGCCTGCTCGGCCTGATGTTCTGGCACTCCTGGCAGCTGTCGGTGATCTTTTTGGTGGTTGGCCCGCTGGTGGGGGTCATCATCGGCCTTATCAGCCGCCGTTTCCGCCAGATCAGCCGTCACATCCAGCAGGCGGTAGGGGATATCACCACCTCCACCGAGCAGATGCTCAAAGGGCACAAAGAGGTGCTGATGTTTGGTGGCCAGAAGGTGGAAGAGAAACGCTTCTTCCAGGTCAGCAACAACATGCGCCAGCAAACCATGAAGATGGTCGCTGCCGATGCCATCGGCAGCCCGGTGGTGCAGATGGTGGCCTCCATCGCGCTGGCTGCCTTCCTGTATGTAGCTACCATCGACAGTGTGCGCAGCGAGCTGACTGCCGGTACGTTTACCGTCATGATCACCTCCATGATGATGCTGCTCAAGCCGCTGAAAAGCCTGACCGACGTCAACAACCAGTTCCAGCGCGCCATCACTGCCTGCCACAGCCTGTTTGGCCTGCTCGACAGCGAGCCGGAGCAGGATACCGGCACCCGTACTCTGGAGCGTGCCCGCGGCGAGATCGAGTTTCGCAACGTCACCTTCACCTACCCGACCAAGGATACCCCGGCGCTGCACAACGTCAGCTTCAAGGTGGAGGCGGGTAAATCGGTGGCGCTGGTGGGCCGTTCCGGCTCTGGCAAGAGTACCATTGCCAGCCTGTTGACCCGCTTCTACGACATCGATCAGGGCGAGATCCTGCTGGACGGCATCAACATCCGCGAATACAAGTTGAGCGAGCTGCGCAAGCAGTACGCGCTGGTCTCCCAGCATGTCCACCTGTTCAACGACTCGGTTGCCAACAACATCGCCTACGCGGCAGAAGACAAATACAGCCGCGACCAGATCGTGCAGGCCGCCCGTATCGCTCATGCCGACGAGTTCGTCAGCAAGATGAGCAACGGGTATGACACTGTGGTTGGCGAGAACGGTGCATCCCTCTCCGGTGGTCAGCGCCAGCGTGTTGCCATTGCACGGGCTTTGCTGCGCGATGCGCCGGTTCTGCTGCTGGATGAGGCCACCTCGGCCCTCGATACCGAGTCCGAGCGCCACATTCAGGCGGCTATCGACGAGCTTTGCAAGGCGCGTACCTCGCTGGTGATTGCCCACCGTCTCTCCACCATCGAGAAGGCGGACGAGATCCTGGTGATCGACGAAGGCCATATCGTCGAGCGCGGTAACCACGAAGCACTGATGGAGCAGCGCGGCACCTATGCCCAGCTGCGCGCCATTCAGTTTGGCAACGCGGGAAGCAAAGCCTGATGCTGGAACGGCTCTGGTATCGCAAAAGTGGCTGGCGCTGGTTGCTGGCCCCCTTTGCCCTGCTGTTTGCCATCATCAGCGGCACCCGCCGCTACGCCTATCGTCATGGCTGGCGCAAGGGGTATCGCTCCTCCTTGCCGGTCATTGTGGTGGGCAATATTTCGGTGGGGGGCAACGGCAAGACGCCGGTGGTGGTCTGGCTGGTGGAGCAGTTGCAAGCCCGCGGCTATCGCCCCGGGGTGGTGAGCCGTGGTTATGGTGGCAAGGCGCCCCATTACCCCTATCGGCTGGATGAGACCAGCACCACGGCGCAGGCCGGAGATGAGCCGGTGCTGATTGCCCGGCGCTGCGGCTGCCCCGTGGTGGTTGCCCCGAAACGGGCCGACGCGGTACGACTGCTGGAGCAGAGCGGTGAGGTGGATATCATCATCACCGACGACGGCCTGCAGCACTATGCGCTGGCCCGCGACATCGAGCTGGTGGTGGTGGACGGCGCGCGCCGTTTCGGCAACGCCTGCTTGCTGCCGATGGGGCCGCTGCGCGAGCCGATCACTCGTCTCAAACGGGTGGATGCCATCATCTGCAACGGCGGCGAGCCGGGCAAGGGGGAGTACCCCATGCAACTGGTCGCCGACACCCCGCGCCGGGTGCGCGACGATGCCCCGCTTGCTGCCCCCTTGTCGGGGCCGGTCGATGCGCTGGCGGGGATTGGCCATCCGCCCCGCTTCTTTGCCACCCTGGAAGGGCTCGGCTATCAGCTGGATCAGCAGGCCGCCTACGGCGATCATCACCCCTTCGATCGGGATGAGCTGGTGGGCCGCTTTGCCAGCAAGCCGCTGCTGATGACCGAGAAGGATGCGGTCAAGTGTCGTCCGTTTGCCCTCGATAACTGGTGGTATCTGCCGGTCAGTGCCGAGTTGCCCGCCTCCCTGCTCGATGCCCTGCTGCACAAGCTGGGGACAAAGGGGAAGGGCGCGGCCAGGGCGCAAGATTAATCTCTCTTGCCTCGGTGAGGGAGCAGGGGCTTGATACGCCCCGTACGGAATATCTGGTTGCTCGACATCCATCGCTGGCGTGATAAAGCCGCCAGCGCGACATCGTTGAAGGAGTATCGTTTTGGCTTTGGACATCAAGTTGCTCGACATCATCGCCTGCCCGGTCTGCAAGGGTAAGCTGCACTACAACAAAGCAGTTCATGAGCTGGTCTGCCGCTTTGACAAGCTGGCCTATCCGCTGGAGGAGGGGATCCCGGTGCTGCTTGAGAACCGTGCCCGTCCGCTCAACAGCGATGAGCTGCCGTCATGAGTTTCGTCGTCGTCATTCCGGCCCGCTATGCGTCAACCCGTCTGCCGGGCAAGCCGCTGGCGGATATCCATGGCAAGCCCATGGTGCAGCACGTGGTGGAAAAAGCGCTGCAATCCGGTGCCGATCGGGTGATCGTTGCCACCGATGACGAGCGGGTACAGCAGGCACTGCAGAGCACCGGCGTCGAGGTGTGCATGACCTCACCGGATCACCAGTCCGGCACCGAGCGTCTGGCCGAGGTGTGCCGTCACTACGGCTTTGCCGCCGATACCATCATCGTCAATGTGCAGGGGGATGAGCCGCTCATTCCGCCCGCCATCATTCGTCAGGTGGCGGATAATCTGGCCGCCGCCACGGCGCCGATGGCGACCCTGTCGGTGCCGATCAAGGATGCCGAAGAGGCGTTCAATCCGAACGCAGTGAAAGTGGTGACTGACAAGGATGGCTACGCCCTCTACTTCAGTCGCGCCTGCATTCCCTGGGATCGGGATCGCTTTGCCAAGAGCCATGAGCAGATTGGCGACCACTACCAGCGTCATATCGGTATCTACGCCTATCGCGCCGGATTTATCCAGCGTTATGTAGACTGGGCACCGAGCGTGCTGGAGCAGGTCGAGGCACTGGAGCAGCTGCGGGTGCTCTGGTATGGGGAGAAGATCCACGTCGCCCAGGCCCTTGAAGCGCCGCCGGTCGGGGTGGATACTCAGGCCGATCTGGAGAAGGTGCGCGCCTTCTTGGCCCAGTAATGACCACAACACTCAAGTAATGAAAAACGGTGTCGCAAGGCACCGTTTTTTGTTTTGATAATTTATATAATTATTTGATTTTAAACGCTAAACATGGGTTTTCTCAAACTTTTGGCGTGCATGGTTTGCCAAAGCGACGAGTTTGGTTATGATGCAAGACGCCCTGTTAACCCTAACCGGGCGGCTAAAACGAGATAAAACGGGGTGTTTGGGTGATAAATGTATTCCTGGTCGATGATCATGAACTGGTGCGTACAGGGATAAGACGCATTCTTGAAGATGTGCGCGGGATCAAGGTGGTGGGCGAAGCACAGAGCGGCGAGACAGCAGTCACTTTCTGTCGCCAACACCATCCGGACGTGATCCTGATGGACATGAACATGCCGGGTATTGGTGGTCTGGAAGCGACCCGCAAAATTCTGCGGATCCGCCCCGATGTGCGCATCATAGTGCTGACCATTCATTCAGAAAATCCGTTCCCCACCAAGGTGATGCAGGCGGGCGCCGCCGGTTACCTGACCAAGGGGGCAGCTCCTGACGAGATGATCCAGGCGATCCGGTTGGTGCACTCCGGTCAGCGCTACATCTCCCCGGAGATTGCCCAGCAGATGGCCCTCAGCCAGTTTGCCTCCGCTGACGAGAATCCCTTCAAGTCCCTCTCCGAGCGCGAGCTGCAGATCATGATGATGATCACCAAGGGGCAGAAGGTGACCGATATCTCCGAGCAGCTCAACCTGAGCCCGAAGACGGTCAACAGCTACCGCTATCGTTTGTTCAGCAAGCTGGGGATTAACGGTGACGTGGAACTGACCCATCTGGCCATTCGCTATGGCATGCTGGATGCCGATACCCTCTAATCGGGTGGCGTGTGGTCACAAAGGCGGCGAGTGCCGCCTTTTTGCTTTTCTGCCCTTTTGCTTTTCAGGCGGCGAGGGCAGTATGCTCTGCCCGTCAATTTTTGCCTTTGTGTGAGCCGAGTAGCTGATGACCCTCTCTCCCGAACCTCTCTTCGATAGCAAGGCGTTTCTGAGCGCCGTCACCCATCAAAGTGGCGTCTACCGCATGTATGACAGCGGTGGCACCGTGATCTACGTGGGCAAGGCCAAGGATCTGAAAAAGCGGCTCGCCTCCTACTTTCGCACCAACGTCGACAGCATCAAGACTCGCACCCTGGTGCGCCAGATCGCCGATATCCAGGTCACCGTTACCCACACCGAGACCGAGGCGCTGATCCTCGAGCACAACCTCATCAAGCAGTACCAACCCCGTTACAACGTGCTGCTGCGGGACGACAAATCCTACCCCTGGATCATCATCACCGCGCACCAGCATCCACGCATCGGCGTGCATCGCGGTGCCCGCAAGGTGAAGGGGGAGTACTTCGGCCCATACCCCTCTGGCGGCGCGGTACGCGAGAGCCTGCATTTGATGCAGAAAATTTTCCCGGTGCGTCAGTGCGAAGATGCGGTCTATGCCAACCGCACCCGTCCCTGCCTGCTCTATCAGCTCAAGCGTTGCGCTGGCCCTTGCGTACCCGGGTTGGTGAGCGAGGCCGAATATGCCCAGCAGGTGGAGCTGGCCAAGCTGTTTCTGGCGGGCAAGAACCAGCAGGTGATTGGAGAGCTGGTTGGCAAGATGGAGTCCGCCAGCGGCGATCTGCGTTTTGAAGAGGCGGCCCGCTACCGGGATCAGATCCTGGCGCTGCGCCGGGTCACCGAGCAGCAGTCGGTGAGCGGCAACGTACTGGACGAGCTGGATGTGGTGGGGGTCGCCTTCCAGCAAGGTGCGGCCTGCATTCACGTACTCTTTATCCGTCAGGGCAAGGTGCTCGGCTCGCGCAGCTACTTCCCGAAAGTGCCTGCTGATACCCAGCTTGACGAGGTGGTGCAATCCTTCCTGCTGCAGTTCTATCTGTCGGGGCAGGGGGGGCGGCAGATCCCGAGCGAGGTGCTGCTCGATGTGGCCCTTGAGGACGAGAGCGTCATCGCCGAGACTCTGAGCCAGACCGCAGGCTACAAGGTGCGGGTGGTGAGCCGTACCCGCGCCGAGCGGGCCCGCTTTATCAAGCTCGCTTCCATCAACGCCGAGACGGCGCTGCGCTCGCGGCTGGCTCACAAGAGCACCATCACCGCCCGCTACGACCAGCTGGAAGAGCTGCTGGAGCTGGAGCGCCCCATCGCCCGCATGGAGTGTTTCGATATCTCCCACACCATGGGGGAGCGCACCGTGGCCTCTTGCGTGGTGTTCAACCGGGAGGGGCCGCTCTCATCGGAATATCGTCGTTTCAACATCGACGGCATCACCGGTGGTGATGACTACGCGGCGATGGAGCAGGCGCTGGAGCGCCGCTTTGGCAAGCAGCAGGAGCCGGACAAGGTGCCGGACGTGCTGTTTATCGACGGCGGCCTCGGCCAGTTGCGCCGCGCCGAAGAGATCCTGGCCCGTCAGCTGGAGTTTCTCGGCGGCAAATATCCGCTGCTGGTGGGGATTGCCAAGGGGGTCACCCGCAAGGCAGGGTTGGAAACACTCATCATGGGGGAGAGCCACGAAGAGCTGCATTTGCCGGCAGATATGCCCGCTTTGCACCTTATTCAGCATATTCGCGATGAATCTCACCGTTTTGCCATTACCGGCCACCGGGCCAGACGGGCCAAGGCCCGCACCAGCAGCAGTCTGGAGGATATTCCGGGGGTGGGGCCAAAGCGGCGGCAGGCGCTGCTCAAATATCTGGGCGGCCTGCAGGAGGTCAAAAAGGCGAGCGTGGATGAACTGGCCAAGGTTCCCGGCATCAGTCAGGAGCTGGCCCAGACCATCCACGATGGCTTGCACAGCGCCTGAGCAGGGTTAGCGGCATGGCAAAATCGCTAACTCCTTGATGCACAAGAGCCGTGACGCGGGGGGGCCGTAAATGCCATAATGGCCTTCGCATTTTGAGAAGATTGATGGATTAAAAAGACCAAGACGGGCGCCAGTGCGGTTGCATCGCAAATCGGCTTTGGCGCACTATGTAGCGACGTACAAGAAGTGGCTGAAAATAATGACAAACATACCTAACCTGTTGACGTTTTTCCGGATTTTGCTCATTCCCGTCTTCGTCATCCTGTTCTATCTGCCTTATCAATGGTCCTATCTGGCTGCCGCCATCATCTTTATTCTGGCCGCTGCCACCGACTGGTTTGATGGCTATCTGGCTCGCAAGCTCAATCAGTCCACCGCCTTTGGCGCCTTCCTTGACCCGGTTGCCGACAAGATCATGGTTGCCGCCGCACTGGTGGTTATCGTCGAACACTACAACACCATCTGGGTGACCATCCCCGCCATGACCATGATTGGCCGCGAGATCATCATCTCCGCCCTGCGCGAATGGATGGCCGAGCTCGGCAAACGCTCCTCGGTGGCGGTTAGCTGGATTGGCAAGTGGAAGACCATGATCCAGATGGTGTCGCTCACCGGTCTGATTTGGCAATACAACGTCTGGATGGTGTGGCTCGCCTATGTGATGCTCTATGTTGCCACCGTGCTCACCTTCTGGTCGATGTTCCAGTACATGAAGGCTGCCTGGGGCGATTTGACCCACCACGCCAACCTGTGAGTCACTTGCGCCGCAAGGTGAGGTTTCCGCTGATTTGAGGCAGGAAACGGCCAAAGGCGCTAAAACTGTTCAAAAAGGGCAAAAAATGCCCGAACGATCAGGTAATTAAATATTTCTGGTTGACTGGGCGAGGAACATCGCTAGAATGCGTCCTCGTAGTCAGGCAGTCAGCCAGACCAATGCGGGAATAGCTCAGTTGGTAGAGCACGACCTTGCCAAGGTCGGGGTCGCGAGTTCGAGTCTCGTTTCCCGCTCCAAATTCAGACAATAGAGAGCCAACTCTCTTTTGCATGGCGCGTTAGCAAAGCGGTTATGCAGCGGATTGCAAATCCGTTTAGTCCGGTTCGACTCCGGAACGTGCCTCCATATTGACAAGCCCGCCACGCGAGCTTGATACCGATTGCGGTGCCCGAGTGGTGAAATCGGTAGACACAAGGGATTTAAAATCCCTCGACGTTCGCGTCGTGCCGGTTCGATTCCGGCCTCGGGCACCATTAAAATCAAAGAGTTACGAAAGGCCACTAGAAATAGTGGCCTTTTTCTTTTTCTTCAGTGTCCACATTTGATCCACACAGATTTATTCCGGCAGCTCTGCAAGTTTCACTTCGAGTTGCAAGCGGTTGGTGTAGCCCTGGTCGGTGAGGTCGTGAACGACCTGGGTGAGTAGCCATTCGGCCTCGTCGATTTGCGGTTTGAATCCCCTCACCGTGGTGGGTTGCTCCGGGTAGAGCTCTGGTCGGCCTTTGGCCAGGGTGATCTGAAACTCGGCCACGCCGCGCTGCAGCTTTTCCCACTCAGCCCGGGCGGCCCGCATGGCGTTGCTCTGACTGGCGTAAACGTGGCGCAGCTCCTTGACGTTCTCACTGTCACCAACCAGCAGCTCGTTTTCCTTCTTGTTGACCACCACACCCGGCGGTAGCGGCCGTTCCTCTTTCGGTTTGGTCTTTCGCTTGCGCTTCACCTCGATTTTCTTCTTCTCGGCGGCCTTGTTGTCTTGCCAGTAGGCGATGACACCGGTGTAGGCGTCGCGGTCGGCCACCGAGAACTGGTGCTGATCGCCGTCCTGGCGGGTGATGGTGACAGCCGGCAGTGGCTTACCGCTGGCGGTGGTGCCGTTGCCCGCCTTGATGAACATCAGGCGGCCAGATTTGACGGTGGCGATGGCATCTTGCTCGGTGGCCAAGCGGGTGAGAAAGGCCAGATCGCTCTCGTTGGTCTGGTCGATGTGGTCGATCACCATCCCCTTGAAGGCGTCGCCAACGCTCGGTGTCAGGCCATAGCGGGCGGCCAGCTGCTCAACGATGGCGCCGATGGTCTCGAAGTGCCAGCTGCGCTCGCGCAGTTTGTTCATGCCCCCGCGCAGGTCTGCCGACTTGCCCCTGATGGTGAGCACATCCGGCGCGCCGCCATGCTCCACCTCGTCAATTTTGAAGGTGCCTTTATCGACCAGGGGGCAGCCTTGCCAGCCAATGCTGGCTTGAAGGGTGGCCCCACGGCGTGGCATGGCCAGTTTGCCGTCGCTGTCATCGAGGGCGATCTCGATGGTATCGGCCGAAAAACCACGGTTATCGGTGATGGTCATGTGCATCAAGCGTGGGCGCAGGGTGCCCGAGACATCGCGGCCATCGACCAGTACCTGATAGGCGGGCGCCGGATGCTGCTGGCGCAGGGCATCCAGTTGGCTGGTGATGCCAAGGTTTTCAGCCAAGCGGGTACCGAACTGGTCGAATGCCCCCATCAGAGCCGCCCCCCGAGTTTGCCGCCCACGGTGTTCAGCAGCTTGCCAACACCCAATCGACCGAGCAGGTTGCCCGCGGTGCGCCCGAGCAAGGTATTGCCGAGGGAGCTGTCGTTGCCGTCGACCCGCTTGAGCTTGATGCTGAACTCGATTTTTCTGGCGCTGCCATCTTGAAAGAACTCGCTGCGGATGGTGCTGATCCCCTCTATCACGAACGACCCACGCATCACGCCATCTCCCTGGATCAGGGGGAAGGCTTGGCCGCTGTCACCCATGCTATTGAGCATGTCGAGGGATACGGGCCCGCCGGTGAGCTCTGGATAGAGCACCCCGCTTAAGTGACTGAGCTCGTCATCTGGCCCGAGGTACTGGTATGAGGGGCGGGCGCCGACCCGGTTATTGCCCGGGTGGCGCCATGATTTTTCGTCTTGTTGAGATTGCGGGGCCACGGTCGAGCGCATAAACACGAACCAGCCCAGGGTCATCATCATGGTGGTTGCTCCTTAGTTGCGGTCGGTCAGGGAGGCGCGGCCACTGGCGGCCGCCTGCCGTTCGCGTCGATCCAGTTCGCGGCGCACCTCTTGCGCCACATCGGTGGCTGATTGTCCCGGCTGCTGGGTGATACTGATCGGGGCGTGGATCTGGGTGGTGCTGTTGCCTCGGGCCACTGGTCGCACCGGGGTGACGATGCGCGGGCCGTATCCCGAACCGCCCGCCATGGCCGGGGTGTTGTAGTTGCCGGTGAGGTAGCCGGACGGATTGACGTTGGCGGTGACCGAGCCGCCCCCCTTCATCCAATCCGGCAGCAGGTCGGTGAGGGCTTTGATCTTGTTCTTCAAACTCTCCCACTTGGCACTGATGCCGCCAATCAGGCCGTCGATGATGGCCTTACCCTTGTTGGCGGCCCCTGCTGGCAGGGTATCGAAGAAGGCCCAGATCTCGTTCCAGTGCATGATGAGCATGCCGATGGGGGTCCATGAGAAGAGCTCTTTCAGGAGTTCCCAGAAGGCGAGGGCAGGGGCCTTGCACTGGGCCCATAGGTCGCTGAACCACTTGGTGACCCCATCCCAATGTTTGTAGAGCAGGTAGGCGCCAGCCGCGATTGCCACAATCCCCATGATGAACCAGCCGATCGGGGTGGTGAGCATGGCAATCCCGAGCCTGACCATGCCCATGGTCAGCGCCTTGATGAAGGCCAGCAGCGGGCCGCCATAAACCAGCAGGGTCGAAAGCCCCATCTTGATGGCGGCCAGTGGCCCCAGCAGACCAGCCACAATCAGCAGCAGCGATCCGCCAGCGGCAGCGGCTACGGCGGTGACCGCCGCGATACGGGTCAGGGTCGAGGTCAGCTCTGGGTTGGCCCGCATCCAGTCGCCGGTGACCTGGATGATCTCGGTGACGCGCTGGATAATGCCACGCAGTGGGCCGTTCTCGGTCTCCATCATCTGGATCCCTACGTCATCCCATGCGGAGGTGAGGTTGTCCAGATCGCCGATGGCGTTATCGGCCATCACCTTGGCGACCTTGCCCGCTTCCCCCTGGGTTTGCTTCAAGGTGGCGATCAGCTCCTGCAGCTTGCCGGAACCGGCCTGCTCGGTCAGCACGGTCAGGGCGGCGAATGCCTCTTCGCCGGCGATGGCCTTGAAGTAGCCCGAACGGGTGGCGTCCCCCATCTTGCTGGTTTTCTTGTAGAGCTCGTCCAGGATATCTGGCAGCGAGCGCAGGTTGCCCGCCGCATCGGCGGTCTTGACGTTGAGGGCGGCCAGCGCATCATTCGCGGCCTTGGGCGGGGAGGCCAAACGGCCGAGAATGGCACGGATGGCTGTCCCGCCCATGCTGCCCTGAATCCCTGCATCCCCCAGCTTGCCCGCCATGGCGGAGGCAGTTTCAAGGTCGACTCCGAGCCCTGCCGCCACCGGCCCCACGTATTTCATGGTTTCACCCAGCATCTGCAAGTCGACGTTGGCGCGGGTGAAGGTGCCGACCATCACATCCCCCAAGCGGGTCATCTGGTTGGCCGGCAGCTTGAAGCCGGTCAGGATGTTGGACCCGATGTCAGCGGCGGCAGCAATCTCGACGCCGCCCGCCTTGGCGATATCGAGCACCCCGGGCATGGCGTCACGGATTGCCTTGGGGGTGAAACCGGCCATGGCCAGAAAGCCCTGACCCTGCGCCGCTTCGCCCGCCGTGAAGGCGGTATTGGCGCCGAGCTCCCGTGCCTGAGCCCGCAGGGCGGCCAGTTCGCTGCTCTCTTTGCTCAGCCGGGTGATCGCCTGCACCTTGGACATATCGACATCAAAGCCCATCGCCTTGCCCGCGATATTGGTGCCCTTGTAGATGGCGGCGGCCCCGGTGGCCATCCCTGCAGCGCCATAGCCTGCCAGAGTGCCGCGCATGGACATGGTTTTGTCGTAGTTGGCTTTGATCTGGTTAAGGCGCTTTTGCTGGTCGGCCAGTTGCCCCAGCTTGGCCCG